>CAZHTX010000224.1:0-8927 GCA_964535475.1 uncultured Pirellulaceae bacterium
AGGGTCGTTTGGCTGCGGATGCGAAATTGGGCTTCGCCCACGATGGGTTGCCCCAGCGTGATCTCCAATCTTTGTCCCTCATCGGCATCGTCCAGCACTTGCCAGCCGACCAAATTAATGCCTTCAACATCGAGTATTTCCCCTGGGCCAGACAACTGTAGTTGCAATGATGTCAGTTCGCCTTGCAATACCTTATAATCAACTTGGTGTGTTTGTCTTAGTAGTCCGGGACCGACTTGCGCTTCCACCCGAGCTTGTGTGGTGAAGAACAGTTTGCTGTCTACTTCCGCTGCGGAAACATCTTTCCATTGCAATTGCACCCGTCCGCTAGCAGGCAAAAAACCACTCCAGCCCTCTTCGCTCGCGGTCGGAACCATGGTTCCGGCAGCCCGCCGAAATTCGACGTTCGCCGCAAAGCCGCTCAGCTCGATGGGCATCACCGCGCTGGTCGCCAGTGTCAAATCGATCGCTTGCCAATTATTTTCGGTGGTTGTCACCGCGGCCACGAATTGCAAGTCGATGGGGAATTGACCGCTGGTTGGGAAGACCAAGTCGTAACCGCCATTCCCCGCTTCCGCCTCTACCCATTCCAAGCGATAGTCGCCGTTGCCGGGCAAGCTGCTGACCGCCGCGTTGCCGGACAGCACCCGCAGGCGGGCTCCAGGTTCCGTCACCACAGCCTGTCCCGTCAATTGAAAGTAGACCGATTTTCCGTTGGGATGAATTTGGCCGGTGACTTGCATGCTTGACAGCTCAATCGGATCGGGCGCCGTGCTGCGTTTTTGCAATTGCAAGATCAGGCGGCCACCGGTCGCTGTTTGATAATGCAGTTCACCCTTCTTCCCAGCCAGCGGCGCAAAGCCCTCCGCTCGCAGCACTTTGCCAGTAAGTCCCGGCGCAAAATCAACGTGGACGATTGCGTCAAAGCCGACGGCTTCGCCGGGGCCAAGGTGAGCAATTTCCAGCTTGGTCGGCAGCGGCCGGAGTTCAGTCCGCAGCACGACTGTGGCGCTCAGGGTTGTTCGCTCTCCGGCGTCATTCGGTTCGTCTGTTGGATCTACTTGGTCTATTGAGGCTTTGCCGCCGATGGTTAGTTCCAAGTAACGTTGTTTTTCTTTGGTGCGCACGCTCCATGATTCCACTTTGTCACCTTGGACTTCGACCACATCTCCAGGGCCATTGAGGGCGAACAGCACAGTGCGCGGCTGGCCTTGAATCACCTTGATGTTTAACTCGATGTTTTGAGTTACCTCGGCGGAATCAACGTCGATTTTCGCGCGAGCGGTTGCCGAGTACAAGAAGGCTGGCTCTGGTGGCCGCGTGGAGTTGAGGATAATCGTCGGTATGCCTTCCGTCGTTGACAGCCCCTCCTGCCCGTGCACGGCTGGCACTCTCAATCCGAAGATGATCAAGCAGAAAACGATTGTGGTCAGTGATCGCATCGTGGCACTCGTAGGAAAGGTTTTTGTCACAGGCTCTCTGGCTCTCGACTCTCTACGTCTCATTCCCGGGCGGGGAGCTTGGGAACGAGGGAGCTTAGAACCTATCCGAAAACCGAAAATAACCGCGGCTAGCGCCAAAGCGGCTAACGGTTTTCGGAAAGAAAATAACCGCGGCTAGCGCCAAAGCGGCTAACGGTTTTCGGAAAGGTTCTTACGGCAGGGTCTCTAGCTGACGCGCGGTCTCAATCATGAACTTAAGTTGTTCAACGCGGAGGTCACTCCCGTAGCTGGAGGGTAACTCTGCCAGCGTCGTGGCCAACGCGTTTAGATCCGTTCCATAAGCAACGGCATCCCCGCGTAACTTGGCGGCAAACAAGGCTGCGACCGTGGCGATGCGAACTCTTGGGTCCGCTTGTTCCAGACGCGGTGTCTGGGGTTGATAGGGGATTGGCCAGCGGCGTTCGACCATCAAGCCAGTCGACAAATCTTGGTAACGGACGGAGACCGAACCGACATCACCCCGGCCATCGGGCTTGGGTTCGAAATGATAAAGCGCCACCCCAGCTTCAGCCGCCGCCAATTCGGCCGCGTCGATTTTGTCATTGCGAAAGTCCTCGGGATTGAGCAAGTGTTTTTCGAATCCTAGTAACTTATACTGGCCGACCCGCTGCGGATTAAACTCAACCTGCACCTTGACATTCTTCGCCGCTGGACGCAGTGCCCCGGCGATCTGGTCAGCGAAGCCGGCACCCACTTCTTCGCTGGCGTCCAGCAAGTAATAACGACCATCACCTTGGCGGGCTAGCGTTTCCAATACTTCATCATTGAGATCGTGAGCGCTGATCCCCGCCGCATCGAAAGCGATGCCAGCTTGTCGCATCTGCACCACCAACTCTGACAACCGCTGCGGATCGGCATCTCCCAAGTTGACCGCACCATCAGTCATCATAATGATGCGATTCAATCCGGCGGAGGCATTATCCGCCGAGCGAGCTTGTTCGACACTTTTTTCGAGGGCCAGCTGCAAAGCGGCTTCGAGATTCGTGCCACCTTCGCTCGGTAAGTTTTCAACCAATTGCACCAGCTCATCCAGCTTCGCGCCGCTAACTCGCTCGGCCAGCAAACGTGGTGTGTTGGCGAAACTGATCAAGGTTACTTGGTCGTTAGCCGTCAACTGCTGGGCCAGTGATTCAATGGCGCGGCGCACCGTCTGGCGTCGATCGGGACGCTCCATCGAACCCGAGTTATCCAGCAGCAACGTTAATCGCAACGGCTGTTGTGGTAATCGTCCTGTGGCAGCCGTTTGCAAGGAGATTCGCAGCAGATTTCGTTGCATCAAGTAAGGATGTATCGCTTGCTCGAGCTTACAGGCGACCTGTTCTTGTGGCGTTGCTAGTGGATCGCGATAGTCCATCGCATTGACAAACTCTTCGATACGGATCTTCTCCGCAGCGGGCCATTCACCACGGTCGAAGGCAGCTAAGGCCAGCTTGAACGACACATCGCTGACGTGCAGAGAAAAGGTCGAGAAACGCTCGCTCGCGGTGGCTGTCTCTTGCAAGCCTTCACCGCCGGACACATCGAGGCCCGCATTGCGATTCAGCTCTGGACGAGCCTCGCGGCGGATACCGCCCAGTAAGAGCGAGTCACCGTCCGGCACAAGCACTTCGGAGATTGCTGAGCGACGCTCGTCGTTGCCGCCCGCCGCGTTTGGCGACAAGCGGTAAATTTGCGATGTTCCTCCCCGCAATTCTGGAGTAGCGCTGGAACCCCAAACTCCGTAAGGCGAATTGGCATCTGGAGCCAGATAGCCGGGCTGTCCTTGAGCTGGCTTCCCACCCAACGAGTTTGAAAAGCGACCTTGAGCTGTCTCCTCGCTGGGGGAGATTGCATACAGACCTTTGTTGACGCCGAGTTGTCGATGTGGTTGATTTCCTTCGAAGAAGAGCGCTTCGTCTGGGCTCGCAAAGTCGTCCTCTTGACCGCTTGATTCACCTCCATAGCCACCCATCCCGCCACCCATGCCACCACCCGCGCCCATCCCGCCGTACGCGCCCATCCGGCCGCCCGCACCACTCATCCCCAGGGCATGTTCTTCGCTTCCGCCGGGGGCCGCGGTGGGACTTGGGGGAAGCTGTCCTTGTGCGTTACCGGTCGCGGGTAACGCTAATCCATTTGCGTTTTCGCCGTTGCTGCGAAACGTTGCCGCACTACCGGCGGGACGTTGCATGGATTTCTCAGACTGGGCGGGGAAATATTCAACGTCGTCGCTAAGATAGTAAGGTGATGGAGGGGACGCTTCTCCTTCGGGTGCCAGCCGGACTGCGTTGCCCGCGGCGAAATCTTCGGCCCTGAATTCCGGCGGAGCGGGCTGCGACATTGGGCTAAAGTTAGCAAGTTGCAAGCGTTGTTGCGAAAGCTGCAACGCTGACACCCCCATCACCAACAACAAGCTAGCGGCGATACCGACCAACCAAAGCTTGCGTCGCTTGAGTGGTTGTCGCGATGACTGCTTGGCGGTTCGCTGCTCGGAGTTGTTAGATTTTGCTTTATCTACAGCCGGTAATTCAGCGGTAGCTGGCAATGGATTTGGTGTTTCGCCGTCGAATACCGATAACAGCTGCTGCCGCCGATCGGCCGATAACTTCCAATCGTCGTCATCCGCAGCGGTCGTTGCCGCTAGTTCCGCCAAGCCAGCATGCAGCTGTTGCAATTGCCGATACCAGCTCGCCGCGTCGGCACGCTGTTGCAGGATCCCTTCCAATTGCTCGCGTTCCAGGTCCGAAGCTTCCCCCATGACCATCGCCGTGAGCCTCAGTTGCAATTCAGGCTCTGGACCATCCAGATAGAAAATTGGGTCGTTCATTGTGATTCGTCGGCTCCCAAAGGTCGCAGCCTCAAGGCCAGTTGTTGCATGATATGATGCAGACGATAACCAACGTTGCTGATCGTCATCCCAGTCCGCTCGCTGATCTCGCGGTACTTCAAACCATCGAAGTATTTCAGCCGAATCAACTGCTGGTCCTGCTCCGGCAGTGCTCCCACTAATTCCCGCAGCGTTGCCACCATTTCCAATTTGGCAAACACGGCGTCGGGTGTTTCTTCCTCACTATCCATTGATTCCATCATCAGTGCGACAACTCCCGCCGACTGATCGCTGCTGAGCGTCTCGCGTCGGCTCTTTCTGAGATGTTTCCAAGCTCGATTGCGAACGCTCCGATATAGCCACGCTCGCGGTGATTCAACGTCTGCCGTCTTGGCATGCAACTGCAAGAAAACTTCCTGCACGATCTCCTCAGCCACCTCGCGACGACGTACTAGCATGAACGCGTAACGAAGTAGCTTTGACTCCTCTTCCTCGAACAAACAGCGCAGCGACCCTGGTTCCGCACAGCCAGCCTGGCTGGTGATCGGATCGGTTGGCGAGTTTGAACTCGAAGGTAAAGGATTCAACACAGGCTCACGCTACGGGACCGTTAAAGCCAGGCACCGTTAAAGCCAGGGAACCCGCGTTACCAGCCGTCAGTTCCAAAGACCATTTGTTCATGCTTGTTTCCCAAATCAAAAAGTTTGTTGGGGAGTTCTGTCGCAAGGGGAAGCAGCGTGGCAACTTGAGCGTCTGCATGTGGCTGAAGTCTTCTGCTTTAGTACTAAAGACCCACCAGAGGCTAGTTTATTAGCCGAGATTTTGAAATTTCTCAAAAATTGGCAGATTTGTGACTTCGCGCTCCCTGTTTCGCCCATTTCTTCTCGTTCCCAGACGGGAGCCTGGGAACGAGGGAATCGTTGTCCTTACGAAAGCTGATGATCTTTCTGCTGGCGGAATCCCTGCACTCGCAGCGTCTGATCCGCGGCGATCTCCAGCACGGAGTAACCGTTGTTCTCCGCGCCAGTTCCTTCGACCATCGCGACCAACGTACAGTAAGGGATACCGTTGATCATCTTCAAATCGTTTTGATGGCTGTGTCCCTGGAAGACGGCTTGGACTCGCCCATTTTGCTCGAACAACTTACGGACGTCGGCTTGGTTTTTGACACCATGGCTGTTGTCGACATCGAGCCGCTGGTGCGCGAAAACGATCACCGGTTTATCAGAAGCTTGCAAGTCGGCTCGCAGCCATTCAAGTTCCGCGGCGGGAATATTTGCATCGGTCCATTTGAAGTTCTTGCGTTCGTAAGGAACTCCATCACTGCGGAAACAGGAGTCGAGCACGATAAAATGAAAGTCGCCCCGCTCAAATGAATAATACGATTTCTCCTGTTCGACCGTTCCCAAGAATTCCGCTTTACGCAGCGTGTCGACGCAGTGGTTACCGAGCACATAGTGGCGGTCTTGGCAAATCGCCGAAAACTGCTGATTGATTTTCTTCAAGTACCTCTGTTCGGTTGCCACATCGGCAGCCGCATCGATCAGGTCCCCCAGCTCGATTAAGCAATCAAGCTTTGCTCGTTGGAATTCCGCAGTGGCCTCAGCCAATTTCTGAGGCGTTTGACGATAGTGACGACTGCCCGCGGGCGGTTTGTCAGCATAGTGCAGATCGGTCACCAGCCCGATCCGTAGCATCATCTCGGTAGCCTGCTGCTCAGCGAACCGCCCGGCGGGATGGGGAGTAGCCGCCGCACCCGCAGCCGCCGCTCCTGCGGCTACAATCATCAGCGTTGACCCTTGCAGGAAAACGCGGCGATCGCACAACCGGGGGCTGGAGCCTAGGTTTGCTCGGTTGATTTCAGGCATCAATTCATCGTTCACGGTCTTTCCCTAATGATTTGCGGTAATAATTCGCCTACTAGTCGGCAAACCCCTTTCGGTTAGAACATTTGGTATCGTATCAGCAGCAAGCTGGCATTTCCGAGCCGGCGCATCCTTTCGGTAAGAAAACTTCATGAGCTCAGCAGCCGGACCCGCGGCGGAGGAAACTCTCGCCGCACATGCCCGCATTCGGGGACACCGCCAAATTGTGTTGTTAACCGATGGCTATTCAACGCCTTTCTTGGCCAAAACGGCGATCAGTTTGGCGCGTTACCGCAGCAGTGATATTGTGGCCGTGCTGGAGAGCCAAGCGAGCGGGCAGACCGCCAAAGAGCTGTTCGGAAATGGCGAGTCGATTCCCATATGCGGTACCTTGAGTGCAGTGGAATCGGCGGATGCGGTGTACCTCGGCATCGCCCCGCCGGGTGGCAAATTGCCCGCTCACTGGAAGCCAATTTTGCTCGCAGCGATCAGCCGTGGGATGGATGTCGTCTCGGGGCTGCATGATTTTTTAGTCGAAGATGATGACCTGGTCGCTGCGGCGAAGGATTCCCCCGGCCAGTTAATCGATGTGCGACGCAACCGTTGGAAAGAGACTGCGGAGCATTTTGATTTCTCCAAACGTTCTTTACGCGTGCACACGGTCGGCCACGACTGCAGCGTTGGCAAGATGGTGACCACGTTGGAAATCCAAAGAGCCTTAACGGCGCAACATCTGAACGCGGAGTTCGTCG
Source organism: uncultured Pirellulaceae bacterium (assembly GCA_964535475.1). Lineage (GTDB taxonomy): Bacteria > Planctomycetota > Planctomycetia > Pirellulales > Pirellulaceae > Laterigemmans. The sequence continues at coordinate 6,926 of CAZHTX010000224.1, forward strand.
CCACGGGGCAAACCGGCATTATGATCTCGGGCCGAGGCGTTCCCGTCGATTGCGTGGTGGCTGACTTTGTTAACGGTGCCGTGGAACACCTCGTCAAACAGCATGATGGTGCCGACTTTGTCTTGATCGAAGGACAGGGAAGTATCTCCCATCCCGCCTTTTCAGCGGTCACGTTAGGGTTGTTGCATGGTTGTGCGCCTGACGGCCTCATCTTCTGCTATCAGGCCGGTCGTACGCATGTCAAAGGGATCGATAAAGTCCCCATTCCTCAACTCTCCCGGCAAATTGCCGCCTACGAACAGTTAGCCAATCTACGGCACCCGTGTCGAGTGATCGGCATCGCGATCAACACGCGAGACTTGACCCCGGACGCCGCAGCCGCGGAGATCGAGCGAGCGGAAAGCGAATTTGGCCTGCCAGCCTGTGATGTGTATCGCCAGGGGACCGAAAAATTAGTAGCGGCGGTTCATCAACTTCGCAACGAGGTGATCGGCTCATGAAGATGATCTTACATCGCTGGCAACTACCGCTGGCGCACCCGTTCACGATCTCTCGTGGTACGATCACCACGCAAGAAAGCCTAGTCGTGGAGCTGGTGCAGGATGGTAAACATGGCTATGGCGAAGTTACCACCAATGATTTTTACGGCCACACTTACGAAAGTATGGAGGCTTCGCTTGGCCGGTTGGGAAGAACGCTGGATCGTTACGCCCAATCGATGCCCGAAACTCAGTGGGAAACGATGTTGGCTGAGCTTGGTAATGATATGTTCGCCATGTCAGCACTCGATATGGCCGCTCATGATTTACATGGAAAACTTACCGGTCTGCCAACGTGGAGACGGTGGGGACTGCAATGGGAGAATGTGCCGCAATCGAGTTATACCATTGGTATCGACACCATCGATAAGATGTTGGCAAAATTGAGCGAGCGTCCCGATTGGGGAATTTATAAGATTAAGCTTGGCACCGATAATGATTTGGAAATAATCGAAGCCTTGCGGAGTCATACCGCCGCCACCTTTCGTGTGGACGCAAACTGTGGTTGGACCGCAGAACAAACGATCGCGAATTCGCATCGTTTGGCCGAGTTGGGAGTGGAATTTATCGAGCAGCCCCTCCCCCCAGAGGCTTCCAGCGAAGACAAACGCCGTGTTTACTTGCAATCTGCGCTGCCAATCATCGCTGATGAGGATTGCCAGGTAGCCGGTGACGTGGAGCAGTGCTACCGTCGCTATCACGGTGTGAATGTGAAAATTTGCAAATGTGGTGGTTTGACACCCGCTCTCAGGATGTTGCGTCAAGCACGTTCCTTAAAGTTGAAGACGATGGTCGGCTGCATGGTGGAATCGGCGATCGGCATCAGCGGTGCCGCGCATCTGTTGCCGCTGCTGGACTATGCTGATTTGGATGGTGCCGTGTTGCTCGCGGATGCCCCGGCGACTGGAGTGGTTGTTGAAAACGGGCTCGTCCAGCTGACCGAGTTAGCCGGGAACGGGGGCAGTTTATTGAAATCACGACTCGCGGAATTCAAGGGTTAGCAAGTGCTAGATTTTTTTCCTGTTGTGGTCCGGCGATTGCAGTGCTTAGGATTGGCCTTGCTATCCATGGTGCCGCCTTTGCTTGTCCCTTCGCTGGCGGCCGGTACGGATGCTCAAGTGACCGCCAATGCTGACGGTGAACAAGCGGGGGCGGGTTTCGATATTTTACTTCGTCGGGGACGGGTGATCGACGGGACAGGTGCACCCTGGTATGTCGCCGACGTGGGAATCCGCGCAGGTCGGATTGCGGCGATTGGCGATCTGGGGGATGCCGCCGCGGAAGTGGAGATCGATGTGCGGGGAAAAGTGATTTCCCCAGGTTTTATCGACATGATGGGGCAAACCGCGACGCCGATGCTGGATGACCCAAAAACCGCAATGAATTTGTTAACCCAGGGGATTACCACAATCAACGCGGGCGAGGGCGAATCGGCAGCACCACTCAGTCCCGACCAGGGCGCG
>CAZHTX010000225.1:0-8927 GCA_964535475.1 uncultured Pirellulaceae bacterium
CACCGCACCCCAAAAACAATTAGCGATTCCCATCGAAAAATCGGCCAGCCGACCCAGCCCACGCGACCCGGGAGCCCAAGTTGCCGATTCCAGCCAAGCGGCCCACAGTCCGCAAGTGATCGCCGTCAGCAACCCGGCCACGCTACCCCAGACCAAGGCTTGATAAGAGTCCGCGCTGCCGAGCACTTCGCCCCAATAACGAATCCCCGTCAACTCCGTCTCGCCCACTTCCGCTTGCCCCGTTTGCACCAGCCAACGCAACACCACCAACACGCAAACCACCACCGGAATCACCGCCAACAGCCACAGCCAACCAGGTAGCTGACGTTCCGCTGGTAGTTCCGCCGGCAGATCCGCTGTCATTTCCATCGGCAGGTCCGCGGTTGGGCCTGCCGGCTGTTTGCTCGCGGCTCCGGCCAGCGATGGTTGCGGCAACAAGCCGAGGCAGCGTCGTTCCTCGGTCAACATGGGGCCAAAATCTCGCCCGCTCCAAGCCACAAAGGCGACCATCAAGAGGGCCAGGATGGCATAAAACCGATAAGGGATTGACGCTAGGAAAATCGTAAAGGGAGTGATCTCTGGGTTCACACCGGCCGCTCGCAGCACATCACCAATCAGGCTGATCTCGGTCGCCACCCAAGTGCTGACCAACGCCAGGCCGGCCACGGGAGCGGCTGTGGAATCGACCAGGTAAGCTAATTTTGCTCGGGAAAACCGCAAGCGGTCGGCCGTCGAGCGCATGGTGGTGCCCAACAACAGCGTGTTGGCATAATCGTCAAAAAAAATCCCCAGCCCCAAGCCCCAAACTAATCCCTGGCCAGCTCGTCGGCTTTTCACCCGCCGCATCAGTTGCCGCACCAGGACCTCCATCCCGCCAACCGCTTCAATCACACCGACCATCGCGCCTAAGGTCAGGCTGAAGATGAAGACGCGTTGGTGATCCCAGCTCTGCAAAGCGGGCCAGAGATGATCAAACCAAAGCGATTGCCAAAAGCGGACCGGCCACATTGCTCCAGCGGCCGATTCGCTGGGGTCAACTGGGCTGGGACCAAACGGGCTGGTCAGCAGGATCGCCCCCACGATGATCGACATGCCCAGTGACAAAATCACTTGCCGGCTGGCGATCGCCAAGCCGATGGCAATCAACGGGGGAACGATACTTAGCCAGGGATAATCCATAGTTTCGGCCCGATTCAGTTCAGGAACGGTCTGCTGTGCGGCGCACCCACAAGCGGGCGCGACATCCCACAGCCACGGCATCCAAAGAGGCGCCTCCCCCGTGGCTTCTCGCTATACGATAAACCCGGCACAGCCCTAAGCCCAGCCCGCGTCCCGCTTCCCGCCCGCTGAAGTAAGGATCAAAGGCGTGGCGACGCGCCTCGGCCGTCAAGCCAGGGCCGCTGTCGCTGACCACCCACACCAGAAACCGGGCCGTGCGGCGAACCTCGACCGCTATCGCTCCCCCCGCCGCGACCGCTTCCAAAGCGTTGTCCAGCAGCGCTCGCAAGGCATCGGCGAGCTGGTCAGGGTCGGCGGAAATCATCAACCGTTCCCCTCCCCTGCCCCGCATCGCCTCTCCCCTGCCCCGCATCGCCTCTCCCCTGCTCTGTCTTGCGGCTCCCCCGCCCCGATGGGTTGTGGGGATTCCCAGCAACTCACACTGGATCCCCCGCGGCTCGCACTGTGGTTGGTATTCGGCAATCAGCTGGTGAGTGAATTCGCTAGCGGAAAACGTTTGGTAGCTGGGCTGAGGCGGGCGAGCGAAATACATCAAGTCGGCAATCATCTCATGAGCCCGCATCACCGAATCAACAATCCGACTCAATTGCTGTCGTCGCCCGGCATCCTCCTCGTCGCTGGCCAGATGCTCGGCACGGGTGCGAATGCCCGCCAGCGGATTATTGATTTCGTGGCTCAAGCCGTAAGCCAATTGCCGCAGGGAGGCTAGTTTTTCCGTCTGCAGTTTAGCCGCAAATCGCTCGCTCAAAACGTCCCGTTCGCGGAGCGCAGAGGCCAATCTGTAGAGGTCAAGCGACGACTGGGCGTAAACGGGCGGGGCCGCAGGTGACTCGCTGGTCGCAGGTGACTCGCTGGTCGCAGGTGACTCGCTGGTCGCGCCGCAAAGCTGGGGCCAGCGTTGCCGCCAAGCCGCTGGTGGTTCCTGCTCGGCCGGCTGCAGCCAAGCCACCGCTCGCTCCATCCACTGCTCGGGCACATCAGCCAGCGCGGCGGCGGCCAAAGAGCAATAGTCGGGCAGCCGGTGATAGTCGGGCAGATTTTCGGAGTGTTCGATTTCGCCAGCAACCAACTCACCCAACAATCGCCGTTGCTGGTCACGAAAGATGCCCTGCAGGCGACCGGCCAACCAGGCCGCTAATTCTTCCAGTTCGATGCTAACACGGGGGGCCGAGTCGGCAGCTTCCTCGTTGGCGTACTCGAGCGCCGCAAACATCGCCAAGGCCGGGTCCAGGCTCAGCGACTCGGCCAGCACGCTGGCGGCCCACTCGGGATCAGCCAACGGCCCGTTACCGCTGGACGTATCCAACAGGTACGCGGCCAAGGTGTTAGCAGACGACACGGATAGTGGCAGCAGCCAAGTTTTCCGCTCCCACTGAATCGCCGGCAACCAGTCCATTGAGCCAAATCCAATCGGGCGTTAGTGCGCCAACGCCCGGTCGGTGCGATCAATATCAAGAATGTCGCAACAGCGATTCAGCAAGTCGTCGGTGGCAAATGGCTTTTGCATAAAGTCGTTGGCACCAGCCGCTTTCAGCGAGTCCACTTTCTCCTGCTCGACCATCCCCGAAATGCAAATGATCTTCACCGAGTCCAGTGACGAATCGCTGCGCACACGCTGGCACACTTCACGACCGTTGATGTCCGGCAACATCACATCCAAGATGACCAAATCGGGACGAAACTCGTTGACCTTCATGCCCGCGTCAAAACCATTGTTGGCTGTGCGGATGTCAAACCGTCCGTCACGCGAGAAAGCGTCGACGATCAACTCTACCAAATCTTCATCGTCGTCGACGACGAGCAACCGCTTCTTGCCACTCTCCAGGGCGTCCGTCGGGATTCCATTATCCTTCATGAACGAATAAAGGTGATCACGAGGAATTCGTCGAAACCGACTGCCCGGTACGCGAAACCCCTTTAGGGATCCATTGTCAAAGCAGCGAATGATGGTCTGTTGACTGACCTTACAAATCTTGGCCGCTTCGCCCGTGGTAAAAACCGTTTTCGTGGTCATGGCAGCAATTCCTCCCTGCACCCAATTACCGGTCCATAAATTCGGCCCATCTTCCCACGGCTACCAAACCGAGGGCCGACGACCCGCTGTTGCCTACTTAGCAAAATGGCGCAAACTTCGCACCATCACATTTGGGGAGAAATTCGCGCTGCGAATATAAACAGCAAGAAACTCCGAGCTTTCCTGCTTTCCCAGGTTTGCCAAGGCTGCCAGATTATACCTAACTCATCCAACCGGTCAATATTAATCTGCGTAGTCTGTAGGTGCTCCAAACAAGCTGCGTACAATCGGCGGTTTTCCGCAAGCAGCTCGACTGGGCGGAGTAAACGCGGCGGATAAACCGTGCTAGCAACCTTGGAAATGCTTTCAAATTTCCATCATTAAGTAGAAACATCCTCCGCCTCCTCCCGCAGCCGCTCGCTGGCAATCCGCTCCGCATCCCCGCCGCTAAATTGCCAGAACAAACCCGGATGGATCAAGAACTCGCAGAACGTCGACGTCATGATCCCGCCCAAGATCACGGTGGCGACCGGATAGAGGATTTCGCGGCCCGGCTCGTCGCCACCCCAAACCAGAGGGATCAAACCGATGCCGGCGGTTAATGCTGTCATTAACACCGGTGCCAGCCTTTCCAGGCTGCCTCGCATAATCATGTTCCGTGTGAACGTTTCTCCTTCGTTTTCCATTAACTGCAAGTAATGCGTGACTAATAAAATTCCGTTGCGAACGGCAATTCCGCCGAGAGAGATGAATCCAACCAAGCTGGCGACGGTCAAGTTTTGTTCGGTGATCACCAAGGCCAGCACCCCACCGATGAAGGCCGTGGGGATGGCGTTGAGGATTTGCAAGACAATTTTGACCGAGGGAAATAACAGCAGCAGCACCAGGAAGATGCCGATCAGCGAGGCCCCGGCCAAAATGACAATCAGGTTGGTCGCATTTTGCTGACTTTCGAATTGCCCGCCATATTCAACAAAGTAGCCAACGGGCAGCTGTACTTGTTGGCCGACGCGCTGCTTGATGTCCTGAACCGCGCCGGCCAGATCGCGTCCCTCGGTGTTACAGCGAATCACGATCCGGCGTCTGGCATTTTCGCGATTGATGGAGTTAGGGCCGAGCCCCTCACCGATGTCGGCGACGGCGGCCAATTCAATTTGCCCACGGTCGGTTTCACCACTGCGGTCGGGGAGATGAATTCGCAACCTGCCCAGGTTGGCATAGTCGCTGCGATATTCTTCTTCCAAACGCACCAGGAGATCAAACCGTCTTTGCCCCTCCAGCACTTGGGAGACCACCTCGCCCTGCAGCGCGGTCTGCAGCACATCGGCGACGTACTGGCGAGTTAAGCCATAGAGGGCCAGATCATCGGCGCGGAGCGAGATATGCAGTTCGGCTGTCTCGCGAATCGGCTCCACGATCGGCGGCGTGACACCCGGCACCTGCCGCACCGTTTCTTGGACTTGACTGGCGATGCTCTGCAGTGTTTCCAAGTTATCTCCATACACCTTGATGGCGATTTGAGCGTACACGCCCGATACCATGTGGCTGATCAAGTGCGCCAGTGGTTGTTCGACTTCGATGTCAACGCCGGGCGCTCCCTCGCTGATCAAGGTCCGCAGTTTCGTCAGCAACTCGCCACGGGGTGTTTCCGATGCGGGGTTCATGCTGAGGATGTATTCGCCAGCGTGCACGGGGGAAGCATGTTCATCCATTTCGGCCCGGCCCGTGCGGCGGACGAAGTGCAAAATCTCGCCGCCGGGATTGGCTTCGCTCAGCTGCAGTGATTGAAAGACCCGATCGATGGCCGCCGAGACCTGATTGGAAGCGTCGAGTGAGGAACCAGGTGGCAACGTCACGTTGACTTGAATGCTCCCCTCGTCAAACGGTGGCAAGAAATTGCGCCCCAACTGAGTCAGTTGCCAGCCTGCCAGTCCGGCGGCGATCCAAGTTAGCAGCAGCAACATGCCGGGGACTTGCATGCTGATTCGAATCAACGGTCTGGCAATCGCTTTCAGCATCCGCAACACACCCCCTTCACTCGCCTGACGAGTCGCTTTGGCGTGCGGCAACAGATAGTAGGAGAGCACCGGAGTGACGGTCAGTGAAACGAAGAACGATGCCAGAATTGAAACGATGTAGGCCACTCCCAAGGGTGTGAATAGCCGTCCTTCCACACCCGAGAGTGCAAACAGCGGCAGAAAGGAGAGGATAACGACGGCCGTGCCGAAGGCGATGGAACTGCGGATCTCCTTGCTGGCCGCGTAGACCACCGCCAGCGGGGCGCGACGCGCGGCCTGCGGCAGGGCGTTATTTTGTTTGAGTCGACGAAATATGTTTTCCACATCCACAATCGCGTCATCGACCAACTCCCCCATCGCCACCGCGATCCCTCCCAAAGTCATCACGTTGATGGACAGATCGTTGCCGGTCAGCAAGCCGATGCAACGAAATACCAGCGTCGTTAAAACCAGTGATAAGGGAATTGCAGTGAGTGTGATAAAGGTGGTGCGGAAATTCAGCAGAAACAGAAACAACACCACGATCACCAGCCCAGCGCCGATCACCAATGCTTCGCCAACATTCCAGATGCCTCGGTCAATAAAATTCTTCAGCCGAAATAGCTCGGTGTTGATTACCAAATTTGCTGGTAGCGATGCTTCCACTTCGGCAAAAGCGCGAGCCACGTCGTCGGTTAACTGGCGAGTGTCAACGTGAGGTTGTTTGACGATTGTAAATACAACTCCCGGTCGACCGTCGATGCTCCCGTCGCCCCGTTTTAACTGAGCCCCTTCAGTTACCCTGGCCACTTGCTCTAGCAACACGGAACGTTTGGGATGTTGGCCGATCGGAATTTTGTTCAAATCGGCAATCACCACTCGCGACGTCGGCCCCAGACGTCCCAGGATGCGAATCGGACGTTCCGTCTCCCCCGTCACGGCAAACCCACCGCTGGTGTTGATGTTGCTGGCTCGCAACGCTTGCTCAACTTCTTGAACCGTCACGTCATACTCCAGCAACGCGGTCGGATCGATCAAAATTTGATACTGTTTGCGATCTCCTCCCTGCATAAAGACTTCCGCCACGCCAGTTGTCTTCAACAATCGCGGACGCACGATCCAATCGGCGATCGTCCGCATTTCTAATAACTGCTGGGCCGTTGTCTGAAACGTGGCTTGATAACTTTGCTCGCCAATCCGCAGCGTGACTGTCCCCGCATCACTACCCTGGTTGCGATCAACCGGTCGGTCATTTTGTCGTGGGCCATTCTGTAGTGGGCCGATTGCCAAAGAACTCGGCTCCCAGTCGACTTGTTGGCAAGCCACCGGTTGCCAGGTGCCCCGATTTTCGCGCTCCACGGGTTGCCAAACCTGGATCTGCGGTTCGCCGTTTTGCCCACCGGTCCATTCCGCCAACATGCCGGTTTCACCAACCGGAGTCAGCCGACCGCCACGAGGACCCGTTTGGGCGTAGAGTCCGGCCACCACGATTTGACCCATGATCGATGAGGGGGGCGTCATTTGCGGCCGAATCCCCGCCGGCAACACCCCTTCCAGCGTTGTTAAACGTTCTTGCACGGTTTGACGGGCGACAGATATCTCCGTGGACCAGTCGAATTCGACGTACAGCACGTTCAGGCCGGCGGTCGATTGACTGCGGACCGCTTGCACCCCGCTCGCTCCCATCAGGGCAATTTCGATCGGCTGAGTCACCAAGGTTTCGACTTCTTCAGTTGCCAGGCCCGGAGCTTCGGTGATGATCACGACCCGCGGACGATCGAGATCGGGGAACACGTCAATCGGAGTGGTCGTCGCCAAGTAGGAGCCATAGATCAGCACGGCTAGGCTGACGATGACCACAAATTGCCGGTAGCGCAAGGCGTTACGGATGAGGGAATCAAGCATCTGAGAGGGTCACATACCTTAGTTTTCGGCGGGGCAAAGTCGCCTTTCGCTCCGCGAAAGTTGCTGGAATCTTCTTTCGCGGAGCGAAAAGCGACTATAGATAACCGTTGGTCGTTAGTGCGCTTCGTGAACCGTCCCGTCGGCGTGGACATGGACGTTGTTGGGTAATTCATCGCCGGTGGAAGACTTATAGATGCGATTCAGTGAGGCGGCCCCGTTCTGAGCCAAAAAGGCTCCCGACTGTATGCTGTTGTCGTTAGCGATCACAATTTCCAGTCGATCTTCATGCAAGATCTGGACTGACAATCGTTTGAACAGGCTGCCAACTTGTTGAAAGACGTAGGCGTCCGCTCCCTCACGCACAACTCCCTCGGTGGGCAAGACGAACACGTCCTCGAATTTTTCCACCGGGACGCGAATTCGGGCTCGTTGCCCGGGGCGAAATCTCCATACTAAAAAACTTGCTCCCGCTTGGAGATAAGTATGAGACTGGTTTTCCAAGGGGATAAAAAAGTCGAGCGTGCGGCTGGCGAGATCGATTGAATTAGAAAGGTGGCGAATTTGAAACGTTTGCTCCAGTGGCGGCCAATCCGATTGCTCATCCTCGGTAAATTCGATCGTTACCGGCAGCTGTGTCGTGGCGGCGCGTTCTAACAAACCGGCTTCGCGTTTGAAAGCATGACCGACGACGTAGAGTGATTGATGATTGGAAAGTTTCGCCAGCAGTTGCCCCGCCTGGACTTGTTGGCCCAGTTCCACACTTAACTCTTGAACTTCGTAACCGCTGTTATCTGCTGCTATCGGTTCGGGGGCCAGCACCTCAATCGTCGACACGAACTCCCCTTGTTGCTCCACTAGGCGAATTTGCTCGGGGAGCAAACCACGGGTCAGCAGATCTTGGCGGGATGACTGCACGATCGCTTGCTGTCGCGTACGGTCGGCTCGCAGAGCGATCAGTTTACTCTCGGGGACGGCACCGCTGGTTGCCAACTCGGCGAGACGTTCGATCTCGGCTTGTAAAATCTTGATTTCTTCGGCGGCCCGGTAGAGTTGTGTTTGAGTCGCCTGGAGATACTCGCTGAATAGCCGCAGCGTAAACAACTGGCTTCCCGGTTTTATGGTGTCACCCGGATACGCATCGATGGCGGTGACGATACCCACGGCGGGCGACGTCACGCCACGATCGGAGCGTCCTGGGCGATCGGCCACCGCTCCCGGTATGACCAGTGATCTCCAATAGGTTTTCGGTTTGGTGGGGAGCGAGATGAGACCCAGATTTTTTCGCGCTTGCGGGCTGATCCGCAACATGTTTTTTTGCTTCAGATTGCTGGCTTGATCTTCCGCCGCGGACTCGGTTGTCGGTTCGCGGTCGCCGGAGCCGAAGCGTGACACGGGAAATGCCAGCCAGGCGGCAAGGATCACTACCAAGGCAGCGAAGCTCACGCCAAGTGAGTTCAGTTTCATGAGGTTGTGTTGGTATAACGTGCAGGAACAAGCAGCTTGGGGAGGAACGTCAAAGCTTGTCCAGCAACGTTAAATCAACAGCACGGTATAGCGCAAGAAGCTTGGTACGGCGTGATTGCCCCAGAGCTCGGCGGGCAAAAAAATCGCCGATGGTCGCGGGGGGCCGAGGATGTGATTGAGAAAGGCACAATCGAGCGGTGTTTCCTGAGGCCGCCAATCGACGGCGCGGCGCGGTACGCTGAGCGAGTTGTTCAGATAGACCGCATCATCGTCATGCCGAGAGAAACAAACGTGGTGTATTCCAGCAG
>CAZHTX010000226.1:0-8591 GCA_964535475.1 uncultured Pirellulaceae bacterium
ACGGCACGGGATTCGGAAATCTTTCTCCAAATCGATATTGGCTGCCAGTTGTTGCTCCGCCGGGGCGACGCCCGGAGCGGAAGTATTGTGCTGAGGTTTGGTGTGGTAGCTGGCGTTGAAGCCTCAATTTCGCGACCACTTACGTTTCCGCGTTTAAGCTTCGATACGAGCGAGCCAAGTTGGGGTGTCAATCACGTCGCTGATAAACATTTGCTGGGCGACTAGGATTGCTTCGTGCAGTTGTTCCGCCGTGACTGAGCCGGCTTTGTTTTCCACGTCGAGCGTCCCGGTGGCATCCCGCAAGAACTCCACGTTATAGCCCTGATGAAAAGCTTGGCGGGCAGTGGTGTCGCAACAGACTTGCGTCATGTAGCCGGCAATGCTGACGGTGTCGATGTGATGCTGTTTGAGGAATGCATCGAGCGGCGTGTTGGTGAACGAGCCGGGCAGTTGTTTGTCGATCAGCAAGTCGCGGGGGCGAGCTTCGACCTCGTCGTGCAGTTGCCACATCTCGCTGTCTTTGCGGAACACGGGCGATGCGGGGTCGGGCTGGTGATGCCGCACCACCACGGTAGGAATTTTTGCTTGCTGGGCCTGATCCATCACCTGCAAGATGCTTTCCAGATGTCCGGCGGGGTGCCGAATCGGGAAGGCACCGTCGAAGTATTCGCGTTGCACGTCGATCACGATGAGGGCTCGTTTCATCGAAGATTCCTTGTAGGGATGTTGTGGAGGATGTCGCTGGTAGGTAATTGTTGATTGTAGGGGGGGCGACCGAGTGGGCATGCTCGAACACCCCGCCGTCTGAATTTTTTTGCACAAAATCACCCCGCACGACTGGCATTCGCATATACGGTCGTATAGGATGCTGTCTGGTTAGTGTACATCTATCATCGTGACAGTTGATTCATCGGGTTTTTGGGGGGGCGAGTTTCCGCGAGCGGAGCCGTCTCTGGCCCCGGTGCTGGTCAATCCTCACGATGGCACCAGCTTTCATGGTGACAGTTGTTTGCTGGCTCAAATCGGGTTTTTTGTTTGTTCATTATCGATCGCCGACAATCATTTGGGTGTGATTTATGAGTGTGTCGCCAGCGCTGACAGAGCGTCAGCAAGCCGTTTACGATTTAATTCGCGAGTTGATTATTCGTCGCGGTTACGGTCCGACGGTGCGAGAGATAGGAGAGCACTTCGGGATTCGCTCCCCGAACGGGGTGATGTGTCACCTCAAGGCATTGGAGCGAAAGGGTTTGTTGCGGAGATGTCCGAACAAGTCGCGAGCGATTGAGTTGACGCAGATGGCCGATCGCAGCGGCACTGCTTTGCAGATGGCCGGGCGGGTTGCTGCCGGTCCTACGACGCTGGCCTTTGAGCAGAATGACCGCATCGATTTGGGCGAATTATTCTATAAGGATAATCGCTTTATTCTGCAGGTTTCTGGGGATTCGATGATCAACGCGCACATCGCCGACGGCGATTATGTGATTGTCGAGCGTCGCGATTCGGCTGCTCCCGGTCAGATGGTCGTGGCTCAAACGAGCGAAGGGGAGGCGACGCTGAAATACTGGTTCCCGGAAGGGGATCGGATTCGTTTGCAACCGGCAAATGACGAAATGGACCCCATTTACGTCAGCGACGCCAAAGTGATTGGCCTCGCCGTCGGTGTGGTGCGGCCGAATTTGTAAGGGCTCAGCCGGCCGCTTTGCGATCAGCGGCCGCGTTCAGTTTGTTGTACAAAGTTTTTAGGCTGACACCTAACTCTGCGGCGGCGGCCGGTTTACTACCATCGTGCCGCCGCAAAGCGTCGTCAATGGCGGTTAATTCCAGCTCCCGCAGGCTAATCGGTCCCCCGCTGCGTAATTCCTTACGCAGTTGCCGGTCGCTGAACTGCCGCGGCAAATGCTCGGCCTCGATCGGTGGTCGGTCGCACAAAATCGCGGCGTGTTCGATCACGTTCGCCAACTCCCGCACGTTTCCCGGCCATACGTGACCCAACAGCAGGTCACGTGCCGATGGGCTGAACAGCTCTTCGTCCGCCCTGGAGTCTTTGCGGAACCTCCGCAACAAGTGGGCCGCCAACGGCATGATGTCGGAGACTCGTTCCCGCAGCGGCGGAACCATGATTTCAAAAGTGTTGATGCGGAACATCAAGTCTTCACGGAATTCGCCCGCTTCCACCATCGCCTCGAGATCCCGGTGCGTGGCGCAAATGACTCGCACGTCGATCTTTGTGGTTTGGTTATCCCCGACGCGGCGAATCTCTCCCGCTTCCAGGACTCGCAATAATTTGGCCTGCATCGACAGCGGTAGCTCGCCGATTTCGTCCAAGAAAATGGAGCCTTCGTTGGCGACTTCGAACAGCCCGGTGCGGGCTCCGTCGGCACCCGTGAAAGCACCCCGGCAGTGTCCAAAGAGTTCGCTTTCAATTAGGTTTTCGGGCAGCGCGCCACAGTTGATCGCGACGAACGGCTTTTCGGCTCGCAAGCTTTGGGCGTGCACCGATTTGGCCACCAGTTCTTTGCCGCAGCCTGTTTCACCACGGATCAGCACGGTGCTGTCGGTGGGGGCCACCTTGGTGACCAACCGCCGCACATTTTCGACTGAGGGGTGATTGCCGACCATTTGGCCGTCCCCTTCGGCGCGTTGCAGGCGGTGCTGCAGGGCGGCCACTTGGCGAGCCAGTTTATGTTGTTGGGAGACGCGGCCGAGCAGCGATGCGAGGTCGGCCAAGCGACACGGTTTGGTGATGTAATCGAAGGCTCCTTGGCGGAGGGCGGCAATCGCCGTCTCCTCGCTCGATTTGCCCGTGATCACCACCGCCTCGATGGCCGGGTGCAGTTGTTTGGCGCGGGTGAGGACTTCGATGCCGCCGATGCCTGGCATATCGAGATCGACCAGCAGGCAGTCAAAGGGTTCTTTCTCCAAAGCGGCGACCGCTGTTTCCCCGTCAGGACAGACCGTCACGCGATGACCCATGCGGGGCAATTCCTCCCGCATCAGTTCCTGAAGTCCCTGTTCATCGTCGGCGAACAAGATCGCCAAACCTGTTTGATTAGGCTGCGAATGCGGTGTTTTTTTGTTCGACATCGGCGGATGCTTTGAGGGGAAAAGTTGCTTGGAGGGACGATCCACAACCGGGACCGTCGCTGTGAGCCGTCAGTTGGCCACCGTGTTGGTTGACGATGCGATAGGTGATGCTCAAGCCGAGCCCGGTGCCGCGGCCGTCGCGACGTCGCGTAAAAAATGGTTCGAAGAGGTTTTCTAAAACCTCGCCGTTCATGCCGCAACCGTTATCTCGGACGATGATTTGGGCGTTTTCACCGTGGGCTGAGACCTGGACTTCAACTTGCCCGTCCTTGTCGACGCTTTCCAAGGCGTTGGTCAATAAATTGAGCACAACTTGCTTGATTTGCTGTGGGTTGACATCCGCGAACACAGGCTCGGAGGTCGTGATCTGAATCGATTTGCAGCGATACTGACCGAGCGTTCCGACCATGGCCACGACATCTTGGACCAGTTCGTTCAAATCGGTGGGTGATTTTCGCACATCGCCCAACCGGCTGAAGTCGAGCAAACGTTCGGTAATTCCCTTGCAGCGAAAAGCCTCTTGTTGGATTCGCCGTAAGTTGTTTTTGAGGCTATCGACTTGCTCGGCCGTGACCTCGGGCGGTTCGCTGGCGACGTTCACTTCGGCGTGCAGCAGGTCGTGCAGGCGAGACTCGAGCGCTTCGGCGCTCCAGGCGATCGAAGCGAGTGGATTGTTGATTTCATGAGCCACGCCGGCGGCCAGAAAACCAACGCTGGCTAATTGTTCCCGCTGCACGACTTCGCGAGTTCGATCGCGGACCTCTTGGTCGAGATTTCGGCAAACGGCTTCAAGCTCGTCGTACGTTTTCTGAAAGCGATCGGTCATGTGGTTCATCGCTTGAGCCAGTTCCGCGAATTCGTCCCCGGTGCCCAAGTGGATGCGGTGGTCGAGGTCGCCGCGAGCAACCAGCCGGCTGCCCGCCAACAGGCTGCGAAACGGCTTGACCACCATGCGGCGAAATAGCCACAGCAGGGTCGCTAGGATCAGCGTTGCGGCGGCCAGCGAAGACCAGGCTAACGCGATCATCGTGCGATATTCGCCTTTGACTTGGTTGCGGAAACCGGCCATCCGCTCTTGCAACAGCTTTGGTAACCGTTCGGTTCCCTCAACCAGCAAATTCAGCTCGTGCAGCAGTGACTCCAGCTCGCCGGAACTGAGCTGAGTCAAGCGGGCGTGCGCAGGGTCGTCGATCCGATCGAGTTGTTTGCCGAGCTGGTCGAGCACTGCCAACTGCTCGCTTTGATCGGAAAATAGCGAACCATCCTCGCGTGACCTTTCAAATTGGTCCCGGTAGAGCGCCAGGGACGTACGATAGGTGCTGAGCGCCGTGTGAAAGCGATCGTCATCATATTGTCGCAATGAGCCGAGCGCGTCGGCGGCGATCAAGGAGGTACCGGATCTTGCCCCTTGGCGAATCCGATAGCAAGAATCTCGCAGTTCGTCCGCGCTGCGGGTTAGTTTGCTGCTCAGTGGAAGCTCGGCCGCCCGCTCGCTGACGGTGACCGCCAGTTGCCGATAGCCGTACAGCCCCCAGAAGCCGCTGAACGCAAGCGTGCCGACAATGGCGGCCAGCATGACGAGCGCGAAGAGCAGTTTGACGCGAATGGGCCAGCGTGCAAGCAACGTTCCCACCCTCCGTGATCTCAGTCATGGGGAACTCAGTCATCGGGCAGGCTGCATGAACTTCCGTGTCACGCGAAAACTGGCCTCCCGGTGAACCTCAGTTCCGATTCTAACCAAGCGACTGCGATGGAGGCAATAACAACTGAAGGCCACTGCGAGGATTCTCGCGTGGCCTTCGGTGTTCGGTTGGTCAAATTTGCCGCCGCATCAAAATCGGCAACGTGAATGGCCACTGCGATCAGCTGGCGTCGTCATCATCGTCAAGGGCGATGGGCACAGCGATCGCGGTGGCAATGATCGCCACGATGACCAGTGGATTGGTCAACAGAGCGATCAAGCCGCCTGAGCTGGCCCCACGAGCAACCTCGGGATCGACTTGGTGAATCACGCCTCGTTTCGCAGTCGCGGGAGCTTTTCCTTCTTCCCAGACGCGATAATTGTTAAGCGCACCATGGGAAACCACTTGGTAAACACCTGGTTTCAAACCGGCGGCGGAGAAACGCCCTTCGGCATCCGTGCGAAGTGTCGCCACGGGTTTGCCTTGCTGAGCAATCACGACGGGAGCGTCGGCGACACCCCGACCCGCTTTGTCCACTAAGCCACCAACCATCACTCCATCCTGGAGACTCAGATCTTCTACTTCCTTGTTGATCTGAATCCCGTCTACAACTACCGCGGCAGCGACCGATGGATGGGGGATACAGACCCCCAAGCAGGTCATCGCTACAATTGCGGCCCGAAAGATTTTGGAAGTCTTCATGCCAATTCCTACTCGCATCGAACGTTGGATAGTCTACTAGGTGCTTGTTTCGACTATCTTGATCAACACTCTTTAGCTCTTTCCCCAAATTGGGCACTCAACTGGCGTCGTCGTCGTCGTCGAGAGCTAGCGGAATCGCGATCGCTGCGGCGATCACTAGTGCCAACACGAGCGGATTTGCCAACACGCCCAGCAGTCCGCCGTTGGAGGGTGCACCACGAGCAACCTCGGGATCAACTTGGTGAATTACACCACGCTTGGCATCTTTGGGAGCTTGCTCGGCGGCAAATGCACGGTGCGTGGTCACGGCACCATGGGATACGACTTGATATACGCCAGGCTTCAAGCCCTTGGCAGCGAATCGTCCCTCTGCATCGGTTCGCAATTCAGCGACCGGCTTGCCTTGCTGACCGATCACGACTGGCGCGTCGGCCACTCCGCGGCCATTCTTGTCCACTAAACCACCAACCAAGACACCATCTTTCAGGCTCAGGTTCTCGATGGTTTGTTTGACGGGAATGCCGTCAACGATCACCGCTTCGCTGGCGAAACCTCGACTGGGCATGACGACGCCCAAGCAGGTCATTGCCACAACCGCGACGCGAAACATTTTGGAAGTCTTCATGCCTATTTTCCTAACAAGCATCGAGCAAAATATAGTCCATTGTTTCACCCTTATCGGCGCTAATCCTTGCCGACTTTGAGGAAAAGCCGGAAGAATCTGCTTGTGAGCCATGGGGTGAGTCTGCAGGCTGGGGCATTTATAGCCTGCGGAGGCCGTCTTCGGTCATTGGGTTCGGTATGTCAACATCGATCTGGTCAATTTCCGCAAGCGAGGTCTCGTCGAGCACCAGATCGGTCGCCGGCAGGGCCTCTTCAAGCTGGGCCACCGAAGTCGCTCCGACCAACGTCGAAGCGACAAAGTCATGCTGCTTGCTCCAGGCGAGCGCCAAGGCGGCAAGGCTGACACCGTGGGCTTGGGCCAGCGGCACCAAACGCTCGACCGTTGCCAACGTCCGTTGATTGACAAATCGCTGGGCCATCTTCAACTGGCGTTCCGCTCCGTTTTCCAGGTAGTCGGTAAAGCGACCGCCCGCTGGATTGCCTTGATTATATTTTCCAGTCAGCACGCCGCCGCCGAGGGGCGAGTAGGGCAGCAGGCTGATCTGCTCGCGACGACAGACCTGAGCCAGTTCATTTTCGCAGCGGCGATTGATCAAGCTGAAATTGTTTTGCACCGTCTCGTAGCGGCCAATTCCTTGCCGATCGGCCATCCATAAACTTTTCATCAACCCCCAACTGGTTTCATTGCTGCAGCCGATCACGCGGATTTTCCCTTCCTGCTTCAGTTCCTCCAGCGCGCCCAAAACTTCCTCGTACGGCATTCCATGGTCGGGCCAGTGGGTTTGGTACAAGTCGATGTAGTCGGTCTGCAGACGCCGCAGCGATTGTTCGCAAGCCAGCCGAATTTGGTGGCGGTCGAGCGCACAGTGTTGCTCGCGAACCGGGGCGGCAAACCAACCATGGGCCGGGCCGGTCACTTTGCTGGCGATAATCAGGGAATCGCGGGATTTAGTCTGCATCCAGCGTCCCAGAATCTCTTCAGTAACACCGATCGTCTCTCGAGTCGGTGGGACTGGGTAGATTTCAGCCGCGTCAAAAAAATCGATCCCAGCCTCCACGGCTCGTTCACAGATGGCTCGGGAAGTCGCCTCGTCGCACTGGGAGCCAAAAGTCATGGTCCCCATCCCGATTGCCGAGACCACGATCCCGCTGCGTCCAAGTCTTCGTCGTTGCATCGTATTTATGCCTTCGCATTACGAGTGGTTTGCCGATTACAATTTATCTGCTCGTTTCCCCCCTTTATGTTTTTCCCCACGGAATCCCGCAATGGCCCACCCTGCCCAAATTCACCCTGCCCAAATTTACTTGTCACAAGCTCGTCAGTTCGCCGCGTCCCTTCTTTGTGGGCTGGCGACCTTCAGTCTGCTGCTGGTCGGCGGCCCCGCCTCGGCCAGCGACAAAGATTATCAGCTCGGCCCCGACTCGATGCCCAAGCCGGGGGTGCCCAAGGGGACTGTCACGGAACATGTGTGGGATCAAAGCAAGATCTTCCCGGGCACCACCCGTCGCTATTCCGTCTACGTGCCCGCGCAATATGACGGTTCGCAGCCCGCCGCGCTGATGGTCTTTCAAGATGGCCACGCTTATCTTGCTCCTCAGGGCCAGTTTCGCGCGACCACGGTGATGGACAATTTGATCGCCGCCGGGGAGATGCCGATCACGATTGGGGTCTTTATTGATCCCGGTCACAAAGGAGCGTTACCCGAGCAAGCGGGTTGGCGTCCCACTCCGGCGAATCGATCGTTCGAGTACGACACCCTCTCAGGCGATTACGCGGAATTTCTGCTTACGGAAATCTTGCCAGCCGTGCAGACCGACTACAACATTACGGAACGTCCTGAGCTGCGGGCGATCGGCGGGATCAGCTCGGGAGGCATTTGTGCGTGGACCGTCGCTTGGGAACGCCCCGACTCGTTCCGCAAAGTGCTTTCGCACGTCGGCAGCTTCACCAACATCCGCGGCGGCCACAACTATCCGGCGCTGATCCGCAAGACGGAGCGGAAGCCAATTCGGGTCTTTCTGCAAGGTGGCGAGAATGATCTCGATAATGAGCACGGAAATTGGCCCTTGGCAAATCGCCAGATGGCCAAAGCGCTCGCCTTTAAAGATTATGACTATCAATTTGTGATGGGAACTGGCGAACACAGTGGCCAGCATGGTGGAGCGATCTTGCCCGAAAGCCTCCGCTGGCTGTGGCGCGGCTGGCAAGAAGAAAAGCAAGCCGAGCAGTGACGCAAGCGATATGTCAAGTCGCTTATCCCACAACAGCGATGAAAGGTGCCCGCGAATGGCGCGAATGAGCGCGAATCAGAATATTGTGAATGATAGGGTATGAGCCGATTTGCCTCGATAATGAATCAAGATGCTTATGCGGTTCTGCCCATTCGCGTCGATTTGCGTGATTAGCGGGCAATCATTCTCTTAGCCAAATCGCTAGCCCCTTCACAGCGATGAAAGGTGCCCGCGAATGGCGCGAATGAGCGCGAATCAGAATATTGT
>CAZHTX010000226.1:8691-8854 GCA_964535475.1 uncultured Pirellulaceae bacterium
GAATGATAGGGTATGAGCCGATTTGCCTCGATAATTTATCAAGACGCGCATGCGGTTTTGCCCATTCGCGGCGATTGGCGTGATTAGTGGGCAATCATCTGCCTGCCAAAAAACTGGTCGCCTCTCTATAGACTTGGGCGGGAGCGAAAGACGGCCTTGCTTA
>CAZHTX010000227.1:0-6271 GCA_964535475.1 uncultured Pirellulaceae bacterium
AACCGCTGTCCTCAGCTGTTTGCAGTGCTGCAAGCGATTGGGGACAATCGCTCTACAATGAAAACCGCTGGCTTCAGCGGTTTATGCCCGCGAAAAAAAATTTCAAAAAGTTGTCTTGGTTGTGACCTAAGGTGTCACGCGCCTTTTGAAGAATGGCTTCGTGGTTGAGCAAGTACTCAACCGACGCACTGGTTTGTGAGCCATTTTCATTCGAGAGGCAAAACGATGACTCAGCTTTTGTTAGACTTTGCGGCCCCCGCCAGCAGTGGCAACACCTCCGCGGTCGTTGTCTCCCCATCGCGTCCCACCTCAAAAAGAAACAACGAGCAAACTCGCAGCCCACAAACTCGCAGATCAGGGCCGGTTGCTGCGGCACAATTCAACGGGGGGGTGCCGTTGTACGATCCGGCTCAAGGTGAGATTCAACACCTCGGCGATTTGGCCCAACTGGTCGTGGCCCGCTACGACATCGTGCGTCGTCGCCGCGCCGCCCGTTTGGCTCGCGAAGCCGCGCGGCGCAATAGCGAAGCTGGTCAGCAAAACGGCCGCTCAGCTCGCTGAACTGGCCAAATCAAGTGGCCAAAACAAGTGGCCTGCTCAGCGGCGCAATCGCACCGCTTGTTCGGCGATCAAGTGGGGTGTTTCCAGACTGGTGTCGGCTGACGTGCGACCATACACGCCAACTTCTTGGTTCAGGTAGCGGCGGAGGTTGAGCCCCGGCACGGGCGTGATGTAGGACAGCGTATTTCCGGCTTTATCAGTCAACGCGTACGGGGGCGCTGAAGGACGCGCCGAGTAGACTCGCACCAACCAGCCTTGACGATCGAAGCTGGCAGCCCGCGGCGCGGCGGCCCCCATTCGATTTTCAGCAACGACTGGCGTTTCCAGCGACGAGTTCACGCCCGCCAAACCGGCTGCTGGTGCTGGAGAACTCGGCAGACCCAACTCAAAACTTACCGGTGCCGCTTGAGAGCTTGCCGGTGCTCCCTGGTCGTCCCGACGGCTGGCTACCAACTGGTATTCCTCGATCCGCTTGAGCAGGATCGAAGCCCGGCCCCGTTCGATGCTGTTGGTCGATTCGAGCGCCAACTGGGCAGCTCTTCGCCGCAATTGTTCGGCTTCCACAGCTCGAGCCCGCGTGGCCATGGCCCGCGATAATTCCATTCTGAGCCCTTCGACATCAAGGCTAGCCAGATCCTCATTCGCTTGAAAACGAGGGGTTACCAGCTCATTCCGCACTGCGTTTCGCAGGGGATTTCCATCCGCATCGCTCGCCGCGGTGGGGCGTATTTGCTCACGCTCTCGCAACGGGTCGGCAAGTTCGTTGATCGTTCGCAGCGCGCCGGCCGGCGGTTCCGGCCTCCGCAGTTCGGCCAACGTGTCGTCCAAACCTGCTCGGGCAAACCCGTCCCCAGCTTCACCCTCGCGAATGTCTTGGAGGCTGACCTGATCCAAACGTTTCAAGTTGCTGTTGGCTAATCCGGAACCGATGGGGCTGTCTTCCAGCACGGATCGCTCTCGGGGTTCGGGCTCCAACGGATCCTGCAGCGGCTCGCGTGGTTGGCTGATCGTACGATCTTCGCTCAACAGCCGCCGTCGCGAACTGCCGGGTCGTTCACGGTTTGGACTGGACTGGCGTTCGGTATCCATCGAATTTGTGGCCGCAGCCAATTGGACTTCCGCAAAGGTAGCAACAACCTGCGACTTGTGCACCCAACGAAATTCACCCGCTGGTGGCACGATGCGGTACCACACATCGTCCCCTTCGGGACCTTGGCGGCGGGCGGTGCCGATGATGGTCACCGTCTCGCCACGTTCCAAACGCACTTGCCAGCGATAGGTCTTCGCTCGCCCCAAATGGGTACCGATCCAGGCCACCGCGGCCGCATCGATTACGGTGCCGGTGGTGGCATCTTCGTCGACTCGAATTTGATCACTCTGTATCCAACAAAAGCTGTTTTCCGGCGGACGAATGCCGAGCCAGCCATCCTCGGTTTCCAAATAGACCTCAACCTCCTCACCGGCTCGCAGCGGATCGGCTTGATAGAATTCACCCGCCGGTCCGCAGCGCGTGAACTCGCCTTCGCGGGCGACAAAGGCTCGGTAAGGTTCAACCGGTCCATCCTCCGCCCAGCTTGGCAACGGCTTCGCCCAACTTGACGACGCAAGCGTCTGCCAAAGTAGTATTCCACAGCTTAGAGCGAGCCAACGGTTGGTTCGGATTTTTCGCAGGTCCATAGCGCATCATCTCCCGAGGTAGAAGGCTGGGGCATACCAAAATTGCCCCAACCACGCCAAGTTCGATTTTTTTGCCCGATTTCCTGAAGTCGCCGATTCACCGTAAAAAATTGAGCAAGCAGCACAATTTCATCGCACTACCCTGACTCCTCGCGACAGAACTTGGTTAAATAGCCAGTCTGTTTGAATTCCCCCCGCGACGCGTGATCTGGCTGACTGGCCGTGACGATTCCCGATTGGCAAGCTGAATTTCCCTGGCCCAGCGAACACATTTCGCTAGGCTCGTTGCGTTACGCTTATATCGATCAAGGTGAGGGAGATCAGCCGCTGGTCGCCGTGCATGGCAATCCGACTTGGAGTTTTTATTGGCGGAAGCTGATCGAGCGTTTCTCCCCCAGCCAACGCGTATTGGCGGTCGACCACATTGGGTGTGGCCGCAGCGACAAACCGCAGCAATACAATTACTGCCTGGCCCAGCATCGCGATAATCTGCTCACCTGGATTGAACGGCTTGATTTGCGGAACATCACGCTGGTGGTCCACGATTGGGGTGGTGCGATTGGGCTGGCCGCGGCGGTGGAACAGCCGGACCGCTTTGCCCGCTTGGTGGTCACCAACACGGGTGCCTTTCCGCCACCTTATTTACCGCTGCGAATTGCCGCCTGTCGCTGGCCGCTGATCGGCACTCCTGCGGTTCGCGGGTTGAACGCCTTTGCCCGCGCGGCGACTTGGATGGCGACCGCCCGTCACCGACGCTTACCCGCGGCGGCCGCTCAAGGGTTGTTGGCCCCGTATGATAGCTGGCAGAATCGAGTTGCCATCGATCGCTTTGTCCGCGACATTCCCATGCGCGCGGCGCATCCGACCTACCAAGTGCTCGCTGACCTGGAGGATCGGCTGACGACGTTAGCCGACAAGCCACAACTGCTGGTCTGGGGGATGCGGGATTGGTGTTTTCGCCCCAGCTGCCTGCGACGTTTCCAAGCAGTTTGGCCCCAAGCCCACACCGTAGAACTGGCAGACGTGGGTCACTACGTGATGGAAGACGCGGGCGGCGAGCTGGTAGCGGCTGTCGAGCGATTTCTGGCAGACACGTCCCCGGCGGCGGTGTAAGTCGTGAGCGAGCCTTGGGCCGAGCTGCGGCAGTGGATTGAAAGCCCGGCGGATGCGGTCCGCTGGGCCTGTGGTCTGGAGGTCACCGCTCCCAAGCTGGGCAATGTCCATCTCAGTAAGTCCTTCGTCGATCTTTCGGCCGCCGAGTTTCTGATCGCGGCGGAGGAATTGGCCATCGCCGTGACCGAGCATCGCCAAGTCGGCCCGATTGTGCTCGCAGCGGTCCGCGGCACGGCTGGAAAGACACGCAGCAATGTCAACTTGGGCATCGCCCTGTTGCTGGCTCCGCTGGCGCTGGCGGCTGATCGAAGCGGCGGCGAGGGTAGTCAAAGTGAGCAACGAGGCGCGTTGGAACAAGTACTCGCGGAGCTTACTCCAGAAGACGCCCGCGACGTTTACGCCGCCATTCGCCTGGCCAAACCGGGAGGCTTGGGGACGTCCGAAGAGCTGGATGTTCGCGGCGGCGAGGACGGTGAAACATCGTCCCCGCCGGTCCCAGATCGCTTGCTCGACGCCATGCAGCTGGCCCGCGACCGCGACGCGATCGCTCGCCAATACGTGAGCGGCTTTGCAGACATCTATGATTCATTAGTGCCACGGCTGGCCGGCGAAGTGGCGGCGGAAGGAGATTTGCTGCTGGGTATCCGCAGTGCCCAACTGCATCACTTGGCGGAGCACTCCGATACGTTGATCGCGCGCAAGTGTGGTCCCGCGATCGCTGCGGAAGTCGGCTCGCGAGCCGCCGCGGTGTTGGCCTCGCCGCGGGGTGAAAAGCGGCGGAGAGCGACCCGCGAATTTGATCAGTGGCTGCGAGCTGACGGAAATCGCCGCAATCCGGGGACCACCGCCGACATGATCGCCGCCGGCCTGTTCGTGCTGCTGACGACCACTCGGTAGGGTTCGATCAGCCGTTGAGCGCCAGCTCACGATTCCGAGAAACGGGAAACTGTCGCATTCAGGCTGATTCCGTTTTGTCCAATGACTTATGCGGAGATGCATAGTAGATCTAAAGCTAGTGGTTAGCCGTTTTGGCGCTAGCCACGGTTCATGCGACAAAACCGTGGCTAGCGCCAAAACGGCTAAACACGAGTACGTTCAAGTTATTCAATCACCAAGTTTTCAAATTTAAAATCAATCGTCGCTGCCCCAGGAATTCAATCGTGACAAGCCAAGCAAGCTTTCGAGTTGACGTCAGTAAGGAAGCCTTTGTTTTTTCCGCCGCCCACTTTATCACCTTCGCGGGAAACATTTGTGAGCGCATTCACGGGCACAATTACGGAGTGCGTGTGGTGGTCGAGGGTCCGCTGGATGAAAATCGTTACGTGGTTGACTTTATCGCTTTGCGGGATGCCGTGCTGGCTGAAACGGGGCAATGGGATCACCACGTTTTGCTGCCTAGCGACCATGCCGCCATCAAGGTCACCACGGAAGAGCGGGAAGTGGTGGTGCGGTTCGAGGAACGACGTTGGGTTTTCCCGCTGGAGGATTGCGTGATCTTGCCTGTCATCAACACGACCGCCGAAGAACTGGCTCGCGTGTTGGCCGAAAAGTTAATTGAGCGCACCCAAGAGGCGTTTGGCAACGCGCTCAGTTGGATCGAAGTTTCCGTTGACGAAAATCATGGCCAGTGGGGCACCTGCCGGCTGCCTTGGCCGCAAAACTGATACAGCCGCTGCGGATGACGTGCAGACCTCGCCGAAAATTTGTTCCGCGATGAATTGCTTGTTGAGCGCGGACGTTCGCTGCCGAAGCTCCTCGATGTGGTTTGGCCTATACGCTTGCATCTTTAGGCCATCACTAGTCGCGTCGTGGAGTGATCGCTCAGTGAATGCCGGAACGAAGACTACGCCAGCGATCGTTACCGTACCGAATGGTTCGGGCTTGCGGAAAGCGGCGATTGTCATCATGAGCTTGCCGACTCGCGATGCTGCGCGGGTTCTTTCAAAGCTGCCGATGCCATACATCGAAGCGTTGAGTTTGGCGATTGCCCAACTCGATAACGTGAGCGGTGACGAGCAAGAAAATGTCATCTCCAGCTTCTTTGAATCAAAAGCTTCAGCACTCGACCCTAGCGGTGGCGGACTGGAGCGCGCTAAAGAACTGATTCGACAAGCGCTCGGCGACGACGCGGCAGAGTTGATCGGCAATCTTCAGCAGACCATTGAGGCGATGCCCTTCGCTTTCTTGAAAAAAGTCGATCCGCAGACGTTGATCAATTTCGTGATCGAGGAGCATGCGCAGACGATCGCGTTGCTAATGAGCCATTTGCCCAGCGGCTACGGAGCGGAAGTCCTAGCCGGTCTCTCCCCTGAGAAGCAGCTCGACGTGATTCGCCGCATCAGCTCGATGGGCCGCACCAGCCCGGAAGCGATTTCGGAACTCGAGCGCGGTTTGGAAATGCGCCTCAGCAGCATGATGAATCAGCAACAGAGCAAGTCGGGAGGCGTGCAGAACGTGGCTGGTATCTTGAATGTTTCGGAACGCGCTGTCGAGCGTAACATCATGGAATCGCTGGCGACCGAAGATCCCGAATTGATGGACGAGATCCGTCGCTTGATGTTTGTCTTTGAGGACATCGGCAAACTGTCCGACCGTGATGTGCAAGCGCTACTGAAGAACGTGGAGACATCCCAGTGGGCGATGGCTCTCAAGGGCAGCAGTGAGGCGCTGCAAGACAAGGTGCTGCGAAACATGAGCACGCGAGCGGCGGAAAATCTCCGCGAAGAAATGGATTACCTCGGCAGCGTTCGCGTGTCCGAAGTCGAGGGTGTCCAGCAGAAGATCGTCGACATCGTCCGCCACTTGGAAGATACGGGTGAGCTGTCACGTCCAAGTGGCGAAGATGAAGAGGAGTACATCAATTAAGGTTCTATCAGCCGCTCAGCGCCAGCTCGCGGTTCTATCAGCCGCTCAGCGCCAG
>CAZHTX010000227.1:6371-8846 GCA_964535475.1 uncultured Pirellulaceae bacterium
GGTTCTATCAGCCGCTCAGCGCCAGCTCGCGGTTCTATCAGCCGCTCAGCGCCAGCTCGCGGTTCTATCAGCCGCTCAGCGCCAGCTCGCGGTTCCGCGGAACCGGACGCTGGCGCGTTCCGGCTGATTCCGTTAGACGGTTTTGGGATCGCGGTTTACCAACCACAACAGGACTGGCGAAGCGACAAAGACCGAACTGTAGGTACCGACGATTACGCCAATCACAAGTGAGAAAGCGAACGCGTGAATTCCCGAACCGCCGAAGAAATACAGCAGCGAGACGACGATAAACGTGGTTAACGAGGTCAGCAACGTACGGCTCAGCGTCAAATTGATGCTGGTGTTGATCATCTCTGCCGTCAAGCGTGGACTCTTGCCGCGAGTTTCCCGGATGCGGTCAAAGACAACGATCGTGTCGTTCAAAGAGTAGCCGACGATCGTCAACAGAGCGGCGACGACGGTCAGGCTGATCTTAAACTCCTCGATCAACAAAAATCCAAAGAAACCGGCCACCCAGTGACTGATTGCGATCGCGCCAACGGTGATCAGCACGTCGTGAATCAACGCCACCACGGCGGCAAATCCAAAGGCAACGCGTTGGAAGCGGAACCAGATGTAGGCGATAATGAATAGCAAGCTTGTGAACATGGCAGCCGCAGCGCGATTTACCATTTGACCAGCCACACGACCGCTGATCTCGTTGCTAGACAGCCAAACCGGAGTGTCGTTCATGTTCGCTTTCAACTGCTCGACCACTTGGTCGGCCTGCTGAGCGGGCAGCTCCAAAGTTACCTTCCAAGAAGCAAACGTCAGGCTCGATTCGGGGGTCCAAGTTGTGATTTGCTCAACTTGCAAAGGATCGCTGGGGTCTTCCGGCAGTGGCTCCGCTTGAATGTCGAGTGACTCGAGTACGACACCGGCAGCCTCAGCTGCATTGAGCAGCATAATACCCAAGTCCTCATAATTGAGCGTCGCTTTATCGTCCGTGCCGGTGATCGACAGGTCGAGCACGAACTCGCTAAATATTTGCTCGCTGATCACGTTGGAATCAGTGCCAGTGGCGGGAGCAGCGTCGCCGGCGGTTTCGATCGCCGAAACGTCCTCATCGGTAGCAACTTCGCTGGTCGTGCCAGCCTCAACCACTGCCGGCGCGGTGGGGGGAATAAACGAGTCGGGAGGAATCACCACCGGCTTGTCGCCGGCTGCTGACTCCTCAGTCGCGGGCGGATCCGCAGCTGCTGGCTCCTCGGCTGCGGGCTCCGCAGGTGCTGGCTCCTCAGCTGCTGGCGGCTCCGCAGGTGCGGGCTCCTCGGTTGCGGGCGGCTCCTCAGTTTGGGGATCCTCCGCTGCGGGCGGTTGCGCGGGCTCTTCAGCTTGCTGCCAAGAAGCAATCAGCCGCGTGCCATTGTCCCGTTGCCAATTGCCGGTTTCGGTCGGCTCTGGAGCCACAGCAGGGTCGGTCGGATTGGGAGTTTCCGTTTCAGGCGTGCGAACGCCCGAATCCATATCTCGGATGTCAACCTGATAAGTAATCAGTTTGGCATCGGGTGAGTTGGCAAAGCCGGCAAAGATTAATTGCTTGAGCGTTTCATCATCTTCAAAACCAGCATCAACCTTGTAGACGGTCTCTTTCGCCGCAGTGTCGACGTCGACGCTGTTGAGCGTGAACTGAACCGGAGCGCCATCGTCTGCCGCTTGCAGACTGTCCGCCACCAAATCACGCACTTTGTCGGCGGTCATCCCCTCTTCCAACCGAAAAGTCACCGAACTGCCACCCGCGAAATCGATATCAAGAATTTCACCGCGACGATCAAAGAGAGCCACCAAGCCGACGATGATCAGGACTGCGGAGAGGGCCATGGCAATCGTGCCTTTCCCCATGAAATCAAAATCTTTGTTGCCTGTGACGGCGCCTCGGATTGAAGAGACCATGTCCGACATCCCCAACGACAACATGCGCTTTCGTTCGGCGATATCGAACAATGTGCGCGACACGTAGATCGCGGTAAACATCGAGAACAGGATGCCCAAGATCAAAGTCACCGCGAAGCCGCGAATCTGATCGGTCCCGATTGCGTACAATACGATGGCCGTGATCAGGGTGGTCAAGTTCGCGTCGACAATGGTGGTTGTGGCCCGCGCGAATCCGTTGCGAACTGCCATGCGAGCGGCCGCACCCTTTCGTAATTCCTCACGAATTCTTTCAAAAATCAACACGTTCGCATCGACCGACATACCAACCGTCAACACCAGACCGGCCAAACCGGGCAAGGTAATCGGCTGATTAATCAGAATCATCATCGCGATGATCATCACCAAGTTCAGGATCAAAGCGGTGCAAGCGACGATGCCAGCGAAACGATAATAGAACAGGACAAACAGCAAGACCAAACCGAGCGAGACAGAGATCGCCGTGACCCCTTTGCGAATCGTGTCAGCACCCAAAGTGGAGCCGATGCGGTTTTCGCTGATCGG
>CAZHTX010000228.1:0-8833 GCA_964535475.1 uncultured Pirellulaceae bacterium
CGGCCGAGCGAGTTGATGTGCAGAAACAGTTGGCCGTACGTGTCAAGCAGCTGCGGGCGGTCGACCAGCCTTTGGACCGCTTGTTGCGACTCGTTGGGCAGTTGGGAGGCATACCGATTGAATATGAATTGTTGGCGTTGGACCTTGCCGGCATGTCACCGCGGGCAGGCGTGACGCTGGAAGTTGGCGAGACGACGGCCCTGAGTCTGTTGGGCCAAGTGGTGCAGCGGGCTGGGTGTCGCGTGACTTTGGCCGACGGTATCGTCTCGGTGCTCCCGGATAATCAGCGGTTTGCCGGCGCCATGCAGCAAGCGTTCACGATCGACGACTTGCAGTGTGATCCGTTGCAAATGGCAGCCGACATGAAACGTTTGCTGGGGCCCACCGCCACTGTGGCTAAAGTCTCGGTGGAGTCGGGAGTCTTGCAAGTTGAGGGATCGCCGCAGGATCGAGTGCGAGCCGCGTTGGTGTTGGCCGCTTGGCGGCGAGCTCGCGGTTTGGATTTGCCGCTGGGGGCGGGAGCCGTTGATCGTTGGATTGCGGTGTACGATGAAAGCTTGGGGCCGCAAAATCGGTTCGCCGATTGGCAACCTTTGCCAGAAACGCCCACCAGTTTGAATCTCGATAACTCGTATTCGATCGAGATGATCTTAGGCGCGTTGGCAGATGAATCTGACGCGGCGTTGGTGGTCGATTGGCAAGCCGCTTGGTCGCACGGTTTGACACCGGGCGCAACCGCTCTGCCGTGGATGCGAGGCAGCAAAGCGTTTCAGGTTGCTGAGCAAGTTCTAGCCCCCTACGTTTTGACCGCGCTTGATGCGGGGCAAGGGGTGTGGTGGCTGGGCACTGAGGAAATATACGAGGCAATGCCGATCGTCGGGGTCTTCAGCTCGCAGCAAACCGTCGATGAGACGCGAGCAAAGATTGCCGCGGCGGCCGGTATGGTTCCCACCGAAGTACCGGCCGTGCATGACTCGCCAAGCGGAAAGTGGATCGTCTTTCTGCCTCGCTACATCGTGCGGGAATTGCCCGCACTGTTGAAATCGGAATCGCCGTAGCAAGCAGCTGCTAAGCGATTTCGCTCTGACGCGGCTTAGGCGTCGTTGCCTGGATCGCGATCGCGACGCCCACCTCCGTCACGGCCACCGCGACCGCCGCGTCCGCCTGCTTCTCCACCACCGCGACCGCCACGTCCGCCTGCTTCTCCACCGCCACGGCCACCACGACCGAAGCCGGCGCCCATCGCTCCGGCGGGCATTTCGAAGGGTTCACCGAGCATGTCAGCGAACGCCTTGTTTTGCTTTTCGGTCAACACGGCTTTCATGTCTTTCATTTGCTGTTCTTGCATTTCCCGCATCTTCTTGCCGATCGCGTCACGATCGCCGGCGCGGAACAGCGCTTGCATCTGCGATCTCATTTCCTCGCCTTGCTTTTGGCGAATCCCTGACATTTTCTCCGTTTGGTCATCGGTGATCTCCAATTTCTTGATCACATCCGTGTTGCTGAAGGCGCGAATTCCTTGTTGCTGGAGGGCGATTTGACGAGCGCGATCGAGTTGCTCGGGGAACAGAACTTCTTCAAGCTGCTCGGTAACTTTCTTGCTGATTTCTTCGCTCTGCTTCCGCATCTTTTCCATGATCTTCTCCCGTTCGGCGTCGGAAGCGTTACGCATGGCGCGGAAGTCGGGGCGTTCAACTCCTTCAGTGGCCGCTTCGCTCACCTTGCCGATCGCTTCGATCTGATCGGTGCTCATGTCGATTTCTTTTTGAACAGCTTCAACCCGCAGCAGACCGAGCAGCATCATGTCGCCGCCACCGCCTCCCATCATGCCCATGCCGCCACCAAAGCCACCACCGCCTCTGCCACCACGTCCACCTTGAGCAAAGCAGGGGGTTGCCAAGAGTACACTAACGAGCGCCGCCGCAAGTAGGGCGCGGGGAGATGTGAGCTTCATCGAAATTGTTCTCCGAACGGAAATAAACAAGGAGCAGGAGGGGTGCCAGGAGGCAAAAAATGAACCGTCTCCGGCTCGGAACGCGAGCGAGGCAGATCGGATTCCCCTTAGGGGGGTTGACCTATCCGCTCACCGTTATCTTAAACCGCTCGGGAAAGGGCAAGTTTCGCCGCGCGGGGACAAATAATCGAAAGGAAAGGGAAAACCGTCAGTTATTCCGATTTGCTGGAGCTATACAGCGGGTGTTCCGGGTTTCCGCCGCTTCGCAAATAGCCGAGCAAGTCCATGATTTCTTCCGGATGCAGAGTGTTCAGCAAGCCCGCCGGCATCAGGCTGTTGCTCGCCGGTCGCGCCTCTTCGATCGTTTTGCGATTGATCGACGTGAGGCTGGAAGGATCGAGCAGGTTGGTCAGCACTTGCAGATTGTCGCCATTCATGTTGATCACCTTACCGACGATCACCTCGCCAGCGTCCGTCAAGAATTGCGTGGCCGCGTACTGGTCACTGATTTCCTTGTTCGGCTCGATGGTTGCCACTAGCAAATCTTGAGCGCTAAAGCGGCCGCCAGCACCGGTTAGATCGGGGCCCAGGATGCCACCGCTGATTCCCATCCGATGGCACTTGTAACACTGAGCCACGGCAAACATTTGCTTGCCACGTTCAAAATCAAACACGTGATCATCAGTGGAAATGGTTGGTCGCAGGTCGGCAACGGTCCATTCTTTCACCAGCGGACGCGGAGCCAGATCGGCCAGCGGGTCGCGGGGAGCCGTCGGTTTTAACAGCTCGGCATACTCTTTCAGCTCTTGTTCGCTGAGGGTTTGCTTGGCCGCGTTGCGGATGTTTTCCAAGAATCCACCAAACGACATGCCACCCCGGCTGGAAGCGGCTTGCTGGAACCAGCCAAAGTATTTTTCACGGTCGACCGTGCTCCAGCCCTCGCTTTGGTTGCGCAACACAAACGCGTAGTGAATTTGATCTTCTTGGCTGGGGGCGGTGGTCAGCAATTTAATCGTTTGCGAAATTGACTCGGGAGCTTGCAGGTACACCAACAGTCCAGCAAGTTCTCGATTGATCCGGTTGTCTTTGCTGGGCAGATGCTGGCCCAGTTGCGAGCTGACTTTTGCACGTTGAGCCGGCGTGGGCTCTCCCAAGCGGACGAAGGTCAACCCATAGGCGCGGAGCAGGGCCAGGCGGATGTCAGTGGGTAACTGTTGCCAATCGGCGCGGAGCAAATTTTCCACAGCCGCCGGTTGGTCGGCTTCGCTGCCGCAGCGAGCCAGCGCGACGGTGCCGATAATCCGCGCCGTGTCGTCATCCGTCGCTGCTACCAGTTCCCGCCAGCTGGCCACCGGCTGGTGTTCCAGGGCGATGCGAGCGGCAAAGCGGATGCCGTGATCGCTGTGTTCTAAAGCTGGCAGAGCGGCCGAGACGACCACTGCCGCATCGGGTGGTGACGCGCTGCTGTGGTAACTCTCAAGCTGTTTCCGCAACGCACGCAGCTGTTGAGCGGTCGCCGTGCTGTCGCTGTCTGCATGGTCGCTGTCCACGGGAGTCGTCGCTTCATCGCCCGTATACTGAATTCGATACAGTCCCGATTGGGTGCGACGACCGCCAATGGCAAAGTACAGCGCGCCGTCGCCGGGGTGCACGACCATGTCGGTTACCGGTAGCGGGGCGGCAGTCGCGAAGGTTTCGTAAGTTCCACCGTAAGTGCTGCCATCTTCCTCCAGGTGCACGGCAAAAATGTTGCCGTAGCTCCAGTCGGCCACGAACAGCGCACGCTGATACTTGGCTGGGAATTTCGCGCCGTGGCCAAAGCAAATGCCGGTCGGCGAACCAGGGCCAATGTCCACGGCCGCACCAAAACTATCCGGATAGTAGGCAGGCCACTTGCCGGTTCCGTTCCGCCAACCATACTCCCCGCCGCTGATCACGTGGTTGACGCGCGTGGGCCGATACCAGGGAGTGCCAACGTCCCACTCCATGTCGGCGTCGTACGTGAATAGCTCGCCTTGCAGGTTGAAAGCGATGTCGTATTCATTTCGAAAACCGGTGGCAATCAACTGGAGATCGCTGCCATCGGGAGCGAACGAAGCAACAAAGCCGCCCGGGGCCAAGCGTGACGCGTTGTGTCCACGAGCGTCGGGCATCCGGCCCAGTAAATGGTCCTCGGACCAATTGCGAGGCACGCGGCTGTCAGCGATTTCCTGGGGCAGCGTCGTGTTATTGCCCGCGCACATCACGATGCGCTTGCCGTCCGGCGTTAAAATCAAGGCGTGCGGACCATGCTCGCCACCATTGTTCAGCGGAATCAGGTGCTCGACGCTATCAAATTGATCGTCGCCGTTGGTGTCGCGGAGCCGATAGACACCGCCGGCTCGCGCGCTTTTCCGACTTTGGTCGTTCACGTTGACATACAGACTATCGAAAGCAAACAGCAAGCCTTGCGCGGCCCCCATGTCGACGTCCAATTGCTCAACAACTGGAGCCGTTCCCTCGCCAAGCGTGACCCGGTAGAGATCGCCATACTGATCACAGGCGACCAACCGTCCCTGGGGATCAACCGTTAGGCTGACCCAAGAACCTTGCTGCTCCGCCGGGACTTCGTAGACCAATTCCACTTCGAATCCAGCGGGGACTCGGAAGGCTGCCGCGGGGGTGACCCCTAAACCGTCAGCCGCAATGGCCGAGGTGGTGAGGCTTAGTCCCCAAACTAGCGCGATACCGGGTAGCAATCCGGGCAGGACTCGCGATAACCAGCCCGAAATTGCTGAGCGGGGCGAGCCTGGCGAGGACGAAGCAAAGCAGGGCGACGCGGATGCACTGGCCGCCGAGAGTGTGGGCACAGGTAAAAAACAAGGCATGCGGGCTAATTCCAATCAACGAATCAATATGCTCTGGTAACATCACGGTTGGGAAGCCGAAACGCATCGGGGCGATCGGCCGCGGAGGGGACACCACCGCCGCAGAACCCAGTCTAACCGCTACACGTCGCAATACCAACCAATCCGCCACTCGGGGTTGTCCAGTACCGCAATCAGCTCCGTTAGGGAGAAGTGCGGCTTGCGCGATAGCTGCCAATCAACCCAATCAC
This sequence comes from uncultured Pirellulaceae bacterium, assembly GCA_964535475.1. Taxonomy (GTDB): domain Bacteria; phylum Planctomycetota; class Planctomycetia; order Pirellulales; family Pirellulaceae; genus Laterigemmans. The sequence goes on from CAZHTX010000228.1 coordinate 5,052, forward strand.
CGTTAACTGCTGTTTGTCTCCGCTTCGGACACTGACTGGATACTGAATTGATGCATCTCGTTGAAAATCAAGCTTGGCTCGATCGCGCCCTCGGCTGGTACCGCACGACCTGGACCGATCCGGTGGAGCAATCTCAATTGCGCAGCTACATCGCGCTTCAATTAGCTTCGGCCGGCTTGCTGCCCGCGGAAGAAAATGCCGCGGACCATGCGACGGACCATGCGTTGGCGGCATTCTCCGTCGGCTTGTTGGAGAACCTGCGGGAAAAAAATCGCTTGTTGGCCGAGCATCGCCCGCCGGTGGATAACCGCATCGAAGCGTTTTTAGCAAAGTATTTCGCCGACGTCTTGTTGCAGTCCGATGGTGATACGGCTCTGCGGTTGCCGCCCCAAACCTTGGTATTGGATCGCCACGGCATGGCCCGCAAGTTGAGTTTGCCGGCGCACGCAGATCATTATCAAAATCCGCTGGTGCAAAGTTATCGCTGTCACAATGGAGTCTTACACAATCCACTTCGAGATCGTCGCACGACGGCCGGCACGTTTCATATCGTCGAAGGGGGATTGCCGATAGCTGGTGATAAGCGAGCGGTTCCCCGGGGAGTGTTTGTCAATCTATTTCAAGCGGCGATGGAGGCTCCTGAGTGGTTGCGGGAACTGCCTTATACATCTCAGTCTTCCCAACCTTCACACACTTGGGTGTCATTGCTGTTGCGTCCCATGGTGCGTCCGGAAGTCGCCGGTTGTTGTGGCCGCTTGACGATGGAGACCCGTTTTTTCGCTCCCGCCAGCTTGATTGCCAACTTAGATTTTGTGGAGTCCATCTTTGGCAACGCGGGTGATCCGTTGGTGCCCAGCAATGATGCGGCGCTCGACGTGGAACACTGGACGGGGCACACCGGTTGCGTGATTTTGGCCCCCCACTTAACGACGCTCCGTAAATGCGATTTGGGTTTGCCGCATTGGGATGATGCGACGGCCACCCAACGTCAGGATCGCATGTGCTGGCAGCATGAGGATGAATGTTATAACGACGGAACCCCTTTCAAGCTAACCTGCCGTGACGATTCCGGGGTGGTGGTCACGTTGATCGCCGATAACTATTTCGGCTACTGCAAAAAGGAGGTGAAAACGCAGATTTCTTACGCGGCAAATCTAATGGGTGGCGTCGAAGAGGAGCACGCTGGCGGGACTTTGGCGTTTGCTTCTTATTCGTTGGGAGACGAATTCCAAGTCAACAGTCGCAGGTACAATGGACGCACGTTCGCCGATGTCGCCAGGGATTATCACGAATTTATTGATGTGCGTCCCGAAGGTTATGGTGTGGACCGTCTGCACCCGTCGGTGATCTACATCCCCGAAGACGCCAAAGCAACTTTGGTGGAGCGTTGCATCAAATGGAATCACGCCGGTCAGGAGCACCGCATCGGTTTATCGCCGGAACAAATTTATATCGCACCGAGTGGTTATAAGATCCGTTTGGAAAAACACCCTGCTGCGCCGTCGTGGCGGCTGGTGGGCACGGTTGGTGAAGGGGTTTTCTGCCACAAGCCGTGCACTGTTTCGGGGGGTGGCAAAAGCGAGATCAGCAAGGGTCTCAGTGATTACATGCTGTACAATCCCATCTATGTTGGCGATGTGGAGCAAGATTTTGCCATGTTGGAAGAGATTTTTGCTCGCAATTATCAGGATCGCTGGCGGGATGAATATGATGAACGGCCTGATTACGCTGCCGATCAGAGCCGCAGCGTGCTCGATCCCCAGCGCAGCCTGGGGAGTCTGATTCAACTCCTGACTCCACGTCGAGAGTATAGCGACGAGTATAATCAATTTCTCCGTTCGATCCCTGAGCATGTGTATGCTTTGGCGCTGATTATCAAGCGTTTCATGCGTCCAGGTTGGACGCGTTGGCAAGATTACTTTAGCGTTGATATTGTCAATGGTTCACCTGGACATGAACTAAAGTTTCAGACTCGCGCGCTGGTCGGGACTTATTTGCGAGTTGGCTTGGAGGCGGTCAGCAGTCCGCAAGCCAGTGGTCAGCGGTGGCGAACATTTAAACTCAGGCAAGATTTTATCGCCGCCGCCAAAGTCCAAACGGAAGATGATATTTCCGCCAGCGTGGTCATCCCGGGCAGATTGCTGGATAATTTGGGGCCGGCGATTGGGCAAGCGCTTAGTTATAAATTTGCTGCGAATTGCGAGTATCGGTTATTCCAACGGCCCGATGATGCGATCCATCGCGGCTTGGATACGCAAACCGAGTACGATTTGTCCCAACCGGGTAACTTTGTCAGCAACTTTCAACAACTTTCTCCACAGGACGTGCGGGCGATTGTGGCAGACGTGATTGAATTTGATCGCTATAGCGCGCCGATGCAGAAACTGCTGACCGAGGCTGCTCAGCAAGCGGATGGTTACGTGGTCAGTAGCGCGCATCCACGTCAGTTGCCTGATCAAACCGTCACCAAAAACCCTCGGTACCTGCAAGATCGACCTGACTTGGTCAAGCACCGTGACAGTTACGTGGCCGAACGGGGCATGCGGCTGTTTCGCAAAATCCCCGCCGATCAACCTGTGCATCTGCCGGTCGGCGCAATTCTCAGCGGCCGGCGTAATAACCCGCCCGACGCGAAGGCCGGTATTCGTTCCTTGGCGGTCTATAGCCCACTGCATTATCAGGAATTACCCGAGTTATTGATGGACTACATCTGCTCGCTAACTGGGAAAAGCCCCAGCACCACGGGAGCGGGTAGTGAAGGAGCGCTCACCAAAGGCCCCTTCAATATGTTGGTGCCCACGGTGGATCTGAACGCCGCTTACGTATCCATGGTGCTCACCGGGCTTGGTGGGTTCAGCACGCCGGCAGGGCACGTGGGACCTCGCTTTGAAGTCGGGCACGATATTAGCCTGTTGATACCTGAAATTTGGTGCCGAATGGGGCCAGAGGAACGCGATCCTCAAGCGTTGATCAAGGGCGGCATGTTGGAGCCGATCGTTGATTTTGAACATCAGGGACGAGTGATTCCCGCCGGACGTCTTGGCTACCGGATGACCGACCGTTTTGTGGTGACCTATTTAGCACGAGTCTTCGATAATCCTTCGATGGTGTTCACCGCTGAGATTCTCCAACCCGAGTTGCAAGATCTAGACTCCTTTGCTGATGGAGTCTTGTATATCGCCGAAGCCCATCAACGGGTGGCGAATGGTTACTTGCAAGATGGTTCGTATGATTCCGCCTGCCCGCCCATCCAGGCTTTGCTGTCGATCATGGCGAGCGGGGCCTGGCAGGGACATTCGTTGTCGAGTCCACAAGTGCGAGAGATGTTCACGCTCGATTATCTGCTGACCAGCGATTGGTATCGGGACCGGTTAGTGGCCCAGCAACAACGCGATCTAGCACTTTACCAACGTCATGAGGTGGCGTTGGCGACATACATGCGGGAGCAACACCATCGTGACGCGGCCGCCGATTTGCACTTGTCCGAGAAACTAAAAACGGTACAAGCTGAAATCGAAAGAATTTCCGCCGATAGTTATCTCCAATCTCTGAGCGGAACCCTGGGAGTTCAGCCTTTATGTTCAAACGATACATCCAATATCTGATTGACACGGTGCGTCGCCCCCGGGCCGAATTGACGCGACGGCAACAACAATTGCGATATTCGGGTGAACTAGTGGCCCACTGTTGGCGTGTGCTGTTGCGGCATCGGGCTGAGGGGATGGCTGCGGAACTGACTTATCGCACTATTTTCAGCTTGATTCCGCTGGTTGTGCTCGGGC
>CAZHTX010000229.1:0-8801 GCA_964535475.1 uncultured Pirellulaceae bacterium
TCGGGCTTGGGAGCTTCGGCTTCAGCGGGTGCATCGGGCTTGGGAGCTTCGCCTTCAGTGGGTGCATCGGGCTTGGGAGCTTCGGCTTCAGCTGGTGCATCGGCCTTGGGGGCTTCGGCTTCAGCTGGTGCATCGGCCTTGGGGGCTTCGGCTTCAGCTGGTGCGTCAGCCTTGGGCGCGTCGCCTTCGGCTGGTGCATCACCCGCCGGTGCTTCGGCTTCAGCTGGTGCGTCACCCTCAGGAGCTTCGGCTTCAGCTGGCATCTCACCTTCAGCCGCAGCTTCATCGCCTTCGGCTGAAGGTTGCGTTTCGGCTGGCGAAGTTTCGGTGAATCCCGAGTAAGGCTGAGTGACGTCAATAACGGGGCCAACCTCGTCTTCCCGCCGTCGTTGATATTCTTCGGGAGTGCTGAAGTCAGCCTCCGTCCGCATTTCGTAGAAATCTTTCAGCGGGAAATCATCAGGCAGTTCCGCTTGATCGGTAAACCGTCGGTAGTCGGTGATCGCATCGGTTAGATCATCGCTGGCAACGTCAAGAATCAAGCCTGGATACTGGTCGAAAACTTTTTCCCAGTACACGAACGCTTCTTCGTATTTTTCGATTTGTTCGTCCAGCTTATTTTCCGCACCCTTCTGCTCAGCTTCATACAGCAATCGTCTGGCATCGACCAGCAACGAGTCTTGCTCGGCGCGGCAGCGGAGCTCCCAGTAGCCGAAATTCATTTGATCGCGATAGATGTTAGTTTTGCTGATGCGGTTATCAATCTGGGCGATTTCATCGGCTAACTGAATGGCTTTCAGGCGAGTGTCATCGGGCCCTTCCTTGGCGACTTCGATCAACGACGGCTCGAGCAGCGGTTCGAGTTGCGAAGCAATCATGTATTGTTCGCGGGAACGCTGGTTCATTGGAGTTTCGATCGCTTGCCGTTCCGCATCACTCAGCGAAGCCATCCGCTCATCGCGAATTCGCTGCATGGTGGGGCCGACCAAGTCTTCGAAGCGTTCCATCAGCTCGGCTTTCCGCTGATAGAGATCCTGGATGGTGCCAAGCTGAATCGAGATGCCCTCGGTTGTCGCCAGGGGGCGGACGCCAAAGCCATACCAATCGTCGGCAGCTCGTTCCCAAGCGGCTTTCGAGCGATCATCGAGGATGCCTTCTTCCTCGATCGCTGTGGCGTGTTGAATTCGCCATTTGGGACCAAGTTCGAAGAACGTGACCGGAGACTTTTTCACCAACGGCACGCCGCCATCGACAAAGTCGTAACCGCGCATCAGCCAAAGTCTGCCGACTAACCAGTTGTCGGGCAAGCCTTCCGGACCTTTGGCATCCGGGCTATCAACCGCAATGCCTTCTTCCAGCAGCTCGTCATGAAACGGCTCATCTTCGCTGAACAGCTCGCGGAATTCCCGTTTCTCGTCACTCATTCCCAGCTTGTTGCCATAAAACCAACCGGTATACCAAATCAATCGGGGAGCGCGGCGGTTTTGGTTCACACCTTCGGTGAGATACTCAGTTCCTTTTTTCACCCAGTTGTAGCGTTGCCGGTAATCGTCGAACTCCAGCGACACGTTATAAGATAGATTGTGTGCTTGGAATTCCCAGACGCTCTCATAGTGCGGTTGCAAGTGGGTGATTTGGTTCAGCGTGGCGCTGAGGCGATCCCATTCGTGCAGCACCTTATAATGTTCGGCGCGGTTCCACAGCAGCAGCGCGGCCGGACCTCGCATGCCCAATGAAGCCAGCTTCATGCTCTCGCTGGCTGGATCAATTTCACCCAAACTGGCTTCCGCCAAGCCGAGCGAAACCCGCATTTTGGTTAATTCACCTGGTGAATCTCCCGGCAAACCGGTAGCCGGCTGCCCCAATAGGTAAAGGGGCAGCAGCATGATGATCATCACCGCCAGGTAGATCAGCTTATTGCGCAGGCTATTCGACCGATTCATGCCGCAATCTCACGCGTTTTCAGAAAGAAATATCCAATTAAGAAAGCCAGTATGACATACGCGATCGTGGAAACGATATGTCTCAACAACAGGCTATCGTAAATATCAAAGCCGCTGGCGACGTACTCTGCCGTGCCTAGCATTTTCGGCAAGTTGGGCAGCGACGTGACAACCGCGTCGAGTGTGTACACGATGACGCTGTCAGCTCCCTTGATAATTTTCAGGGGGAGTTCCTGGATGTCCAATTGCGTCGTAAAGGAGTCTTGCCGGATCGTCCGAATGGTAGCTTCGATCGGTCCGCCCCCCATGTTTTCGCCACGGTCCAAATGGTACCGCGTTTCATACACGCTCTCTGCCGAGAATCCTAGCAGCACAACCACCGCGGTGGCGATCATGGCGACTGGCCCGCTCAAGATGGTGCTGAACATCACGCCGAAGGCGATAATCATCACCATTTGCAACCAGATGCTAATGAAAGCCTTGGTCAAATTCCAAAGGAAAGTTGATTCTTGGGGGCGAAGGTAGACGTCTCCTTTGGTTAATCCCAAATATTGTCCGCGATCACTACAGCGGACGACGACTTCAACCGACCCATCCTTACCAACCAAGTCATCGAAGAGGTTCAGAGTTGGTGCGGATGAACCCTCATTTCCTTCCAATTCAACCGGAATAAAATACTCTTTTACCAAGTATTCTTCCGAATCAAACTCGATCGGTTTCGTTTCAATTTCGTTATTATCTGGATTGCGAAGGGTGATCGTGCCACCAACGGCACTGACGATGTCCGCTTTGTAAGTTCGAAAGACTCGCAACCGCATTTCCAGCGGTAGGCCTTCGCCGTAGCGTTCAGGAGTGATATTGTCGAATTTAACAATTGCCGCGCATAACGAGGCGCCTTCAATGTAACCATGTTCGATTCTGCGAGCTCCAATCGAAGCGCCGGCAAATCGACTGAACCCGGCGCTGCCGTAGCCACCCTTACGATGCTCGTAACCGACGTCAATCCCGGCGTCCTCGAGCCCTTCACGGTTGAGGAACGTGATCGAGCCATACTCGGGAACGCGGGCGCGAAGCGCTCCTTCGGGAGGTCCGACAATGAAATTGTCGCCTTCCTTGTAAACAACGTGACGGTGACCCTGCTCCAAGCTGGTGATCCCGTTGCCTTCCTCGTCGATCGTGAAGGTGTGCGAGTGGTCGCGGTCGAAGGAGGTGATGCCGATGTAGCTATCTTCCGAACGTTGGGACAACTCGGCTTCCAAATTGGACCCTGTTGGTCGTTCGCGAATCGCGCGCCTTAACAGCTCGGCCGATTTCTCCGTGTTGGCCAATTTCTCAATCTCAACCACTTCGTGGCCATGATCGAGTCCGCGGGTTACGAAAAAGTAGCTGGCCACACCCATCGGCGCCAGCAGCATGGTGCCGATCGCGGTAAAGCCCAAGATGCGTCCGATGATAATTTCAGTCGGACGAACCGGCTTGGTAACAATTGTGTAAATCGTGCGGCTTTTGATATCCGCCGGGAGGCTAAAGCAGCTGATAAAGAGAGCCAGCAGCAACATTAAATAATTCGTCGCTGTCAGCACAAAGCTGATGTAGAGTCGGGCTGGATCGTTACTGTTCGTATCGAGGAACCAGCCGGCCAGCAGCAAAACGACCATGAACACGCCAAACACGAACAGCACTTTGCGGCGAATGGCTTCTTTGAAGGCCAGACGGGCGAGGGCGAAGATACGTTGCGGGGCGGTTTTTGGCAGATCGCGGGTGACCAAGTCGCGAATGGTGCTGGCAACGGCGTAAAACGCTTCTCCAGGTCCATAGCGGACGGCCGAGACGATATATCCTAACAGGAGGCCGAGGATGATCGCCATGATCCCAACGGCGATGCCTTGCAGCAGCGCGCTTTCCAGGAACGCGCCAGGGCGAACCAGCCACTCATAGAACGACCAGAAATCTTCCGGTTGCTGCGTCATGATCCTGACTCTCCTCCAGCCTGCGTGGCCGACGGCGAACCGCCTGCCGAATTATTCTTTGGATTCAGGTCGCTGCGGCGGTGCCCTGGTCGTGCCTCGCTCTCTTGAACAATATCCAAGAACAATTGCTCCATGGTGGCCGTTGGATTGTCAATTGACTCCAGCGTGCCGCCGTGCCGTTTGATGACTTCAGTGATTTCCGCTTTTGCTTCGTCCGACAATCCGCGGGCGTGGACTTCGGTGACGTCTTGAACTTTCAGCAAATCGTCGACTCGCCCCAGTTCCTTCAGTTCGCCTTGGTGGAGGATCGCGACACGGTCGCAGACGTCTTGCACGTCGGCCAATTGGTGGCTGCACAACAAGATCGTTTTGCCCTGGTCGCGGAGTCCCAGGATCAAGTCCTTCATCTCCCGCGTGCCGATCGGGTCCAAGCCCGTCGTCGGTTCGTCCAGCATCACCAAGTCGGGGTCGTTAATCAGAGCTTGAGCCAAGCCAACCCGCCGCGTCATCCCCTTGGAAAACTCTCGCAGTTGACGGTGCCGCGCATGCTCCAGGCCGACCATTTGGATCAGTTCGTTGACCCGTTGCGAGCGATCAGCGGCAGACATGTTGAACAGCCGACCATAAAAATCAAGCGTTTCTTGAGCCGACAGAAATTTGTACAGGTACGATTCTTCGGGAAGATAACCGATTCGCTCGTTCTTGCTCGTTTCCGTGGCGTCCTTATCAAACACCAGCACGCGACCGCTGGTCGGAAACAACAAACCTAGAATTAACTTGAGCGTCGTCGATTTTCCGCTGCCGTTCGGACCGAGTAGTCCAAAGATTTCACCTTTGCGGATCTCGATGTCCAACGCTTTTAACGCGTGGACCTTCTTTCGACCCCAAAAGTCACGGTATATCTTGCTTAGGTTGCGAGTCTCGATGACTACCTGCGAAGAGGCATCTTCGGAGGCACTTACGGTAGGCCGCTCGACGACGGCAGCTTGATCGGTTTCCAACGGAACCCTCGGGGAGCGGGGGCAAATGATACAACAAGGGCTTTTGCTTCAGTGCTACGGCAGCTCACCCTTGAAGGTTCACCGCCGCTGACGTCCAATTTTTGACTTGGTTCTTTTACTAAAATCCTATCGCCACTTTTCAATTCTCTTTGCGGCTGACCTATGTCACCTCTTGATTATCTCTACGGACGCCTAAATTACGAGCGGGTTTCACCGGCTGCCAATCAAGGCGCGTTTCGATTGCAACGGATGCGACATTTATTGCGACTGCTGGGGCACCCTGAAAGGTCCTTTCAGATAGTTCACGTGGGTGGCACAAAGGGGAAGGGCAGCATTTGCGAGATGATTGCCACCATGTTAATCGCTTGCGGATACAAGGTGGGTCTTTATACTTCGCCGCATCTGGAGCGACTGGAAGAGCGGTTTCGCGTCGACGGTCTGCCCTGTGAGGCGAGCGAATTGGAGGCCCTGGTCGAAGCGGTGCGGGGAGCGGCCGACAGCGTGGAGCAGATGGGCGAGGGGCAACCGACCTTTTTCGAGCTGACCACAGCGATGGCGATGGAGTACTTTCGCCGCACGCAGTGCACGGTGGCGGTGATTGAAGTCGGTTTGGGTGGTCGGCTCGATAGCACCAACGTTTGCGATCCGGTCGTTTCGGTGATCACCAGCGTGGGGCTGGATCACCAGCACATCCTCGGTGACACCCACGCCCAAATCGCTTTTGAAAAGGCGGGGATCATCAAGCCGGGGGTGCCGGTGGTCAGCGGCGTCGAGCAACCTGATGCCCAGCAAGTAATCCGCCAAACAGCCGCCCAACGCGGCGCCCTGTTGTGGCAGTCGGGTGTCGATTTTCAAGTCACTCCGTGTGCCGTTGGGGAGTCGTCGTCGTTGCTCAAGCCCTTTGATTTCCAAGCCCACAATCCGCTGCTGCAATCGCGGCTTGGCTGGGCCGTAGGGTTGGAGGGGCGGCACCAGCAAATCAACGCGGGTGTCGCGCTGGCGGTGATGGATGCCCTGGTTCCAGTGGGGCTCAGCGGCCCGCTGGATGTTCAGCGCGCCGGCTTGGCCGCTGTCCGCTGTGCCGGAAGGGTCGAACGCTTTGGGGATCAGCCAGAAATTTTGCTCGATACTGCGCATAACATCGATTCGGTCACGGCGCTCCGCACGGTTCTTCGGGATCGACCGGCAAGCGGCAAGACAGTCGTGGTTTTCGGCACCAGCGCCGATAAGGATGGGGAGGCGATGTTGCAGCTATTGAACTCGGTCGCCGATCACCTGTTTCTTACCCGCTATTGGTCAAATCCGCGGTGGTTCGACCCCGTGGAACTCGCACGTATGTCTTCGAATCAAAATACTATTGTTGTCGATAAGCCAGCCGATGCGCTCTCGCGAGCCATTCAGGTGGCCGGTCCTGCTGGACGGGTCGTGATTTGTGGTTCTTTCTTCTTGGCAGCCGAGTTGCGGCCCCTCTTGCGGGCTGAGCACTCAACCGGTTGCTGATGCGAAAAACTATCTTTTTTCCAAATTCTCTTCCCGTTGTGACCTAACGTGTCACAGCACTTGGCGAAAGATAGTTGTGTCAACGGAAGTTCTTCAACTCAGGAAACCCAATCATGGCTAAGTACTACATCCAATCCGGCACACTTCGCGCTACCCTGGCTGCCGAAGACTCCCGCCGAGCCGCCCTCTGGGCTGTCCACCAAGCGATGCAGCAAGTGCTGCCCGTCTACGACGATCCCGATCTTACCGCCCAGCAAAAATCGGATCACGCGATCGTCGAAGGTATGTTCGTCCTGGAAGGAAAAATCAAACTCAGCGAACAAGGTTTCGATCGTGACGATGCCGAACTGGTCGATACCTTCGATGTCGTGATCGAATGGAACAAATTAATGGTGGCTCTCGATCGGCTGGAAAAATTATTCGGTGAATAATCAAGCACACAGGCTCGCTTCGTTGTTCGCCAAGATGCCCAAGTAATGGTCGATGTCGGGTGTTTCCAAGTCGACCACTTTCGCTAAATCGTCCCACCGCCGCAGCGCCACGGCTGCCTCCCAATGTGGTGACCCGCGGAACGTTTCCAGCTCCTCTTCGGACATCGTCCCGCCTTGGAGCTGGAGGCTGACAACTGAGGGCTCGGAAAGTTGTTCAAGATAGCTGGGGTCGGTCGTGCACAAATAACGCTTGGCGGCCACGTGCTGTCGGACCGGTTCGCTGACCGCTTCGCTGAAATGTTTCCGCAGGTAATTGTATCCGCTGGTCTCGTGATGATCGTCAATGCCCTGCTCGGGGGCGTCGTCAGGCAGCTCATGCAACAAATGACCGATGTCGTGTAGCAGAGCAGCTAGGACCAAAGCGGGGGGCGCTTGTTGTGCTTCAGCCAGCGCCGCGCATTGTAAAGCATGCTCCAGCTGGGTAACGGCTTCTTTGCCATACTGCGAGTTGCCTCGCTGAGCGAATAATGTGGCGATCTCAGTACTGATGCTCATGTGACGAATCCAACAAAAAATGAGGCCAAAAGTTACCGATCAACCTAACGCGCAGAGCAAAACGCGACCACCGCTGAATTAAGTGAATCCTCGATGAAGGAGTCGCGAAGATTTGGTGAACCGGACGTGGGAAACGCTCTTGGCAAACCCATGTCGGATTGCCTACTAAGAACCTATCTGAAAACCGTTAGCCGCTTTGGACGTTAGCCGCTTTGGACGTTAGCCGTTTTGGACGTTAGCCGCTTTGGCGCTAGCCGCGGTTATTTTGGGTTTTCGGGTAGGTTCTAAGCAGCTTTGGGTGGTTTCGCTGAGTAACCGTCGCCGCCTTCGCTTTCCGCAATCGGACGCCTGCCGACTTTCATGATCAATCAGCCTTTTCAGCCGCGTCGGCAATTTCTCGCCACGCTCGCCCGTGGTGGCTCCCTCGGTTTGCTGGTCTGCGGCACATCGGGATGCGGCACGTTCTTGCATGCCGACCGTCGCGGGCAGGTGCATGCCAATCAAATTGACTGGAAAATCGTCGCCCTCAATAGTCTTGGGTTGATGTTGTTTTTTGTTCCAGGGGTGATTGCTTTTGCGGTTGATTTTTACACCGGCGCGATCTATCTGCCGTTGGAGGAATCAACGCCACGTTACGGAGCGGCCAAGCCAGCCGACCAGTTTCAGCAAGTTTCTCTCCCTCCCGACCAGCTGCGTTTACCGATGATCGAGCAAGTGGTCTCCGAACACGTGGGGCGCCCCGTGAAGCTGGATGATGATCAAGTTCGCGTCAGCCAATTGGCCGCGCTCGAAGATTTTGACCAAAGGTTGCGGGAGCAGGAATTCACGAATACAAACCGTGCCGGTTGATTCGCTCTCACCTTTACGTGCCTCTAATTTAAGTGCCTCTAAAAAGAGAGTCGTCACAGAACCAAGTGGCTGGGGTTTAGTCAGTTCAGCTCGCGGCCGCGACCCTCGATGCAGGTCAATGTTTGGTTGATGGCGTCGACTGGAAAGTTTTCGTGGCGGCCGCTGGGCCAGCGGATCTCAACTCGTTCGAGCGCCTTGGTCTCACCCAATCCAAATACCAGCTGAGATTCATTTTTAGCTTGATAGCCGTCACCGCTGGTCAGTTGCCCAAATCGCTCGATGCCTTTGCCAACGACTCTGACGCGAGCGCCAATCGCATCTCGGCTGGAGGTCGTGCCAACAAGCTTGATCGCCACGTAGTTGCCCACCGCGGTTGTCTGGTTCTCCAGTAAGCGGCTGCTGTGGTAAAGATGTCCGACCAGCAGGTCTTCGCGACCATCGCGGTTCCAATCGAGCCTCGCCACCGCCCGGCCCAGCCATGGCGCAGCGCGGGCACCTCCGCGGTGGGCGAGATCGGAGAGCACACGTCTGAACTCCAGTCACTCCGGAGAA
>CAZHTX010000230.1:0-8800 GCA_964535475.1 uncultured Pirellulaceae bacterium
CAATTCATGCCATAATTTACGTGTTGCCTGAGCGTTCTCTGATCGCTGACCACTCGTCGACGTGCCCGCTCGGCTGGCAGACATTTCCCACCCTCGAAAACGCCCACGGCTAACGCTGTCGGCTCAAGGTTCACGCATGCTGCGATTTCTGCAGAACGTGTTCGCCTCGATGAGCCTGGAACGCAAGTGCTTGCTGTTCTTCGGCTCGGCGCTATTGTTGTTGATGTTTGGCGCGTTCTGGATTCTGCAGGTGTTGGCTGGCAAGTTGGTGCTGAATCAGACTCGCCAAATTGCCTCGGAATATGGGCACTCGCACTTGGCGTTAACGCACGTCAAGCGAGAATATCAGTTTGGTCGGGACCCCGCAGAGATCAATCAGATTGAAACGGTGCTCGAAAGCCTGATGCCGTTGCTGTTGAATGAGTCGAGCGAAGTCCAAATATTGGCGCTCGATCGGAAGCTCGAGTTTGACCGTTTGCCTCCCCCGGATAACGAGGTGCTCGAGGCGACAGAAGAGGCGATTCTGACCGCTTTGAACTTGGGGTTTGAGCAATGGCTAACCACGGTAGCGCAGGATAAGTCGATTAATTGGGAGAGCGAATTCGAGGTCGATGAGGCTGAGATTTTTTCTCAAGTTTCGGTCAATGCCCAGCCGCTATTTTTTGAACGCGGCCCCATCGGCGATCGCTATATTTTTTATAAGCCAATCGTCTTTAACGACCGCTGCATGCGGTGTCATTCTCGTGTTGGTGAGCCGCCGATTTCGTTGGCGGAGGCTGACCCCGAAACGATTGCCCAGAAATATCCCTTCCGGGTCTTGAAGATCAGTATCCCCTATCAGCCAACCTACGACGCGAATACGCAAATTCGCGCGCTGCTGATCGCGATTGCCATGATGATTATCGCCGTGGGGCTGTTTGTGCTGCACGCCATTGTCCGCTATCTGGTGTTGCAACCGCTCTACCACTTGCGTGACGTCAGTGACGCAATTAGCCGCGGGGAGACGGAGTTGCGGGCAACGATCGAGACCGAAGATGAATTCCGGGAACTTGCCGACGCGTTTAACCGCATGCTGCGACACTTGATTGAAACGCAAGATAAAATCAGCGAAGTCAATCGCGAGCTCGATCAACGCGTCGACCAGCTAGCCCAATTGAATCTGCAGTTGTATGAAGCAAATCGGCTAAAAAGCGATTTCCTGGCCAATATGAGTCACGAGCTACGGACACCGCTAAACAGCATCATTGGCTTCTCTGATGTCCTTCAAGGAATCGAGTCGTTGACTGATAAGCAGCGTCGTTATGCCGCCAACATTCAACGTAGCGGACGCGTCTTGTTGGAGATGATCAACGATATTCTTGATCTGGCAAAGGTTGAAGCGGGGAAGATGGAAGTCCGCCGATCAACGTTTAACTTGCTCTCTTTGCTGCAGTCCCAAGTCGACATGGTGCGAGGACTTTCTGACGACAAAAATATCTCGCTGAGCGTGCAGTGTGACCAGTCGTTGCCGCTGGCCGAGCAGGATCAGGGCAAAATTGGGCAAATTCTGACCAACTTGCTCAGCAACGCGATTAAATTCACCCCCGAGGGGGGCATGATCACGGTTACGCTTGACGATCTGGCCACGCCAGGCAGGAAGCCAGATGAAGATCAAGGACGCTTCTGCCTGGCGGTCTCGGATACCGGAATTGGCATCGCCGAAGAAGATCAAGGAGTGATTTTTGAGAAGTTCCGCCAAAGCCGCACGGTGCTCGATGGCGATGGATTAACCCGAGAATTCTCCGGCACGGGTTTGGGCCTCTCCATCGTAAAAGAGCTATGCAAGCTGCTCGGCGGAGAGATTACCTTCGAAAGTCAACTCGGTCATGGTAGCACCTTTCGCGTGACCCTTCCCTGGCGTCTGCCTCAGCAAGCTCCTCAGCCAACAAGTGAAAATGAAGGCAGCTTGACTGGGCAATTCCTCGGCTCGTAAGTGACGAGCCAGCACGCCTGCTCCACGACCTGCTCGTTAGAGCTCTTCGACTTGCCAGTGATCGAGCTCCATTGGCACCGAACGGCCGAAGATGTTGATGATTACGGTGATGCGACCGTTAGCTTCGTCGACGGAATCGATTTCACCTTCTTGGTTTTGGAAGTTGCCTTCCTTAACGCGAACACGATCCCCGACATCGAAGGGAATCGAGGTCTTGAGTTGGACTTCGTCGTCTTCGCCGACTTCAGGCTTCTTCACGAAGCGTTCGATATCGGCAGGATCCATAGGCATCGGTTTGCCTGCCGCTCCGGTAAAATCACTGATTCCACCAGTCTCACGGACCAGGAACCAGGTGTCATCGTTGATGATCATGTTGACCATCAGGTAGCCAGGCAACAGTTTCCGTTTGACAATTCGTCGTTTGCCAGCGCGGGTGAATTCAACTAAGTCCTCGGTGGGGACGACGATATCGCCGAAATATTCGTCCATCCCTTCCATGCGAACCCGCTTGGCTAAGGCATCGCGAATGGACTCTTCACGATTGAAGGCCACTTTGAGGATGTACCAATCCATTCGCCCTTCTTCGGGATCGGGATCGGTAGCGGGCGGAGCAGTATTGCCGTCGTTTTCGATCAACTCTTGCTCGATCGATTCTTGCTCGATCGCTTCATCGTCGATCGCTTCATGTTGATTGTCGGCGTCAGTCACGGGGCAGTTCCTGGGAGAGTGGAGTAGGGAGACCGCACTTAGACGGTGACTCCGAGAGCCCGGAAAACGGCCTGCCAAGCGATGTCAAAGACGAACAAGATCATAGCGAGGAAGAAGATCGTGAAAATCACCACAATCGACGCCCGCACAAGCTCAGTCTTCCCTGGCCAGCTAACTTTTGCCATCTCCGCTTCGACAGCGATCAAAAAATCGGCAAAGCGGGGCCAGTTGACAACTCGAAAGCCGAACCAGCCCCCGGCGAGCAACAGAGCGCCGGGCACGGCGACCTCGGCCCAAGTGCGAGCGCCAAAGGAACCGTCGAGCCAGACGTTTAACCGCCAGCAGCCTAAGGCAACAGTGACCCAAATCGCCAAACAGGTGAGTTGGCGTACGAGACGACCTTGATTCGGTTTGTAGACGCCGACGTTAAACAACTCGGCAGTCAACGGCGGGCTTGTGCCGGCAACATCCCTGGACATCCGCTCCGGCTCCCCTTTTAAAATTCGAAAAAAAATGAACTACCTACCCGGCATATCTTCGGTGACCAACCGATCTTAACTCGCTACGTGCCGGCGATTGTGGCCAGCGTGGTACCGAGTTTCGCAGATCAGTTGCCAAGAATACTCAGGTTCGTGGCACGGCCACAGGATGACAATTGCGATTCTAACCGGCGGTTCCTGAGGGACATCACACCCCTTAGGCCGAGCGATTGGGACACACAGCAGGGGCGGCGGGAGTCGAACTCGCAACCGCCGGTTTTGGAGACCGGTGCTCTGCCAATTGAGCTACGCCCCTGAAACAAAGGCTGAAACCGAGAATGACGAAGCAGCCGAGAGTTAACCTCAAGGTTGCTTCGTCACTGGTTGGATTTCAGCCTCACGGCATCAATGTGATACTTTAATTCATACTACTCGAGAATCTTGGTGACAATACCTGAACCGACGGTCCGGCCACCTTCGCGAATTGCGAACCGCACGCCATCGTCCATGGCGATCGGCTTGTGCAACTCCACAGTCACCCGCACGTTGTCACCGGGCATGCACATGTCAGCACCAAGCAAGTTGGCGGTTCCAGTGACGTCGGTGGTACGGAAGTAAAACTGGGGGCGGTAGCCACTAAAGAACGGGGTGTGGCGGCCACCTTCGTCTTTGCTCAAGCAATAGACTTCGGCTTCAAACTTGGTGTGCGGCGTGATGCTGCCCGGCTTGGCCAAAACTTGACCACGCTGGATGTCTTCACGCTTTACGCCTCGCAACAAACAACCGACGTTGTCACCAGCGCGACCTTCGGTCATTTCCTTGCGGAACATTTCCACGCCCGTGCAAGTGGTTTTTGCCGAGTTCTCAGCCAAGCCGACAATCTCGACTTCTTCACCCACTTTAACAACACCGCGCTCGATACGTCCGGTGGCAACTGTTCCCCGGCCGGCGATCGAGAAAACATCCTCGATGGCCATCAGGAAGGGGCGATCCTCTTCGCGATCGGGCTCTGGAATGAACTCGTCCAAGGCGTTCATCAATTCCGAGATGCACTTGCTGGCATCCGGATCGGCTGGCTTGTTGTAAGCCGGCAATGCACTACCATGGATGACAGGAACGTCATCGCCAGGGAAATCGTACTTGCTGAGCAATTCACGAACTTCGAGCTCAACCAATTCGAGCAGTTCGGGATCGTCAACCAGGTCGACCTTGTTGAGGAAGACCACGATGTAAGGCACGCCAACCTGGCGAGCCAAAAGCACGTGTTCTTTCGTCTGGGGCATCGGGCCGTCAGCAGCGGAGACGACCAAAATCGCTCCGTCCATCTGGGCCGCACCCGTGATCATGTTCTTGATAAAGTCGGCGTGACCCGGGCAGTCAATGTGGGCATAGTGCCGATTATCACTCTCGTACTCGACGTGAGCCACCGCAATGGTCACCGTCTTCGTTTGGTCACGTACCGTACCGCCCTTGGCAATGTCCGAATAGGCTTTCGCCTGGGCCAAACCCTTGGCTGCCTGGACCGCCAAAATGGCGCCGGTCGTGGTGGTTTTACCGTGGTCAATGTGGCCGATAGTACCAACGTTGACGTGGGGCTTTGTCCGCTTGAAAACCTCTTTGGCCATGTTTGCTATTCTCTACTTGCACCTGCAACCAACTGGACTGGCTGAACCGTGAGGTGACCCACCCCGCGACCGCCGCAAATTCTCGCTCGCGAGAATCAGGACCGCCAGTGACACAAAAGTGACGAAATAAAAAGTCGACCACCATCCAACGAAGGATTGGACGGCCGAAAAACCTCTGTCATTCTCACAGAGCTGCTGATGGGACTTGAACCCATGACCTCATCCTTACCAAGGATGTGCTCTACCAACTGAGCTACAGCAGCATGACGTCTAAACCACCGTCCCGACAAGCGGGGGTGAGCAAAGCGGGTGAAGGGAATCGAACCCTCGTCTTCAGCTTGGAAGGCTGTTGCTCTACCATTGAGCTACACCCGCACTCGCCGCCAGTTCCATTAGTGGGAGGTACAGGATTCGAACCTGTGTAGGCTAAGCCAACGGATTTACAGTCCGCCCCCTTTAACCGCTCGGGCAACCTCCCCAGCCACAAAGCAGTCAGCATTCCGCCGACCGCATCACCTAACTTCCTAAATCAACATCTCTCTCTCTCTGCTTCTTCGCCTGTTAACGCTTGATATCTCTAACTTCTTTCCTCAACGTAACCGTTCGCCTCGCCGTAGCCTAGGCGTCCTTCCCGAAAGTGACCCTGCGATCCTCCGAAAAGGCGCAAAATCTTCCGCAAAGGTATGAAATCGTCCTCACTGAAAGCCAGCGGAGGGGTTCGAACCCACGACCTACTGATTACAAATCAGTTGCTCTGCCAACTGAGCTACGCTGGCACAAACCCACCTGGGGCGCTCAGAAGTGCGAGAGTTTAGCAAGCTTGCCAAACGGAGCAACCCAGATTTTCGTGCTTCACATGCTTTTATGACGGTTCTTCGCCGGGAATGTTCACACTTGCCACCCAAAATACTGGATAAGGCCCCCGCGCCAGCTTTACAGCGACCCCCGAATGCCCTTTGCAACCACGCCCACTGGTAAAACTTTTTCGCCGCCGCCACGGCTAACTCGTCGCAACGCTCGTTCTCCGCATGACCGCTGTGGCCTTTCACATGCTTGAAAGTAATCGCGTGCCGCTGCATCAAGACGTCGAGCTGTTGCCATAGCTCAACATTTTTGACCGGCTTTAATTGCTTGCCTTCCCGCCGCTGCCAACCCCTGGACTTCCAGCCCACCATCCACTCGGTCATGCCCTGGCCCACGTATTTGCTGTCCGAGCACAACAGCACTCGACAAGGCCTCCGCAACGCTTCCAGGCCGCGAATCACGGCCATTAGTTCCATTTGATTGTTGGTCGTGCCAGCTTGACCACCGCTCCCTTCTTTTTCCCGCCCCGTGGCGACGTCGCGGAGCACAAAAGCCCAACCGCCAGGGCCCGGGTTGCCGCTGCAAGCCCCGTCCGTATACAGCTCAATCGCCGGCCAATCTGCTTGATTTCCCAATGGATTCTGTCCCTGTTCCAATCTGATTATTCCCAGCTAGTTGCTGCTGGGCCGGCTGCTGCTGGGCCGGCTGCTGCTGGGCCGGCTACTGCTGGGCCGGCTGCTAAAGACTATCAAATCAGACAGCGGGCGTCTCCAGGATCTCGCGGACCACGCGCCCCTCCACATCGGTCAGCCGAAAATCTCGGCCCCCGTAGCGATAGGTCAGCCGTTCGTGGTCGATTCCCAGCAGATGCAGCAGCGTGGCGTGTAGGTCGTGGACGTGCACGCGATCCTCGGCGGCATAAAAGCCGAATTCATCGGAAGCTCCGTAGCTGAATCCCCGCTTGACACCTCCGCCGGCAAACCACCAGGTAAAGGCATGGGGATTGTGGTCACGGCCGTTCTTGCCCTGGGCGGTCGGCGTGCGGCCAAATTCGCCTCCCCAGATCACCAGCGTCTCGTCGAGCAACCCTCGCTGTTTGAGGTCTGTCAGCAGACCGGCGATCGGTTTGTCGACTTGGCTGGCCAGCTCCGTGTGCTTTTCTTTCAGCTCCGAGTGTTGGTCCCAGTAAGCGTGCGAGGCTTGCACAAAGCGGACTCCGGCTTCCGAAAAACGCCGCGCCAGCAAGCACTCGCGACCGTAATTGTCGGTCGGCTGTTCGTCGATTCCGTATAACTTCCGCGTGGCCTGCGTCTCGTCGGCCAAGTCCATTAAAGCGGGCGCTTCCTGCTGCATGCGGAAGGCCAATTCAAAAGATTCCAGCCTGGCTTGCAAAGCATTATCGACCGGCAAACCTTGCTGGTGAGCCCGGTCGGCGGCCAATTGCTGGAGGAAACTCAGCTGCCGCGTCTGCATCGCCGCGTCGACTCCCTCGGGCGATCGCAAATTTTCAATTCGCGTCTCGGCAATCTGTTTGCCCGAAGAGCCCAGTCGCGTGGCTTGATGGATGGGGGGCAAAAAAGCCGAGCCAAAGTTGCGGACGCCACCGTGCCCGAGGGTAGGGTTGATGGTGATGAAACTGGGTAAGTTTTCGTTTTCCGTGCCCAGCCCGTAACTGATCCAAGACCCCATGCTGGGGCGCACGAAAGTGTCCGAGCCGGTGTGGATTTTGAGTAGCGCGCCGCCGTGGGCTTCGTTCGAGCCGTGCAGCGATTTGATCATCGTCAATTCGTCGACATGCTGGGCTACGTGTGGAAACAGGTCGCTGACCCAGCTCCCCGTCTCGCCGTACTGGCGGAATTCCCATGGGCTGCGGAGCAAATTGCCTGTCTGAGCAAACTGGATTCGCGGTTTTTCAAACGGCAGCGGATTGCCATCCTGTTTGCTCAATTCCGGTTTGTAGTCAAACGTGTCAACGTGCGAGGGCCCGCCATGCATGAATAGAAAAATTACCCGCTTGGCACGGGGCTGGAAATGCGGCACCCCCGCGTTGTCGCCGGCAACCGCGTGACTGCGGACAAGCAAGTCGGAGAGCGCCAAGCCGGCCAGCCCGCAGCCAAATCCGCGAAACATCGCCCGGCGTGAGACCGCCGCGGCACCGTCTAATTGCTGGTTTGCCAATTGCTGGTGGCCCAATTGATGATTGATCGCCATCGTGCTTCCTAATCCAAATAAGTGAACTCGTTGCCGGCCAGCAACGCCCGCGCCAGACTCTGCCAGGCTGCTGACAAATTATTTGCTTGATCAGTTGCGCTTGCTTGATCAATTGCGTTTGCGTGGTTCGGCAATTCGCTGAGAAAATCGGCAGCGTGGCGGCGCTCCCGGGCACTGGGTGGTCTGCCGTAAACGGTTTGCCATAGCCAGTCGATTCCCTCGCCTGCTGCTGTTGCTGCTGTTCCCGCCGCCGCGTTAGCTTGCCGCGCGACAGCCGCCGCGGCTAAATGCTTGGCAGCCTGATGCACCAAGGGGTGATTCATCATGAAGAGAGCTTGGTGCGGCACGGTCGTGACGGGGCGCTGGGCGATGTGGCTGGCCGGATCGACGTAGTCAAACGTGGAGAACATTTCGTCCAGGGCGGCGCGGTTGATGTTCACATAAACGGTGCGATGCGGGGAATCTGCGGAGACGGTTCGGGGCGGCGGTTGGCGTTGCAGTTGGCCGGCCAGCGTCAGCAGCGTATCGCGGAGCGGTTCGATCTCGAGCCGTTTACGAAATTGCCGCCATAGCAAGCGATTCTCTGGGTCTTGGTCCGCGTACGCTCGCTCGCTGCTGGTCATTTGGTACGTGTTGCTGGTCAAAATTAAGCGATGCAAATCTTTCATCGACCAACCGCTTTGCATCCACTCGTTGGCCAGCCAATCGAGCAACTCAGGGTGCGTTGGCAGTTCGCCTCGCAAGCCGAAGTTTGATGGCGAACGGACCAAGCCTTCCCCGAAATGCCACATCCAAATCCGATTGACCATCACGCGAGCGGTCAGCGGATGGGCGGGCGAAGTCAGCCACTGGGCCAACTGCAATCGGCCGCTGCTGTCGGCTGGGATCGCATCGCAGTGGGCGTCGAGTTGCAAGCAGCTGGGGGCACCCCGCGGGGTTGGCTGCTGGGCGGTTCGCAAGTGATTGCCGCGGATGTGCACGGGAATGTCGATCGGCTTGGC
>CAZHTX010000231.1:0-8798 GCA_964535475.1 uncultured Pirellulaceae bacterium
ACAGGGGACTTGCACCCCACAAGATCACGCCCATGTTGGGCGTACTGCAACGGAGCGACCGACCAGCAGTTTTTTGCGGTACCAACTCAACTCCGGTCGCCCCGTGAAGTTGACCGTTCGTCTTTGCAGATCATGAGGGGCCGAAATTGAATATCAAGAGAAGTGGCTTAACGCTGGTCGAACTCATGGCGGTTTTGACAATCATAGGAGTGCTAGTCGCACTCTTATTGCCTGCAATTGAACATGTTCGTGAATCAGCTCGCCGAGCTTATTGCCAAAACAATTTGCGCCAGTCCGCTATCGCAATCCAGCTGTTTCACGATTCCCGAAAAAAGCTCCCGTCGCTTTACAACGGATCGTTTGCATTCAATGGATCAACGAAAGCCTTCCCTGAGAAATACTGGGATGAGTACCATTTTCACTCATGGCAAACTGCATTGCTTCCCCACCTAGAGCAGTCTTCGTTATTCGATCGACTCGATATGGAGGTGGCTGCGTCCAGTCCTTCCAATCAATCGAACGTCCGAACCGAACTTTCTGTTTTTCTCTGCCCCTCAACAAGCAATTACACGAGATTTAGACCCGTCAGCCAATATTCTTCGAACGAAGTGATTGGTATTTCTGCTCGTGGCGAATATGAAGCACTAGGCGGCATTCTGTTGCACAAGAATCCCACAGTGAATGAAACTAACGATGGCGGCCTATACAGTTTTCACAATTCCGGAGCGAATGTTGCCTTCGCGGATGGTTCTATTCGAGTTCTTGCATCTTCCACCGACGCTGTAGCGCTGCATGCCATGGCTACAAGAGCCGGAAATGAGGTTGTAGGAATGAATGGATTCTAATGCGCAAGTCGGCAAATCGATCAGCGAATCACGACGAACCAAGGAATGCTCGCCGAGTCGCCGAGCCACTCGAACTTTTAATCAATTCCTCACTCGGCGACCGAGTGATTCCAGACGTTCGTCGACCAAAGTGCTTTGACTGATACCAACGCAAATCCGTACCGAAGTCCTGAAGCGGCAACGCAGGAACACCGGAGCCCATGGTCCAAACTCACGATCATTTCTGGTTTCTTGTATGTGTATCCTGTCCTCGTGGTTTCCGCCATGTATACTTCATGGGCGTTGACGGGTCTTGCTCTCGGACACACACCGGTTCCTTATCGGGATTACACAAACGACGCCGTGATTGACCTCTTCGCGTATGGCGGATTGTTTCTGATCCTGGGCGCGCCACTCGCGATACCGGCTGGTTTTCTTATCGCATACCGTAATCCTTTTGGCCTTGTTTCGACGAACCACAAAACATACAAACGGCGTGCTGCATCGGTATTTCTTTACCTGCTGCTCTTGGTTGCATCTTTGGCAATACTCTTTTACGACCCGTGGCGCGTGGTAGACTGGTACTTCGATTGACATTGATGCGTAGGCGAACAAAACGCGACGAACTCCTTGATCGCCTTATCATATATGGCAATCTGTTGATTGTAAGTTTGGAGCAGATCACACAACGCGACAGCTCGTCGAGCTTCCACGCGGAGCGTTGTCTCATCCTCCGTGAGGGGTTTAGCTGCCATCAACTGTTCGACGCGAGCTTCGATTTTCTCGGCCTTTCCCAAGCCGTAGAACAGCTTCCGCAACCGCACTTTACCCGCTCGTTGAGCCGCCGCAGGCGCGGGATACTTGAGCACCAGGCGAAGCGAGCAATCGGCGTAGATCTTGGCGGGTTAAAGCTCCAGCACGGCCGGAAAATAACGTTTTAACACTGCCTTCAGCTCATTTCCGGCGGCCGTGCGCTGGTCCACTAAGCGGCGACGATACTCGGTCAATGCACTTAGTTCACGCGTGATCGGTTCATCGCGACGCAGCGGTTTTCCTTTGACGTGACTCCATTCGTCGCGGCAAAGAAGCAGGTCAAGGAGAATGACTACGCGCTAAGGTACCAGATTGGCAAGACCTGGAAATCGCCAAACAGGAAATACCCGCGTCCGTGTGGTGCGATTTCGACACTCAATACAGAAGCGAGTAAATTATGACCAGCAGCGATGGCAGCCTACATTGTCGATACCAATTCGCCTCTGGCGACGAGCGGAGTATCGGCCAACTGCGACGGCAAAGAAAAGAGCGAGTGCTTGTCCCTTTGACGGCCCCTGGGTGATGCCCGACAGAGATAGAGGGCTGGAGTTGCTTGAGTGTGCGACCAGCGTTGGATACAAACATGCCATCCGTCGCCTTCAACACATGAAGCAGAACCATGCGGTGAACCCGCGCGGCGGATCGGGCGAATCTTGAAATCAATGGTCCCCGGCCGCCGCCGGGTTACCACAATTCGTTACCGCAATGAGAGCGATTACAACGTGATGTCCGCTCGCACCCCTTAGCGATTGCAAGCCACCGCTCTACTCGCAGGGACGACGGGCGGTTCGTTTTCTCGTCAACTGGTAAGCCTTTCGCCCGTCTCCCGTGATTTCTAATGTTATGCTGCGAACCCTGCTCGATGGACCTTGCTTCGCGACCTTTCCTAATCGCCCGCGTACGACATGATTCTGTTTGGATCACACTCGCGCCGTCAGGAAACAATGGCCACCGATACGGATTCTGAGAAGCAACAGTTCAACGCCCCTACAGAGCGATCGGAACTAGCCGCCGCCTGGTGTGCAACACAAAGTTCACTAGACTGGTGGCTAGCGTATTTCTCTCTCAAAGTTGGGAGTCATCCTTTTATCAATCAGGTTTTCGTTACTATGCCATTCTTTCTAAAAGCCTTTGTTGTACTGTCACTCAATTTGTCCTTCGCCATTTCGCCTTGCTGTGGTCAAGAAACTTCGAGCTTGCCAGAGAATCGAAGTCGTGAGGTAGTGAAGATCTCCAAAAGCGAAACACTCAGTTTCAACACTGGCGTGCGTTCCATTCTGGAAGACAGCAAGGGCAGCTTTTGGTTTGGGAGTTGGCAGGAGGGGGTCGCACGATTCGATGGTGAAAAAACGACCTATTTTTCAGTGGAAGATGGTTTGGACAGCAATCAGGTTAGAAATATCTTTGAGGATCGCAGCGGTATCATCTGGTTCGACACTGGAAATGGCATCTGTAGCTACGACGGGCAGACGTTCACCATCCGCACCGACCGTGACTACAACTCAAAGAGCGATTGGAAGCTTGGACCCGGCGACATTTGGTTCGGAGAAGATCATCCTCGCGTTGGAGGCAAACTCGAAGGGCAGCCCGGTGTGTATCGTTACGACGGGGCTAAGCTCACTTTCCTGGAATTTCCGCTGCCAAAGATTCGCAGCAACGATGGAGATTACATGGTCACTGGCACCGCCCGAGGAAAGAATGGGAGAATGTGGTTTGCAACATATGGGGCGGTGATAGGGTACGACGGGCGCTCATTCACTTTCATGAACAACTCCAGTGGGGGCTTTAACGGTGAGGCAGAGACTGATCTGCACGTTCGCTCGATTTTCGAGGACAGCAAAGGAAGGCTCTGGATCGGGAACAATGGAATCGGAGTCCTCCTGCAGGAAGGTGGCAAAACCATTAACTTCACGCAGAAACACGGACTCGGAAGCCAAGAAAATCGCCGTGGAGGGCCTTTACCCGGGGATGCAAAAGTTGGTACCCCGTCACTTGATCGCGTGTTTTCCATCGGCGAAGACCGCGATGGCAATATTTGGTTCGGATTGTTGGGCACTCAGGGTTACGGTGCCTGGCGATACGATGGCCGGGCGCTCCGGCACTTCACAGAGAAAGACGGGCTTACCAGCAAGCACATATCTGTCATTTATCGTGACAAACAAGGTGACCTATGGCTCGGCGGCGACGGCGTGTTCAAGCTCAACGGAAACGTATTCAATAGGATGCACTAGCAACACTGGGCGGTAGGGAATGTGAACGACGAGGTGAATCGAAGTCCCCCTTACACTTACACGCTACCAAGCCTTAACGACGAGCGAAGTGTGAAGGATTCGGGAATTGAATTTTCGGGAATTGAATTATTGCGAGTCCCGCAGGCTCAATCTCCACCTAGTCCAGAGTATGAATGCTGGTTCGGTGACCTTATGAGATTACATTTGATGCCGGCGATACGATCCAGATCCACTGATCGCAAATTACTTTCCGGCCGGCCGGTCCCGAAAATCTTGCGAAACTTGCTTACTAGGCCTTCCAGTATCCGTTACGGTGCTGCTTTGTGGGAGCCACAAAGCAGCTCGGGCCTGTCGGGGAGACTAAGTTCTGGTACTGAGTCCTACTCGGAGTGTCGGCGCTCGTGGTGACGACGGCGGACGTGCTTCTCAAGGTGCTGCGGCATTCAGCGAGTGGCGATGGCCGAGACAGAAGGCCGACTCTCCCATCTCGACGAGTTGCGGGGAACCCATTGTTGCCCGGGCGTTCCGTTGGCGAGTCTACTTCACAAAACAATTCAACTCCCGGAGCCCTGTGAACACAGGTGTTCGCAGACCGACTTCGATCGAAATTAACATTTCCCCCGGATTTCAATTTCCGCGACACTCCAGACGCGGATACACTGAGGCTTCGTCGAAACCGGATCGACCTATGTCACTTCAAGAATCGCTACGCGCGTTAGCTCCCAATCAGAAACTCGAAATCGTTACGGAACTCTGGGATGACCTAGCGGCAGCACCGCCGCCGGCATTGCCAGGAGACGAACTGGCAGAGATGAGCCGCAGACGCGATGAACTGCTGGCCAATCCAGAAATCGCAATTGATGCCGACGAAGTATGGCGTCGCGTTGATGGGGACTGAACTCTACCATCCACTCTTCGCAAGCAACTTGGCGGTTGCGTGCTTGAATTACGATTCGATTGCCGACCCACTGGGGAATCGCTTTCGCAGAAATGTCCGCTCGATCATTCAAACGGTGGCCGAGCATCCAGATTTATTCGGTCGTATTGGCGGTGAGTTTTGCGGCGCGTTGGTCCATCGTTTCCCCTATGCTGTTGTCTTCACTAACGATGGCGGCGCTCCTACAATTCTCGGTTTGCGACACGCTGCGTCCGACTGCGGAGATTGGTTTAGTCGTGCGACTCCATTAGTGATCGACGAACCATCCGATGCCCGTGCGGACTGGCAAGGTCTGACTGACAAGTTGGGGGGCCGCCCGGGTAAGTGCTAGCCACACGCCCAGTATCGAGTTTTGCAGCCGGATGCTGGAAAGCGGAATCACCGTCGGCAACTCGATGATTTCAATTCGATGATTTCAATCGTTCGTCGATGCAAGCAACCTCACTTGCGAATACGCAGCAACCTTCAAGGCCTTCGAGCGATGATGTTCAGCAACGCCTCCAGGATTTACGAATGATACTCTTCCAGCGAGCTTTTATGCTACTTCTGATTGCCTTAATCAGCACTCATGTCCACGGAAAAGACGTTAGTGACACCGAGGACCAGCTGATTGCCCAGGCAATTTGGTCGCTTGTCGATTTCGGATCTGGAAATGCGACTACGCCGGTCGTCGCATTTCGCGAAGCTTCTTCCAAATATCCTAACTCCGCCAAAATTGCCTACTGGCGTGGTAGATTCCAGGCACATGCATCAGATCGCGTACAGGTCTTCAATCAACTATCTGAAACACTGGAACATCTTGTTGAGTCACATTCGGACGATGGCGAAATTGCTGACCCAATCGTTCGGCGAAAAATGCAAAGCATGCGATCGTATGCGGAAGTAATCGCCAAGCGTATTGAGCAGCGAGCACGTGAGCTCCCTGACGTAGCGCAAACCGAAGGGTTTGAGGTGTCGTTGCTCAATGCTGCCACACTCGATCCAATGCTGATCGTGGCCTGGGCTAGATTGCTTGAGAGTAGTGATGAAGCAATCGCTTTGGCAGCGGCAGACGCTTGGGCAAGCCAAGAACCGGACAACGCTTTGCCGCTGTACGGGCAAGCTATCATCCTTACGCGTGATTTGAACCGTGACGCTGCCATTAATATCGCAGCTATCGAGGCGTTAGAGAGCGGTAACAGAAGACCAAGTTGCCAATCGCCGGATGAGCCGTGGCCCACAGACTTTAAATTGAATTTTCCGAATTCACTCCCAGAAGATGCTGCGGAATTTGAGGGTAAACCCGTTACGCCGCAGATGTTTCGTAAGGTCGTCACGGGGATGTTCTCCTTGGTCGACGCAATTGGCGGTGGTTCTACCGTATCGGAATCTGCGATTCGTGGTCTCGGCAGTTCAATCCTAGGGCACTCACATCGGTTGGCCCGCCAGGAGGATGTGCGGTTTTTACGAGCGTTTGCCGGTGTCGGAGTTCATCTCGTTCAATCGAACAGGTTTTCATACGGCGTCTCGGCAGGCAGCGTTGACAGGACGCTTAATCGCCTTGAGACGATTGCTGTAGATCAGGGCGATTTCGATAGTGCCGAGCAACTTGCCGAAATCCGCGAGTACGTGATCGCCACACGTCGAAAGGTTGCGGAAGGCTATCTTGCAATCGAACCAAAGGATGATCCAGATCGAGTCGATCTTGACGCAACCAAGATCATGGACGACCAGAAAAAGGCGATCTCAATTCCCCAGATTCGTTTTTCCGGCAAACCGAAACCCAGTTTGCTTCTTGGAGATGGGGGCGACGAAAAAACGACCATGGTCGTTATGGACTTGTTCTATTCCAGTGACCAAAACCTTTACGTGCGCCGCACTGACCAAGAGTTTCCGAGTGAAGAGTTGGAGAGCAATGAACTGTCCAATCGCGGATACTCGTCTCTCGAGGTGTGCATTAGTGCCCTTCGTGATGGAAATCGAAAGGATCGCCGATCGCTTGGCATTTTCTTAGTTGCTGACGCCGAACACATGGGCCGTGATATTGCGGACGAGTGCTTTGTAAGCGGTTACATTGGGAAGCGAGACCCATGTATCGTTGCCTTCACCACGGGTGAAAATCTGGAAAGCTTTCGTGAACTCTATCCGCACTCAAACGTTCGAGTCGCTCAGATCCTTGGTCCTGGTGACGTACTAAGGCAAGACGATGTCGACAACATTACTGAAAACACCGATTTGGTCGTTGTACCTGTTGCGAGATTGCTTCAAGACGATGAGCAGGTCGTGCCGTTTATCTCGTCAATTGAGCTTGAGTTTATTGCAACCGCATCGCACTACGATCAGTTGAAACTTGTCGAGGGCATTGAATCGATTGTCGGTACCGCTTCAATCAATTTGCATACTCGCGTAGAACAAGACGACGAACCATGAATTGCACGGGTGGACGGGAGTTGTGTTTAATGGTCTGCCTGCGAGTCATAACCACCATGCCGACAGAAAACTTGCGGCCGCACTCTCAATGTGGTACCTTTATACAAGCCGATACAGGGGATGCCACACTGTTCGGCCGCAGCAACGAAGGGGGTCATTTGCCGATCTTCAGTCGCCGCTTGAATTTGACCGTTCGCCGACACTGAAAAACTGCATGCTCCCGCCGAATGAATGATCCTAGCTTTGACGAACTTCCATTCTCGTATCGCTTGTCGCAACGAGCGATGCTTGCAGCAGTCGCAGCCTTGTTTTTCTCACGAAGCTTGGCCGTTCCTCGGTGGCCCATTCGCGCGAGATGGTTGCTTGCCGCAGTGATCGCTGGGATCGTAGCATTCGCTCTGTCCGTCTCTGCCTATGTCGTGATCCGCTACCCGTACTTGAGCCTGGTTCAGACGCGTGATGAAGATATCTTTTCGGCTCAGTTCACCTCCAAAGCTCTGGTAAAAGTCACCAAGACTGTCGGGCTTATCACCCTTTTTCTTTTGCTCGCGGTACTCGTTGGTGTTACTGTAATCGCGGGAATCGTAAATCTTTGGCAGGTCGTTGCATTGGCATACGTACTTATTCTGTTCCTGTTTGTTGCATACCTTTGCTTTGGTTTTGATCCAGTCGCAAATCCTACGCTCGCGACTTTCATCCGCTCGACACTTGGTATCGGCATCGTGTTGATGCCGCTATTCATTCCCGTTCTAGTCGTCGGTAGTCAGCGTTGTCGTCGATTGCTCGACGCTGAGACCTCGCGTTTAGATACTCCCGAGTAGCGGCGAACAATGAGATGCAACGGAGACATATCTGCCTCAACAAACATACTCTAAATTCACCTGACACGATCTATGAACACACTCGGATCCGTTGTCGCGATTGGCGTACTGCTCTCAATTTGGGGAACAGCGATTTACAGTCGTAAGACATACGAACAACTCGTAAAACTGAATAAGAAAATCGACGACTTCATTGACAATCAAAATCGATGAACTCGCTAATTTCCGCATCGGTGCCTTGTACCCTGGCGGTAGGATGTCCTATTCGATGGCAGTAAGCCAACGTCGCGGGCGTGCTAAATTCTTGCTTACGATCGGCTATTGCAGTCAGCTGACATCCACATTTGCAAAAGATGAAGCAAATGCGTAGCTTTCCACAGGCGTTGGCACTAGATGCGCGGAGAAACGACGAACCATCCGAGCGAGGGCAGGAAGTTTGACCGCATAAAGTTTGCATCTCTCAGTCGGTCGCAACTAGCCTCGGGTGGTCCAGTCGTTTTTTTGCTGCGGGAAGTTTACCCTGGGCCGGTTTCGGTTTACCCCAGCTCGGGCCGTTCTGTGTCATTTCATGGCATCTGGTGGCAGCTCAGCAAGGATTACCCAGGAATTCGGGAGTGCGCTGCAGGCACGAAAAAACCCCGTAAAACACTTGGTTCTACGGGGTTTCCAAGGATGCGGCCGAGAGGACTCGAACCTCCACGGGATTATCTCCCACTAGGCCCTCAACCTAGCGCGTCTGCCAGTTCCGCCACGGCCGCGTGGT
>CAZHTX010000232.1:0-8778 GCA_964535475.1 uncultured Pirellulaceae bacterium
TTGCGTTAGCGGTTTTAGCGCTAGCTACCGTTGCGTTAGCGGTTTTAGCGCTAGCCACCGTTTGTTAGCGGTTTTGGCGCTAGCCACCGTTTGTTAGCGGTTTTGGCGCTAGCCACCGTTTTGTTCAGCCGAAAAATCCTGAAACTACATTCGAGCAAGATACTCCAAATGAACGATCGTGCGCAAACGCTTGGCAATGCTTCGACGGGTTCCGCTGGGGTGCTCGATTTGGTCGGTTTTCTCTTGGGGATTCGTGGCTCGATCGAGCGTTTGCTGCAATCTCGACAAAGCTTGGCATTGGCGGCCCTGTTGGTCTTCACCGCCTCGTTAGCTCGCGAATATGACGCGATCAGTTTGGCGCACAAGCCGTGGGATCTGCTGGGCTCCTTCGGGGCTTCAGTCATCCTGTGCACAATCCTTTACTTGATGGTGCAAGGGTCATTGTGGATCGCCGGTCGCCGCGAGATGCCGCGTATTCATCATTATAAAATCTTTCTGACTGGTTATTGGTTAACCGCGCCCCTCGCGTGGCTCTACGCATTTCCAGTCGAGACCATGGCCAGCGAAATTGAGAGTTTGAGATTTAACTTAACAGCTTTGTCAATCGTTTCAATTTGGCGAGTCTTGCTCTTCTCTCGCGTGGTTTCCATTATTTACGCGATTGCTTTTTGGCGGTCGCTGGTGTGGGTGTTGATTCCCTGCATGGCGATCGCGTTTTACTTTCTGGTGTCAGCGATCTTGCCGATGGTCAGCATCATGGGTGGGATCCGCATGACCGAGACGCAAGCGATGCTCTACGCATATCAAAATAATGTGGCGTCAATCATTTTCTTCGCAGCCTTGCCAGTGTTGGTGTTATTTGCCTACTCCGAACTGCTTCCCTCACGCCATGAACAATGCCTGAGTATCACGACAAACTCCAATCGGATCGCGGGAAAATTGTGGGCGATACCGGTTTTAGTTTTGGTGTTGTTGGGTGTTGGTTGCAGCATATTTCAACCCCGGTTGTGGCGAGCCGAAGTGGTGAATCGGTTGTTGGTCGCGGGCGAATTTGCGGAGGCGGTGGCCCAGCTGGAGCGCCAAGGGCGCGAGCAGTTTCCAGAGGCCTGGCAACCACCGCCCAATTTTTCGGATGCTGAGAATGGGCGACCGTTGATGCTGGCCATGATGCACAGTCTGCACGAGCAACAAGCGTCCATTTGGATCAACGATCTGCTGTTGGATCACGGAGATGAGATTATCTTGCGTCAAGCGGGTTGGCCGCATGGTGCCGATGGAGAGGATTTGCTCTTGAACGTTCTCCCTTCCGGCCAACAGGAAAACTTAGAGCAGCTGCTCGAAGCCTTCGTGTTGTTGGGATCCATTGAAC
This sequence comes from uncultured Pirellulaceae bacterium, assembly GCA_964535475.1. GTDB lineage: Bacteria > Planctomycetota > Planctomycetia > Pirellulales > Pirellulaceae > Laterigemmans. Next base: position 1,370 of record CAZHTX010000232.1, read on the forward strand.
AGTCCGACCCGGCGGCGCAGCAACGTGCTCGAGCGCTGGAAGCGATCGTTCGCCAGGCGATCGAAGCGAAAAACGAGTTTGAAGCGAAAAAACTTGACGACTAGTTCACCTGCTAGTTGTCTCGGCGGTCGGTGCTTGATTGTGGTTATCTGCCTGGGCTAGTGGGCTGCCTGGGCCAGGTTGCGAAGTTTCGCGCCGCCCGCCAAGTTGCGGACATCGAAGCCGTGTTGGGTAAGGATTCTGGCTGCCACGTGACCGCGCAAACCGACACCACAGGAGACGACGACGGGGCGCTGTTTGTCGAGCAGATGCAGTGAATCACGCAAGTCGTCGACGGGAATTTGCAGAGCGTGTGGCACCCCCGCCAAAGGCGCCGCGGATACTTCGGCGGGAGTTCGCACATCGATCACTTGAAGGTCGGTCAAGTCGGCGTCGGCGTCGCAGAACGTCGTGAACCCGTCGAGTTGGTTACAAGCTGCGAAGGCCGCTTGATGGAGTGGATCTTTGGCGGCTCCGAAGGGTGGCGCGTAGGCCAAATCGAGGCCGGCGAGATCTCGGACGGTGCCGCCAAAATGTAATAGCGTGGCAATCACATCGAGGCGCTTATCAACACCTTCACCGCCGACCGCTTGCAGTCCTAAAATCTTTCCGTTGGTTGGATCATAAGCCAATTTCAACACCATCTCCTCGGCACCCGGGTAATAGCCGGCATGATGTTTGCCAACAACCGAAACAGTAATTGCTGGAATGCCAAAGCGGTCAGCTCCTTTTTTGGTCAATCCCGTCATCCCGGCCGTGACACCGAAGACTCGTACGATCGAAGTTCCCCACACATCCTGCAGCGGATCGGCTTGGCCGCTGACCGCGTGTTGCCCGGCGATGCGGCCCGCCCGATTCGCGGGGCCAGCTAAGGGGACTCGTGATGGCTCGCCGGTTGGCCCGTATGGATATTCCGCCGCATCACCGGCGGCGTAGATGTCCGGGTCGCTCGTTTTCAGCCAGCGATCAACCAGAATTCCACCCGTCTTGCCGATTTCTAAACCAGCTTGGACCGCCAACTGCGTGTTGGGGCGGACGCCAATGCCGATAATAACCAAGTCGGTGGGAATCGATTCGCCACTAGCCAGTTCGACCGCGCTGGCCAACCCGTCGGCATCCTGCTTGATCGCTTGCAGGCCACCGCCCAGCCGCAATTGGACGCCGCGATCGGTCAATTCTTTCGCGATCGGAAACGCCATCTCGGCGTCGAGCAGCGGTAAGACTTGAGGTTGCAACTCCACCAGCGTGACTTCCCAGCCACGATGGACAAGCTGTTCGACCATCTCCAAACCAATGAACCCAGCACCCACGACGGTGGCCCGCCCCTGAGGGCGGCCGTCAACCACGGCTTTAATGCGATCGGTGTCGGCCACGTTCCGCAGCGTCATCACGTTCGTCGCTTCGACTCCGCTCAGCGGTGGGACCAGCGGCGAAGCACCCGGGGTCAAAATTAATTTGTCATACGCTTGTTCATATTCCTGGCCATCGGCTGATCGTCGAATTCGCACCGTCTTTTGCTGGCGATCGATCGCCAAGACTTCTTCGTCGGTGCGGACATCGAGCCGAAATCGTCGCCTCAGAAACTCCGGAGTGGCCACTAATAATGCCTCTCGCCGAGTAATCTCCTCGCCGATGTAGTAGGGTAGTCCACAATTGGCGAAAGAAACGTGAGCATCTTTTTCGATTAGAATGATCTCCGCCCGTTCGTCCATTCGCCGAGCCCGCGTGGCTGCCGATGCACCCCCGGCAACTCCCCCCACGATGACAATTTTTGTTGCCCGATCCATCGTCTGTTCCCAATTAAGTTGCACATACCGTAAGATATCGAGATGATGATAGTTTCTTTGAATCTCGTTTGGCAAGGACCAAAGTGGTGAATCAGGAAGGACTGAGCGAATCGATCCCCACCGGCGGGCCCGCCGACTTTGTCGAAGCGGCCGAGTGTTTAAAGACGCTGGCGCACCCGGTTCGATTGCGGATGGTCCAGGTGTTGTTGGCTGGTAGGTTTACCGTCGGCGAATTGGCGGAGGACTGTGAAGTCCCTGACAATGTGGCCTCGGAACACTTGCGATTGATGCAGCGGTGCGGATTTTTGAGCAGCCAGCGAGAGGGCCGGCGAGTTTATTATCGGGTAGCCGAACCACATCTAGAGTCGTTGTTGGCTTGTATTCGGGCCCGCTTTTCGACGGAATCGAGTGATTAGGTCCTGGTTGAATCGAGTTCACTTGTTGACAGTGCTACCTTCTGCGACCTAGTTTAGGGGGCTTGTGTGGGGAGTTGCTGCTCGTGTTTCGGGTGGTCCCCTGGCGTATCAGTCCCTCTGTAGAAGTGAACTTCATGCGATACGGTTTATGTTTGACGCTTGTTTTGTTGGCTGGCACTATTGCTGCGGCACAGGATCCTCCGCCTCCGCCTCCACCGCTAATTTATCAGGCGACGGTGGAATGTAGGGGTGGACGAGTCGGGACATGTCACGGGAGTGGTGCGACTCCGGCTGAAGCTTGCTCGGAAGCAGAGCAATGTTGTCGTGCTGCTGGCGGCCGGCCCGGCGAGTGTGTAGTGAAAACGGTTGGTAGTTGTCTACCGATTTGCCCCACTATTGTTCACATCACCCCCGTCTGTCCTCCACCCACTTGTTGCCCAACGGCTTGTCCTCCCAAGCCGGTTTGCTGTCCGTCTCGGCCTCGGGGACTGGGGCTATTGGGACGGTTGCGAGCACGACGTCTCTGTCGCTGATTGGCAGCTACGACGCGGGCATTATGGTTTGACTCCGTCCCAAGTGGTGACGGAGTAATGGATTTTTTCGGCTTCCGTCAGTGCTCGCGGGCTAATTGCTTCCGCATATTTCAGCGGGTCCGCGGGGACTCGCATGATGGAGTTTTGATGCGGCAGCAGCAGCCACTGGGCGTTGTCGTTGGAAACTTGCCAGTTGCTAACACGGCTTTGAATATCAAAGTATTGCACGCTGGTGGGGATCTCCCAAGCGACTTGGGTTTCGTTTGGCGTAAATACAGAAACTCCATCACGGTGGACCGCGTAGATTTTATCGGAACCCGTTTGGCTTTGTAGCAATGCCTGAAATCTGATGTCGGCGGCGAGTGTGTTCACGCGTTGTAGATCGTTAGCTTGATGCAGCGTTAGCGTGCCACGTGTATCGAGCAGGGCCAGTTGTTGGTTGTTACCAACAAAGTGTCCCATCACGGCTTGATTGGCTAGTTTAATAGGATTGCGCTGTCCATTCTCCAGGTTGATCAGCCAAGCGGCTATCAGGCTTTGGCTGGTTTCTCCAGGTCTTGCCTTGAAGCCAACCGATGCGATTCGTGGTTCTGCCTTGCCGACCAGCAGCAGCAACAGCGATTCGTCAGGGCTGAAGATAGCGGAATGCACACCCTCATCCATCTCGATCTCGGTCCCCTGTTTACTTCTGGCATCCCAAACTCGCACGGGATGATTTTCGCCGAAGCTGACCACCCGATTCCCGCTGGATCCGAAAGCGTGCTTGATATTGACTTGAGGCGTTTGCTGAAGGATAGCGCTGGAGCGACTTGCAAGATCGCTTTGGATTGTGATCCCCGCTTCGTCGGTTGATAAAAGCAGTCGTCCGTCGGGGGACAACACCGCGTATGCGACTTGATATTCGTGTTCCGCCACTTTAAAGGGGCGAGTGCCGGATCGTGAATGTAGGTTTATGATCCCGTTTTGGGTGACAGTCACTATCTGTTGGTTGTAACAAAACTTTGCCAGCACGCATGGGCTAGACTGGCTATTGGTCGTTCCCACAGATTTGCCAGTCTCGAGGTCAATGATGCGTAAGTTATGGAAACTTCCGGAGACCACGAATTCGCCATTGGAATCAAGTGTTGCCAACCGCGAAACATCCAGCTCCAGAGGCTCTTCTTTAATGACAGTGTGTTGGGCTGCATCCCAGTGAATAAGGCTTGGCTCGGCTGATTTGGTCGGTTGCTTTGCGGACTCGACGGTGGAAATCTGAGGGCTTCCGGAGGTGCCAAACAGGAAACGATCGGTTGTAAAACTGGCGTGCCGCGAAGTTCTCGTGGTGACTTCGAATTGTTCCATCAGCTCAAGATCCCACACATGCCCGCCGTGTTGGTCGAGGATGACCGCAAATTGAGTGCGAGTTGGATTCCAAGCGACATCGCGTAAAGTGAACCGCTCCTTCGTTGGCAGTTCAAATGTAGCTTTCCCTGCCCCGATCGATTCGGAATCAAGCTCTCGCAGGGTTATCTGCTGCGTACGGATATCCGGTATTGTTAAGATGTGAGAATCCGAGAGGGCAAACCAGGCGAGATAAACGGGCGAGTTAGGATCGCCGAGCAAGTGGGTTTGTTTTCCGGCTTCTAAATCCCAAATGATCGCCGTACGATCCTGCTTGCTGATGAGTAATTGTTGCTGGTCTTGAGACAGGTCGATCTTAAAAATACTGGCATTCAGATTGACAACTACTTCGCGTTGCAGGGTGCTTAAATCCAGCTTTTCAATGTTGCCGTTGGCGAATCCAAGGTACCAGAGATCTTGCTGGCGATTCATGGCTACATAATTGACCGTTTCATCGGGGCCAGTTAATGGCTGACATTGGTTTAGCGAATAATCCCATTGATAGAGTCTGCCAGTTTCCGTGAGAAATACGGCCCCGCTGGGTTTATCGCCATCGCTTGTATCATCTTCAGGGGTATCGACTGCAGCGTTCGTTCGTTCCGCAAAGCCGTTGATGTACCGGGTTGGTAATCTGACGCTCCGCAATTGCCTGGAGCTGGTGGCGTCCCAAATGATGATTTGGTCGGCAGTCGTGGTTACTAAGTTTCCATTGGGCAGCTTGGCTCTGATTTTACCCGCCAGGGTGACGCGTGGTTGCTGTTGATCCGAGGAGGGCTCGAAGGTGTAGATTTTGCTGGTAGTCTGCATGAAATTGCCGACAATGGCTTGGTTTCCAGCTGCGGAAATATTTACAATTGTGGGAACGTCAGTGGGTAAGGTGAAATCTTCTGTTCGTTTGCTAAGGTCGCTGTTCCAATCCCAGAGTTTCAGCGTGCCATCCCAGCTTAGTGAGGCCAGGCGTTGTTTTTTGTTTGGTGATTTGGCCAGAGCCACTACGAGATCCTTGTGACCTCGGAGCCGTGAAATTACGGTTCCCGTATTCATGTCGACAAGGTTGATCTGGCCTTTTTCCGAGATTGTGGCCAGCAGGCCGTTTTCCGACAGCTCGAGATAATCGTCGATGTAATTTTCAGGAAAGTACTCGTTAATCAACTTGTTCTCTTGTAGATCGAAGCTGACAAGAGAGATGTCATTTATGTATTGCTTCCAACGTACTATGTTGGGGGTCAAGCTGAAGGCGGGGTTTTCGCAGCTGAAAATTCGTTTTTGTGCTAGGTTATCTGAGCTACTGATATGGGCTTGTAAATTGCCGTGCAGCATGACGTATTTTGAATCAGGAGAGAACGCTAATTTCATCCGCAGCGGATGACGACAGGCAATGTTGGTCTGGTCAGTCTGCCGGCCGGTTTTTGCATCCCACATGATGATTTTGCCGTCTGCTGACCAACTGGCAATGCGGGACCCGTCGGGAGAGAATATCGCCTGGACCACTGGCGCGGAGTGTCCGCGGAGTGTCATTTCGACGGTTTGCCAGTCTTGCGTACTGAGCAAGACAATTTCGTTGCGCCAATTTGGTATAGCGATTTGTGGTCGGCTGGGGGAAAAGACTTGATCGTTCAGTTCGCTGGCGTAACAATCATGAATGATACTGCCTTGTTCATAGGTCTCAGTGTTCCAAGCGACGACTGGAACGCAGTCTTTTTTTTCCAGAGTCGTTTGCTCGTTAGCATTTGACAATGCGATGCCCGCGGTGAGTAGCGTCTTGCCGTCAGGGCTGTAAACGGAAGTGGTGACTTGTTCGCTGTTTTCTAAGGTGGCGATGACTCGACCCGAACTGAGAGCAATGATTTTCGTTTTGTCGTCTTGATCGTAGTAATTCGTCCCGCTGCCGATCACTAGTTGGTCGCCGGAGCGGTTGAAATGCAGACGCTGAGAATTGAAATTGTCCGTTGGCACGGAAAATAGTTCGTGGTTTTGGTTGAGGGCATGCAGGAGCGCAGCGTTGGCTGAGGGGCCAGGCGTCAGTTTCGCACCTCGCGTTGCCAGGGCGATTCCAAGAGCTGGATCATGCTCGGTCACTCCCCTTGATTCAGCCAGTAGCCATTGACCTAGCTTGGTTTGTAACGCATCGCTGACGACGGCCAGCGAGCGGTTGCGCTCAGCCAATTGACCAGCCAGGGCCCAGGAGGTGAGAGCCAGCGCGAGCAGGCAAACGATTCCTGAGACCAGCAATGATGCGGACACTAGGGGGCGTTCGGCAAGCCAAGTTTTAGTCCGCTTTAGCGCGCTGGGGGGTTTAGCGGATAGTGATTTTCCTTCGGCAAATCGTTTCAGATCGTCGGCGAAATCAGCAGCCCTCTGATAGCGATCTGCTGGGTTGCGCTCGGTCGCTTTGCAGATGATCGTGCTGAAGTCGCGAGGCAGACGGTTGTTGAGTTTGTGAATCGGTGTCGGTCGTTCGAAGGTGATTTCTCGTAGCAGTTCGCGAGTAGTTTTGCTTTGATAGGCGCGGCGGAGCGTCGCCAGTTCGTAAAGCGTGATTCCCAGCGAGTAAATATCGGTGCGATGGTCGACGAAGCCCCGACGTCCGGACGCCTGTTCGGGGCTCATGTAACGGAGCGTGCCGACGACATCTCCCGTTTGCGTCAGACGGGGGGAGTTTTGCAGTTGGGCGAGTCCAAAGTCGGCGACCCAAACTTTGTGGTCCGCATCGAGAATTAGGTTCGATGGTTTGATATCGCGATGTACGACTCCTTGCTCATGGGCATGTTGCAGGGCGTCGGCAACGCTGTGCCCCAGCATGGCAATTGAGTAGGCCAGTTGGTTGGCCGTTTTCGGATTGCTGCGTTGGGAGGCATCCGAGAGGAGCTTGCCTGATAGTTCACCTAGCTTGCTGGCGTCAACTTTCGTGGCTTTAGGGTTGAGTTTGACGGTTGACTTGGATTCGGCGGCTTGCCGGCTAGTGAGGCTGGCCGTCGATTGCGTGGTTTCGGAGGTCGTTTTTGCTTCACGAATGACCTGAGCGATATTGTGCCCTTCGATCAATTTCATGGTGTAAAACCAAGTACCCGCGTCTTCGCCCACGTGGAAGATGGGGATGATGTGGTTGTGATTTAAGCGAGCCGCCGCTCGGGCCTCCAACAAGAACCGTTCGACCTGTGTTGCTGACAGGCGAGCCTTGTTTGGCAGCAGTTTTAAAGCAACATCCCGCCCCAACCCGACGACCAATGGTACGTGAACCTCTACCGCCTCGA
>CAZHTX010000233.1:0-4428 GCA_964535475.1 uncultured Pirellulaceae bacterium
ATGGTTCCCGTTAGCCGTTTTGGCGCTAGCCACGGTTCCCGTTAGCCGTTTTGGCACTAGCCACGGTTCGCGTTAGCCACGGTTTGCGTTAGCCGTTTTGGCGCTAGCCACGGTTCCCTCAGACGCGATCTTGGTTGAGCGAAACCGAACCGTCGTTGGCTACGGTGCGAAAGAAGCAGCTGCGGTAATTTTCGTGACAGGCGGCGCCAGTTTGCAACACGCGCAAAAGGATTGCATCGGCATCACAATCAAGCCGCGCTTCGACAACTTGTTGCCAATGTCCGCTGGTATCTCCCTTGCACCACAGTGCGTTGCGGCTGCGGCTAAAGTAAGTTGCTCGGCCGGTTTTCATGGTGGCTTGCCAAGCTGCCTGATTCATCCAGGCCAGCATCAGCACATCGCCGTTCTCGGCGTCTTGAGCGATCGCCGGCAGTAGACCATTGGTCCCTCGGGAAAAGTCGGGAGAGAGGGATTTTGGGTCGGTCATTGGGAGATGGAATTCGCTGGGGGTCGGGAAGGGTGAGTCGGGATGCGGAAGCGCGTTGTTGGGCTGGACCGCTTGAGTTGGGCCGCTTGTTGCGATCGTGCGGGCTGCCGTGGTGGTGCGGGCTGTTGCCGGGGTGCGAGTACGCGTTACGAACGGCACGAGGCGCACAGACCTGCAATGCCAGGTGGAGGCTGGAGAAGTCACTGGCCTCGGGTCGAATCATAACATTGATCGGGTTCGCCAGCCATGATCCACCTCCCCCCGAAGCCGAAGTCTCAGGAGCACCTCAAGATGAACTCTATCGCCAAGTTGAGCGTCGTGATACCGGTCCGCGATGGCCAGCAGAGAATTGCGAGCGAAGTTAGCAGAGTCCTTGAGGCGGTTGCCGATCTCACCTCGGCAGCGATCGAGATCGTCGTGGTTGATGACGGCAGTCAAGATGCGACCGCCGAGGTCATGGAGGACTTGCGTCGCCAATACCCGCAAGTGCGAGTCGCTCGTCACCGCCGCCCCCTGGGGATGGAAGCCGCCGGTCAGACTGGACTCGAACGGGCTACCGGTGAACTGGTGTTTATTCAAGAGGACGACCAGCCACTGCGGATCGAAGACTTGATCCAGTTGTATCGCATGGGGGCCGATCCCTCGGTCGTCGCGGCGCGGGCTCAAAGCGAATCGCGAGAAAGTAACGCACCGCTGCTGCGTCGTTTGCGAGCCTGGGGAGCACGAGCGGTCGACGCCCTCAAGGAGGAGACCGACAACGCGACGATCGATCAGCCAATTCATGGATTGCAGATGGTTCGTCGCCCGCATCTGCAACTGCTGGCCAGTCGCGGAGCAGCCAATCTCAAGCTGACGACGGAAAGAATCCGTTCGGCGGAGGGAAGTCACGTGGCTATTTGCGATGAATCCAACGGGCGGTTTGGTAATGCCTCTGCGGGGGAAGTTGTGCCGCCAGCAGTCGATCGTGACCAGTGGTGTGCGGAAACAATGGGGGTCTAGTTAGCAGTTTAAAATGCGGTCCAAAAGGCTGCGAAAAGCGGGCCGAACGCGACACAACCCCGCCATTTTCTAGATGTTTCGTAAAAACCAATGGGAACTTTTTGCGGGTTCGTTCGTTCTATGAACGTACCAAAACGGTGGCAACCCGTGTCAGTTTCTCCCAATTAGCAAATGGAGCCTCCCTGGGCGAATTGCCGCTGACCGTCATTCTCTTTAAACGGTCGTATCCCATGATTTCCAGTACCTGTTTGGATGCGTCGCATGGTCGCGATGGCATTCCTTCTTCGCCTCGTAAGCGGATGACCCGCCAAGACGCAGCGACCACTAGAGCAACGGGCCAACCCTTGCCTCGACCTCTCAACCGATTGCGAATTGTGCGTGAACAACAGGGACTGACCTTGCGGACGATTTCTCGCCGCAGTGGAGTGCCAGTGCGACAACTGCGCGGTGAGGAAGAACCGCACGCCGATCTGCCGGCCAGCGCCCTGCAACGTTGGCAGCAAGCACTTGAAGTGCCAATGTGCGAACTGTTGGTAGAGCCCGACGATCATTTGTCGGTCGTCGTCGAGCAGCGCGCTAAATTGCTGCGAGTCATGAAGACCGCATTGTCCGTGCGTGATACCGCGAAAGATGAACCGACTCGTCGCTTGGGCACCATGCTGTGTGCCCAGTTGCAGGAATTGATGCCCGAATTGTCCGAGCAAACCGCTTGGCCAACCGTCGGCTCGCGCCGCAGCCATGATGATATAGGCAAGATCGCCGAGAATCCGCTGAGTGTCGATTGGAGCGAATTGATATAGCTGATGTATCAATCTTGAGGGGCGCGTGCTGTTCGAGCGTGCAGCGAGTTGCTGATGGCGCGCGAGTTGCAGGTTGTGGGGGACTCCGAGGTTTGATCGGCCACTTCGACAGTTTTTTGTCGAACCAAATGTGGCCCATCTCCGGTAAGAAATACGTTGAATTTTAACGTGTCCCCGCAGGAGAAGATAAATGCATCAGCAATGGAAGATGATCAGCGTGGCCAGCGCGGCGTTGATCACCGGCGCGCTCATCGCCGGGATCGTGATGACTTTGCCCACTGGTTTGCGGACCAGTGATGCTTATGCTCAGCAGGTTGAGGACGCTCAGGCGGCTCGCGGCAATCTGCAGACCGCGCAAGATCTTTCCAGTGCTTTCCGCAACGTGGCCGAGGCGATGCGGCCCAGCGTGGTGAGCGTCCGCGTGACTAAGAAAGGCCGAGTCATTCGCGGGGGCGGTGGACTCAATCCCAACATTCCACCTGAGCTGCGGCGGTTCTTTGATGACTTTGGCGGGCAACCATTCGGTGGTCAGGGTGGCCAGGGCGGTCGCATGCAGACCCCTGATCAATCGGGCATCGGCAGCGGCGTGATCGTTCGTGAGGATGGCTTTATCTTGACGAATAATCACGTGGTGCAAGGCGCCGATCAGGTGCTCATTCAACTCAGTGACGATCGCGAAGTGCCAGCTCAAGTGGTTGGTAATGATCCCGACACTGATTTGGCTGTTTTAAAAGTGGATGCCACGGGGCTGCAGGCTGCACCGCTGGGAGATAGCGAAGCGATCAGCGTTGGCGATTGGGTGCTGGCGATCGGCAGCCCGTTTGAACTCGAACAAACGGTTACCGCCGGCATTATCAGTGCTAAGAATCGTGTTCGCGGCATCGTGCAAGGTGGTTTCGAAGATTTCTTGCAAACGGATGCCGCGATCAATCCAGGTAACAGCGGCGGGCCGTTGGTCAATTTGCGAGGCGAAGTTGTCGGCATCAACACGGCAATTATCTCCCGCAGCGGTGGTTATAACGGGATTGGTTTTGCGATCCCGACCACGCTCGCTCGCCCCGTGTTGGAAAGCATTATTGAGTCGGGGACGGTCGAACGCGGATTCCTTGGCGCGCGAAGTTCTGACAATGGTGAGATTCCTGATGCGGTTCTCGAGCGTGATAACCTCAGTTCCCGCAGCGGTGCTTATATTGAAAGCGTGGTCGCGGGTGGTCCCGCCGATAAGGGTGGGCTGCAAGCGGGGGACATTGTGCAAGCAGCCAATGGCCAACGAATTCGCACTTGGGTGCAGTTCCGCAATTTCGTTGCGTCACAACGTCCTGGTTCGACGGTCAAGTTGGAAGTGTTACGAGACGGCAAGACGCAGAACTTGAGCGTCACCCTGGGCGAGCGGACTGATGCCGCGTTGGCTCAGATGACACCCGAGCAGCGAGGTGTTTTTCGTAACGCTTTGGTGCAACCGTTGGATGCCGATACGGCACGTCAAATGGGCTTTGAAGAGGTCGACTCGGGCTTGTTGGTGCTGCGTGTGCAGAGTGGCACTGATGTCGATACCGGCTTGCAGCCAGGCGATGTCATTATTGCTGTTCAAGGTCAGCAAGTTAGTTCGCTGGGTGAATTGCTAGCGGCCGAGCGCCAAGCCGAGCAGGCGGGGCAAGCCCTGCGGTTAACCATCCAGCGAGGTGAAAACCAAGAGCTGTTGGTGCTTAAGTAATTGCCGTGACGGAAAGCATTGTAAAGCGATTGTCCTCAATCGCTTGCAGCCTGAACAAACAGCGATTTTTCATTGTAGAGCGATTGTCCCCAATCGCTTGCAGTGCAGCAAACAGCTGAGGACAGCGGTTCTACAATAGCCGCTTCTGCAAACAGCTGAGGACAGCGGTTTTACAATAGCCGCTTCCGCAAACAACTGAGGACAGCGGTTTTACATTGTAGAGCGATTGTCCCCAATCGCTTGCGGTGTCTGCAAACAGCTGAGGACAGCGGTTTTACAATAGCCGCTTCCGCAAACAGCTGAGGACAGCCGTTTTACAATAGCCGCCTCCGCAAACAGCTGAGGACAGCAGTTCTACAATAGCCGCCTCCGTAAACAGCTGAGGACAGCGGTTTTACAATAGCCGCTTCCGCAAACAACTGAGGACA
>CAZHTX010000233.1:4528-8674 GCA_964535475.1 uncultured Pirellulaceae bacterium
TTGTAGAGCGATTGTCCCCAATCGCTTGCGGTGTCTGCAAACAGCTGAGGACAGCAGTTCTACAATAGCCGCTTCCGCAAACAGCTGAGGACAGCGGTTTTACATTGTAGAGCGATTGTCCCCAATCGCTTGCGGTGACCGCAAACAGCTGAGGACAGCGGTTTTACATTGGCGGTGTTTGATCCACCGCTAGCACCCGGCTTTCTTGCTGAGCACTTTGCAGCAGCGTGTCGAGCACCCGCTGGGTGGCCAGGGAAATCTCAGGCCAATGGGAATCAGGTTGACCGCCCAGGACGAGGTCGCCAAACCGACGCATCATGTTGACTTCCTGGGCGCCGCCAGCCCCGTTGGAATATTCCTGAACTGCTTGCCGCTGGCCTTGGCGACACATGTAAAAGCGGTCATCTTCGGTGTCGAAACGATGTTGGCATGATTCCCAGCTGAGTTCTGATCCCATCCAAGGCAACACGAAATCTTCCAAGCTGACGTAGCCTTGGTCGCCGCCGATCACAGCCCACTGTTGCGTGGCCGTCAAGAACGAACAATAGAACGATGCGCTGACGCCGTCCGCGAAAAACAACTCGCCGCTGAACTCGCCCGGCACGGGGCCGTCGCTGCCTTCGCCGCTGAGCTCGGTGATGATTCTTCCCGTAACCCGCTGTGGCAATTGAAAACCCATCACCCACAAGGTAAAGCGGACGTTGTACCAGCCGAGGTCTCCCAGGCAGCCGTAGGGCTCGAGTTGCCGGATGACGCGAATATTCTTGGTCTGAAATTCCTCATCGCCGCTGAACATGAAATGACTGGAAATGCGCCGCAGCTTGCCAACCGCGGCGGCATCATCAATTGAAGCACGCATGGCTGGCAAGCGATTGCTGTGCATGAACATCACGCCATCCATAAACTGCACGCCGTTGGCCGCGCAAGCGTCAACCATCTCACGGGCGGCTTGTTCATTGACGGCGATCGGTTTTTCACAGAGCACGTGTTTGCCCGCTTCGGCCGCGCGAATCACCCAGGGATGTCGCATCGCAGTCGGCAAAGGGATATAAACAGCATCCACGTCGTCGCGTTCCAATAACGCTTCGTAGGAACCGACCGCGGCGGGAGGCTCGATTTGCGGGGTGATGCGTTGACCTCGCAGAATAAATCGTTCGGCGGCGGCCACTTCGCGACTGGCGACCGCCGAGACGCGTCCGTTTCCTGAGAGGGCAATTGCACGCCAATTCTTAGCCGCAATGGCCGCAGTCCCCATAATCCCCCACCGACAAACCGATTGATTCATAGCACCACTAGCTCGTTGTTTGAATACACTCTTGAGGAAGCACCGCCGCATTGTAACCGATGCCAGTCTTCCCAAACCTGCCCATGATGGTAACCGGAGAGCCCCTTGGAGATGAACCCACCCAGCCGTAACTTTGATGTGCTGATCTTTGACCTCGACGGCACCTTGCTCGACTCGCTGGCCGATATTGCCAACGCAGCCAACGAAGTTTTACAGCAGCACGGCCATCCGCCGCATGCGTTGGCCGCTTATCGACACCTGGTCGGCGACGGTGTGCGAGTGCTATTTGAGCGGGCGCTGCCGAGTGCCTATCAGCAAGACTCAGAAATGCTGGATACTTGCGTGGCCGATTTCAAGACGGTTTACGACCGACATTGGGATCGCACCAGTCAGCCCTACGCGGGGATCATCGAGTTGCTGGACGAATTGGTGACGCGTCAATTGAAGCTGGCCGTCTTGAGCAACAAGCCGCACATGTTCACCACGGCTTGCGTGGAGCGTTTTTTTGGGCAAACCGCTTGGGCCAAAGTGCTGGGCAACCTACCTGAAGTGCCCCGCAAACCCGACCCCGCTGGGGTCCACCAGATTCTATCCGCGCTCGATAGCGAGCCCACGCGTTGTCTGTACGTGGGCGATACAAATACTGATATGTTGACGGCAAAAGCCGCTGGCTGTCGCGCCATTGGCGTCACTTGGGGATTCCGTTCCGCACAAGAGCTGAGCGACAGTGGTGCCGCTCAGCTGATCGATCATCCCCATCAGCTGCTTGAATGTTTAAGCTGATCGCCAACTAAGCACCTCCCCATAACAGCCGGAACGCGCCAGCGTCCGGTTCCGCGTAACCGTGAGCTGGCGCTCAACGGCTGATGTCGAGGTGCTTAGCGCTGCACCACTTCGCCACCGTTACGCGTCAGCAAGGCGCGGAACATGGCCGGATCGAGCGTGCGCTGCAGAAACTGGACGGAACCATCCATGAATCCGACTTGAAATCCTCCGGGACGCTCCACTCCCATCATCTCAAAAGGATTCTCCAAATCGATTGTGACATCGGCCGGCTTGGTCCAGGGAACAGCCGCATCGGCCCGCGATTCGAATAAGGCAATCGTGTTGCTGGTACCGTCAGTAATGTCTCGGAAACCAAGTTGTCGGTGTGGCTCAAACGCCAGCCCCTCTCCGATCGCGAACTGATAAATTGTCTTTCCCGGTTCCGTTTCAATCCCTGGTGCACTGTAGCTAGCCGGCATCCGATCAAGCAATTTAATGTTATGCTCGCTGTCCCAAGGTTCGTCCAAGCGAAATTCCTGGTAGAGCCCGTTTTCTTCGATAAACGGCAGGATTGCCACTCGCCAACTCAACAGCCGCTCCCCTTCGTCATTAGTAATCGAAGCCACGGGAAATTTGCGATAAGCCGACTCGTAATTATGCATCGCCAGCATGATTTGTTTCAGGTTATTCGCCGAGGACATTCGCCGCGCGGCTTCGCGAGATGCTTGCACGGCCGGCAATAACAGGCCGACTAACGTACCGGTCGTGGCTATTCCGCCGCCGTTGTCGACTTCGATCATCAAACGTCGCCCGTTGCGAGCGGGCTTCAGCATGGTAAACATCTCATTGCCAAGCCGACGGAAATATTGCCGCATCGCTTCGGGAACAGGGCCCTGCCCATCGACTGATTGCATCGCCTGGGCAACACCCATGTCGCGGGCAAAGGACAACGCGTTGTTGACAATGACTTCCATTTCCTCGGTGTCATTCTCGTTGTTACCAACCATCACAAAGCGGAACGGTTCGCTACCTGAGATCCCGCCCGCCAATACAGCACCAGTGGCAAGGTTCGGCAAATCGGTCAAATCTAACAACACGGGCGGTAGATTCTGACCAACTTGAGCCGCCATCGCATTCACTTGCTCGCGAATCGGTTCCATCACCATGGCCACCATCATTGGCGAAACCTGTCGCATCCCGCCGACAAATTTTGCCAACGTGCCATCGGCTGCTGTTTCCGCTGACTGCTCGGCAGCCATGACATCTGCCAAATAGTTTGAAGTCGCTGCCACCAAAGTGCGGCTGTCGGCTTGGTGCAACACCATATCGGGAGTGTTATCGATCAGAATCGCTTGATAGCCGTCGATGTTCACGGGCGCGCCTGCAAACATTTGAGAACGGACTTTGCTGATGTCCACATCTTTGGTCAGCTTGGCGATAATCGCCAACTGGGGACCCGCTGGACCAATCTGGCCGACGACGACTTTCAGCTCAGAGACATCCGCCAACTGAACCCCAAACTGCTCCGCCGTCCAAGCGTTGGCCACTTCGGTTGGCATCATCTTCATTTCGGGCGCGGCCATCAGCTGGCCCGGATACAAATAGGCCGCCGCGATCGCGTCGCTCGGCAGATAATCAGCCGAGAGCTGCTGCGGGGCAGGGGCCTCTTGGGCAGTACTCGACGGGGCCAATGGCACCCAAGCCAAAGCTAACCCCATTAGCACGACTGACAGCAGAGTGGCCGGTTGGTAGCGTCGAAGAGAACAACGAGCAAACATGAAAAGAGACTCCCAGCAAGATGTGACAACGTTGCTACGGCACGCTCTGAATGGCAGCGCCCTTCCAGAGGGTCAGGTTGGGCCCTTTGGGTGAGAGTATTGTAGCAAGATCTTCGCTGGGTAGTAGCTGTTAGCTGTTAGCTGTTAGCTGTTAGCTGTTAGCTGTTAGCGATTAGCAGTTAGCGATTAGCAGTTAGCGATTAGCTGTTAGCGATTAGCTGTTAGCAGCAGCGGTATCGCTCTTAGGGGCTTCGCCTTCGGCTGGTGCATCGGGCTTGGGAGCTTCGGCTTCAGCGGGTGCATCGGGCTTGGGAGCTT
>CAZHTX010000234.1:0-8670 GCA_964535475.1 uncultured Pirellulaceae bacterium
GCTGCACGAGTTCCGCTGTGCTACCGGTCAATTCCATCACTAACTCGGCCAATTCGCGTATCGTGAACTCACCGGGATTTCCAATGTTAATCGGCCCCGGAAAGTCTTCTTCGGCATTCATCGCGCGGATGATCGCTTCGCACAAGTCGTCCCGATAACAAAAGGAACGCGTCTGCGAACCGTCGCCGAACAGAGTGATCGGTTCCTGCTGCAACGCTTGGCGGATGAAGTTGGAAACGACTCTGCCATCGTAGGGGTGCATGCGTGGGCCGTACGTATTAAAGATTCGCACGATTCGCACGCTGACCTTGTTCTGCCTCCAATAATCCATGAACAGCGTCTCGGCGGCCCTTTTGCCCTCGTCGTAGCAAGCTCGGAGGCCAATCGGATTGACGCTACCGCGGTAAGATTCGGGCTGCGGATGAACCTCTGGATCTCCGTACACTTCGCTGGTGCTGGCTTGCAAGATGCGGGCACCACAACGCTTGGCGACGCCGAGCATATTAATAGCCCCCAACACGGAGGTCTTCATCGTCTTGATCGGGTTATACTGATAATGCCCCGGTGCGGCTGGGCAGGCCATATTGTAAATCTGGTCCACTTCCAAAAAGATCGGCAGCGTCACATCGTGCCGCACCAACTCGAAATTTGGCTTCCCCAACAAGTGCGCCACATTGGTTTTCTGACTGGTAAAAAAGTTATCCAGGCAGATCACATCGTGCCCCTCGGCGACCAAGCGTTCGCAAAGATGGGAACCCAAGAATCCGGCGCCGCCGGTTACCAGTATCCGCTTAATCATCTGTCGCTGAGCTCTATAGAATTGGGGAGGTCGTGTAGAGGTACGTCCTATTTACCGTAATTACCTCTCGTACAGATCGAGAGCCGGGGTAGACACCAACTTGGGAAATTCGCTAGACGAGGGTGTTGTTTGGTTCGATTTTGCCGCTGATTTGGATGCTGGAGCCCCGCCCCATGCGATTTTCCGCGACGCTCGCCACGGTTTTTTGGATGATCAGTTCCGCAATTTTGCCCGCTAGCGACCCGGCGGTCGTTCCCCAAGGCCCCTCATTTCGCGTCGAAACTGAGGTCTTTGCCGCGGATTCCATCCAGCCGGCAGCCCGCCACCTGATTCTTTTCGATTCCGGCGTAATCTACGATGTTCGCCTCGACGATGATCGCATCGCTACGATGTACGACCCCACTCGGGGGCGAGTGATTTTGATTGACAGGCTAAATCGCGAGCAAGTTGTCTTATCGACAGAAGAGTTGCTGACCGCCACGGCACGGGCACGCGCGGCGATCGAACAGGAAGGACGCGCGGAATACTTTGGCCTGCTGGCACAGGTCAGCAAACTGGAAAAAGAAGAGCCGGGCGATCCGCAGCGATACCAAATCGCATTCGGTGATACAACGTACACCACGACCACCATTGCGGTCAGAAAACCACAAATCGCTACCGCATACAATCATTTCGCCACCCTCGCTTCCCAACTGAATGTCAGCCGCCAAATTGGCCTGCCACCCTTCGCGCGGATGACGCTGGGACAGTACATCGCCGACATGGGTCACCTGCCGCTGGCGACCACGCTGGAACTGAAACTCAAACGTGGCATGAAACCCCAAAGGTTTCGCTCGCAATTGCAAGTTGTCGAACAGCTGTCGCTGGTCGATCGTGAGCGGATCGCCGAGGTTGGCCGCGTGCTGGCTGAGTGTAAACCTGTCGAACTGGCCGCTTTCCAACAATAGTCAACCACGCCTCGCCAGCTATCGACCGCAACTTAGCCGGCCTGTTTGTTCGCCGGCTAAGTTCGTTTTTTGGGGCTATTCTCCCCAAAGAGTCAGCACCAAATGACGACCGCTAGCCCGGTCACGATGCTCGCACAAGTAAATTCCCTGCCACGTACCCAACTGTGGGCGACCGTTGCCGATCGGAATCAACAAACTGCTGCCGAGCAACGACGCTTTGACGTGAGCTGGCATGTCATCGCTACCTTCCAGCGTGTGGCTGAAGGGCTGATTCTCCGGCACCGCCCGATTCATCGCCACTTCAAAATCAGCGCGGACATCGGGGTCAGCGTTCTCGTTAATAGTCAACGAGGCGCTCGTGTGCTGAATGAAGATCTGCAGCATACCGCACTGGCAATCAGCCAACTCGGGTAACGCAGAGATGACTCGCGACGTAATTAAATGAAAACCGCGAGATGCGGCTGGCAGCGTTATTTTCTTTTGAATCCACATCGAAAGGGACTGCTTGTAAAACGGGTAAGGAGTGTCATGTACCTAAGAAAAAAATAATTTTTGAAAAAAATTCCGGCAGTAGGGATCGTATTCATTGTCGCGAATCCCCGCCTCCGACTCTAACGAAAATACCCCCTGGGGGAACTTACGGCAAAGCAGCTGGGCGAAAGCAACTGCCGTCAAGAGGGCTTGTAACGGAAATCATGATCCCTTTACATCGCGTTGTGGGTAAATTCAAAGCCTTCCATCGGCAGTGCCCAGCCTATCCGCTGGTCACGTCGAAAGCTTAAAACCGCACGAATTGCCCGGTCGGCAAGGATTCGCCGACCGTCGCCAGCGGTCGTCGTCACAAGTGTGCGACATTTCTTCGCCCACAAATTGCTTGACCGAAGGAGTTAACGGTGAATAATCTCCCTGTGGGTTCAGCTTCTTTCAAACTGAATTCACCAAATCTTAAGCATCCGGCATCAACCGGTGGGCGGTAGCGGTTTCGCTGCCCCACTACATGATTTCAACATATTTGGCTTGCAGCATTCTATCAGTTCACTGACGACTGTGATCTGGGTTTACTGAGAGCCGCGTATCCCCTTCTGAGCAACTGAGGAAATACTGGAATGGACGTTTGCAAGAACGTTTTCGAAGCGATCCTGCGTTACGGTCATGATGAAGATTTCGTTCCCCGCGACAAGGACGGATTCATTGCGACCGATGCACCGGCCGGCTCGCCCGAAAAGATCGAAGTCTTAAGGCGCCGCGTTGAGTTGGGCGCACCACTTTGGCACAACGAAGACCGGGTCGACTATTCGGGCCTCACCGGCGCGATTCGCCCCCGCGAGTAGATTTACCCTGAATTTTGTCGACCCCACCGTGGGAAGGCAAAGTTTAGAGGTATCCGCCAGCGGTTCAGGATCATCCTGTGTCCGCTGGCAAGAACAACGAAAACGCCTTCGGCAATGCATTGCCGGAGGCGTTTTTTTTTGGCCTCGTGTCGAGAGCAATTTCAGCTTTCCAGGCCGGTTTCAATTTCAAGCCCAATCATTTCTTTACACGGGCGGCTCAGCTCGACATACTGACGCCACTTCAGACGCTGGCCGCGAGGTGCGAACGGCGACTGCGTAACACACTTGTCTCGGGTTCAGAGCGCAATCGCATGGCGTCGCTGCAGCCTTCTTCCTCCTTTTCAGAGAGCCGGTAGCAACACGGATGGTGAAGCTGGCGATTAACGAACTGACGACTTACCGCTGGACGTTCGAAGAGGACGTGCTGGCGGTGGCGGAGCATGGTTTCACGGGCATTGGCCTATGGCGCCCCAAACTGCAAGAGTACGGCACAGAGAAGGCTGTCGAACTGCTGGCCGAACATCAGCTGGAGGTCTCCAGCGTCTCCTGGGCCGGGGGCTTTACCGGCAGCGACGGGCGGAGCTATCACGAAAGTCTGTGTGACGCCCTGGATGCTGTGCAAACCGCCGCGCAAGTTGGCGCCAAGACGGTCATCATGCTGGCCGGCGGGCGAAATAATCACACTAAAAATCACGCCCGCCGCATGATCCTCTCCGCTTTCGAGGAATTGAGTGAGGCGGCTGACGCGGTCGGCGTTTCCCTGGCGGTCGAACCAATGCATCCGGGCTGCGGCGCGGAATGGTCAATCGTCAACGATGTGCGGCAAACCCTCGACGTCATCGGTGCCCTCAGCCGCTCTAACGTGGGATTAGTTCTCGACACCTATCACCTCGGCTTCGATCCCCACATCCTGACTTGGCTCCCCGATGTCGTCCGGCATATCCGCATCGTCCAACTGGGTGACGGCAAACATCTGCCGCTGGGCGAACAAAATCGCTGCCTGCTGGGCGAAGGACGCGTGCCCTTGCGGGAAATCATCGAACTGCTAATTCTGTCCGGCTACGAGGGCTACTTGGAGGCCGAAGTCTTGGGCGAGGAAGTCGAGCACCTGGCTTACGAACACGTCCTGGCTCACACGCAAAAGTTTCTCGCTGATTTCGGCAATCGCAACATTCTGCTGTAAAGCACCAGTCGCGACCGGTTGCCCAGCTCTCGCTGCTGGAGGGGGCAACGCAGTTTCGGAACGCCAACTGCATGCGTTCGGCATGACCCGTCATCGCAACGGGAACACGCGTTTACCGAAAGCCACCTCCCCTCGGGCAAGCATTCTTTAGCTGACGACTCTTTTCAGCTAGCGAGTATCGCTCGCCGACGGCGTGGTGCCCCACACCAGGAGCATAACCATGGACCTGTTAATGTTCGCGCTCGCCGCGCTCGTCATCTCGCTCATCGCCGGGGCGCTCGGTTTCACGGGCGTCGCCGGTGCGGCCGCCACCGTCGCCAAAATTACGTTCGGTATCTTTTTGGTGCTGGCGCTGCTGCTGTTCATTCTGGTTGTGCTGGGCATCGGCACCGCCGCCGCGGTGTAGCTCAATTAGCAATTAGCAATTAGCAGTTAGCCGCGCACCGTTTGCCCCTCGGACGCAGGCGTTGCGCGGGTCCCAGGGGCCCAGCCGCAGCGCGCCAATTTCCTCAGCCGCCCGAAATCCAGATCCCACTCTTGACAGGGCGGCCGGTTCGAATAAAATCCCAGGCTATTGAGAATGATTCTCAATATCTAGAAAGCATCTAGCAGCCAGCCAACGCCAGTAGCCAGCCAAATAGACGATGCATCACGCGGACTCGCCACAGGATCTCGTGGCAGCTCGTAACTTGATCGCTCAACTTCTCGGCTCTAGCGTTTGGCACTTTTTTATCCGTTTCCGCGGACAGCTTGGTATGGTTGCATCTCATTCTGGCTTAAAACCTAATCGAAAACCGCGCCGCACCGCCTCTCAGGCCTCGGCGAAGAAGCTGTTTTCAAATCGGTTCGTAACCTCACAGCCGTTACGATTTGTTTCCCCCATGGTCCCATTTTGAGCGGCCCTGTTCGCCGCAATCGGATTTCTCATGAACGTTTTCAAACTTGCTTCCCTGCCCCAGCGGATTATGCGCAGCGGGGGCCAACTCCTAATCGTGATGTTGCTCTCCAGCACTGTGCTGGCTGCTCCTCCCAACTGGTCCAGCTTCCAAAATGGCGGCCAACTCGCGACCGATCTAAAGCTTCCCACTCAGTGGTCACCCGACCAGAACATCGCCTGGACCGCCGACATCACCGGCTATGGCCAATCGACGCCGATCATCGCGCACGACCAAATCGTTGTGACTTCGACCAGCGGAGAAAATAAAGACAACTACCACCTCTCCTCTTATTCAATCGTTGACGGCACAAAGCTTTGGCAAGTCGATCTCACCAACCCATCCCCCTTTGCCAACACACCGATGGTCAGCCGGGCGGCGCCATCCGCCGTGGCCACCGCGGAAGGCTTCGTGGCCTTTTTCGAAGGCGGCTTGCTGGTTGCCGTGTCTCCTGGTGGCGACCGCCAGTGGGAACTCAACCTGGTGGAAAAATATGGCAAGATCGAAGCTCGCCACGGCTTGGCCGCTTCCCTGGAAGCCAATGCCGACCATGTCTTTGTCTGGGTGGAACGGAGCGAAGAGCCCTACGTTTTGGCACTCGAACCAAAGACCGGCAATGTTGCTTGGAAGGTACCCGGTGTGGGATCGACCTCGTGGGGTTCACCCCGTTTAATTCCGGTCGCCGGAGGACAACATCTGGTATGCAGCGCCAGTGGCAAGATCATTGGGCTGGACCCTGCCGACGGAAATCGCTTGTGGGAATTCGCTGAGATTTCCAACAACACCTCGTGCACACCCACCCCCGCGGGCGAAGCACAGTTCCTGATCGGCGCGTCAGACGGACGCGGTGAAACCCAGCCTGGTGCCGCCGCGGCGAGCAACGGCTTAATTCAAATCTCCCCACAAGCAGATGGCTCTTTCCAAGCCGCCTACAAATGGCAAGCCAAAAAGGCAACCTGCACGTTTGGCAGCCCCGTCGTGGCTGGCGATACCGCGGCGATTGTAAACCGCACCGGCGTGCTCTATCGGCTCGACCTGGAGACGGGCGAACAAGTCAGCATCGACCGCACCGACGCTGGCGGCATCTGGTCGACGCCGATCGTTGCTGGAGATTACCTCTACATTTTCGGATACAAGGGAACCACCAGCGTCATCTCATTGGCCGACGGCAAGCAGATCGCCAGTAACCGTTGCTGGCCCGAGGGTGGCGACGCGGACAAACAACCCGGCTTTGGTGGCGGCGATGTCTTATACGCGGCCGCGCCCCTCGGAAATCGCCTGATCATTCGGCGCGGTGATAAGCTGTTCGCCATCGGCGAATAAGCAAACCACGCCAAAATTTCACGCTCCAACATTGCCCCCTCGCTTCGCCAACTGCCTGGCTTTCCACTTCATCACCGAGGCTGACATGAATCGATCCCATTTCCTTCGGCGCCTCACCGCCGCCACGCTGCTAACCGCGTTCATCATGCACGCTCAAGCAACGCTGACCGCGGGGGGCATTCCGGTGAATGACCAAGAGTCCGCCGAAACGGGTCAGGTTTCCACCTCGAAACTACACAAACCGCTGCCCGAATCTTTAACCAGTTTTGGTGCGTGCGTGGTGGGAGAGTATTTGTACGTCTTCAGTGGGCACGATGGCGAAGCACACGGTTTCGGTAAAGACTTATTGGTCGAGCATTTTCGCCGGATTCGCTTCGATGACCCGGCGGCCGACTGGGAAGAATTGGCGATGCACGAGTCCTCGCAAAGCACGGCGTTGGTAACCGATGGCAAATCCATCTATCGCATTGGCGGGCTTTCGTTCATCAATATGGAGGATCAACAAGAGGCCATTTTCAATTCGACGGACCACTTTGCTCGCTACGATATCGAGGCCGACACGTGGACCGAGCTGGAACCCCTGCCGGTACCACGTTCATCACTCGATGCCGCCATTGTTAATCGCACCATCTACGTCGTCGGCGGCTGGGATCTGCAAGGGACGAGCGCAGCGCGGACTGCTCCTTGGCACGAAACCATGCACGCTTTCGATCTCGACAATCCTGATGCCGGCTGGCAAGAACTGCCCGGTCCCGGCTATTCCCTGCGGGCGATCTCGGCGGCGGCACACCAAGGGAAACTCTATGTCCTCGGCGGGATCAGCCCCAACGGCTTCCTGCGGACAACGTCGGTCTACGATCCCAAAACGAATAGCTGGTCAGCAGGCCCGGAATTGGTTAGCGATAATCGCATGACCGGCTTCGCCACCAGTTCCTTCGCCGTTGGTGGCCACCTCTACTCAACCGGCGCCTCGGGGATTGTTTATCGACTCTCCGCCGACGGCGCCGCTTGGGAGGTTGCCGACAGGCTGTTATTTCCTCGCATGTTCTTGAGACTGCTGCCGGTCGGCAACGATCGGTTGTTAGCACTCGGTGGCACAGGTTCAAACATTGGCCGCACCGCCCTGGTGGAATCCTTAAAAGTGGATCCAAGTACCACCGCCGGTGATAAGATTGTCTCCTGGACGCTACCTTATGACGGTCGCGCCAAACATAGTCAAGCGTTATTACTCTCCGCCGCGAAGTTATATGCATTCGGAGGTAACGCCAGTTGGGAACCGCATGATTTCAGCGAGTCGGCCTTTGTCGATGAAGCATTCGTTTTCGACATCGGCAACCAATCGGTAAAGCGTTTACCCGACATGCCGTTCCCAGTCCAAAGCGGTTCGGCAGTCCTGAATAAACAAACCAGCGAGCACGAAAAGATTGTAATCGCCGGCGGGATGAATTTCGCTGCAGCAAAATTCGCCGCGATTAACGAACTGCTCGAATTCGACCCCAAGGCTGAAACCTGGGACGTCGTGGAAACAAAACTGCCCGAGCCGCGCGCGATGGCCGCCGCTGTTGCCCACGATGATGCCATCTGGATACTCGGTGGCAGTGGTGCGGGGCATAGCCAAGGACTGCTGAATAACGTTTTACATTGGTGGGGCGATCAATCTGCGGTTGCTCCCCTCCCCGAAGTTACCATCCCACATCCTCGACGTTCATTCGGCGGTGCACTCATCGGTGATGAGTATTTCATGATCGGTGGACTCGGCGAGGGAATGCAGATTGAACCGACCGTGGATGTGTTTGATTTGCAAACACGTGCTTGGCGAACTGCCGCATCCCCGACCGCCCCCCGCGTCTTCCCGATGGTTGTCGCCGAGGACAAAAAGATTTACCTGTTCGGTGGATTCAGCAACGCGGATGGCCACTTTGCCGAGTGCCCATCGCTGGAAGTTTATGACAGCGAAACCGACCAATGGACCACGGTGGCTGAGACCATCCGAGGTGTGGATGCCTCAATGCGGATGTTCAACTTGGCCGGCCGCTTGCTGTTCTTCGGTATCGACCGTGAGCAGCCCCAGCAAGCTAAATTCACGATCTATGATCCCAATCCAACGGCGCCACCAGTCACGGTGGTCGCCACATCTTTCGGTGGAACACAG
>CAZHTX010000235.1:0-8631 GCA_964535475.1 uncultured Pirellulaceae bacterium
GGCCGGCGCCAGGGCTTGCCCCGACTTGGGATCGGGCTGCGTGGCTGCTGCCACTCGGGTAAAGAACATGGGTTCCGCCGGGTCACCATCGACGCGTTTCGTGACGGTGGCAAAGAATGCCGCCATCCGCGCGTAATCAGCTTGACTCCACTTTTCATAAGGATGGTGATGACAGCGTGCGCACTGTACGCGTTGACCGAGGAACAGTTGCGCGGCATCTTCCACCCGTTGATTGATATCTGGCACCTGCTGATACCAGGCTACCGGCGGATTATTAGCCACGCTGCCGGCGGCGGAGATGATCTCATGCACAAATTGATCATAAGGTTTGTTGGCATCGAGGCCGGAACGAATCCAATCGTAAAAGGCCATGGTGGAATAATGCAGTTCACCACGTTGCCGCCGGTTCCGCAGAATGGCATTCCACTTAGAAGCAAAGTACTCCGCGTAATCTTGGCTGGCTAACAGACGTTTGACTAATTGCTCGCGTCTATCAGCGGCCTGATCTTGCTCGAACTGCTCGGTTTCGGCCAGCGTTGGCAGGCGGCCCGCGATATCGAGCGTAACGCGTCGCAAGAAAGTGGCATCGTCACACTCGCCCGAGGCGGGAATACCGAGCGACTGAAGTTTCGCAAACACGTGCGTATCGACGAGGTTGCGAGGTTGGGGAGTGAGCGATTCGCCGGCAGCCAACTGTAACTGTTGCGCCGGGAGCGGAATGTCGGCGCGAAACACGGTTACCTGTCCCTGATAGCGGGCCATCACGGCAACGTCACCAATCATGGAACCAAGCTTCACCAAGCCAGTCGGGGAAACTTCGGCCATGTCAGGATCATTGGACTCGAACACCGCGGCCCGCGTCACATCCTCCACGGTGCCATCGGAATAGGTCGCCACAACGGCCAATTGCTGCTCGGCTGCGGGGAACAGGCGACGGTGTTGGGGGACAATTTGAATCGACTCCACTTGTGGACCTTCACCCTCGCCGTAAGGCATTCCCTGGGCGACCCAACGTCGGAGGATGCGGTATTCATGGCTGTCTTTTTCCAATCGTTGTCCGCCACCGTGGGGCGAGGCATTGATCGCTTTGAGCAGCAACAGGCTATGATCGGGCATAGCGGGTGAGACCCTGCGGCCCCGCGATTCACCGACCAGGTGTTTATAGTCTTCGCGAGGTTCAAAACCTAATAACGATAATTGAAAACCATTCTGCCCGGCTGCTTTGCCATGGCAACCTCCGCCATTGCAACCCAGCTTGGTAAAGATGGGAACGATGCGTCCGGGGAAACTAAGCGGCGGCTCATTGCCAGTATCGGTGACCGACAATTTGAATTCGGCAGTCTGAGGATCTGCCGCCGGAATGCCGGCCGGAGAACCATCCGACAAACTGGCGATGATCGTGACGTCACCATCGGCGACGGGCACGACGTAACCGCTGCTATCGACGTTGACGATCCCCTCGGGAACGGCTCGCAAGTGAACTTGGCGGGTCACGTCGCGGAGGTCGCCATTGGCATTCGCACCGGCGACGACCAATTGCAAGCGAGCATCTTGCCCGCGAAGCATCGTTGCTGCGGTTGAATTATTGAATTGCAGCTGGACGGTGGGCGTGACAACTGGAGAGTCGCCCGCGGCAACGTCACTTTTGTCGGCTGCCAGCGCCGGCTCCGGGGACTCTGCCCAAAGTCGACCACCACCAACAAACGTTGTCGCCAGTCCACAGCACGCGGCAGCATATATCAGGGTCTGACGAAACAACATGGCATTCATCTATTGGGAGGCGGGAGCAAATGCGAAAGATTGGTCCTAAGACACCGCTGGCTGCTAAATCAATTCTGCGATCGGATCATGGTCGACCAAGAATTGCGGACGACCGGTCGGGTCGGCAATCGTCACGGCCGAAGTATCGATACCCAAATTGTGATATAGGGTAGCCATGATTTCTTGCATATGGACGGGCCGCGTGGCAGCTTCCTCGCCGAGCCGGTTGGTAGACCCGATGGCTTGTCCAGTGCGCATGCCACCGCCAGCCAGGAAGGCACAACTCACTTGGTTCCAGTGGTCGCGCCCGGCACCTGCGTTAATCTTGGGAGTGCGGCCAAATTCACCCCATACCACGATTGTGACATCGTCGAGCATGCCGCGCAGTTCTAAATCCTCGATCAGCGCGCTGAGGCATTGATCCAGTTTGCCACCATGATCGCGGACGAGGTCAAAGTTTTGTCCGTGGCTATCCCAGCGACCATAGCTGAGGCTGACCACGCGGGCACCCGCTTCCACCAAGCGTCGCGCCATCAACAGATGGTCATTACAAGTCGGCGCCCCATCGTACTGGTACTTGTAAGGCTTGCCGTCACCATAGCGAGCGACCACGCTGGGGTCTTCTTTGCTAAGGTCGAGCGCGTCGATCAGCTTGCTGCTGGTCAACACGTCCAACGCTCGCTGGCCAAATGCATCCATGCCTTCCATCGCACCGGTCACGTCGATGTCACGCCGCAGGGTGTCGATTTCTTGCAGTAGGCTGCGGCGATCCGACAAACGCTCCAAGGTGATTCCGTTGAGCGTCATATTCTTCATGCCCGGCCCGTCTGGTTTAAACGGTGCGTAGGCCGAACCGAGGAAACCGGCTGTCCCCGAATCGGACCAAGGCATATGTTTGGTGTTGGCGGCCAAGCCGATGTTGGGTGGCACCGAAGCGTCGACGGGACCAAACAACTTGGAAACCGCCGCGCCAATTGCCGGACGCCCACCGATATTTTTCAAATCATTAGGCCGCCAGCCCGACATACACTGCACGGCATCGTGTCCACCCGCACAGCCGACGACGCTGCGAATCACGGCCGCTTTGTCCATCTGCTGGGCCAAGCGGGGAAAGACTTCGCAAATTTCAATTCCGGAGACGTTTGTCTTAATGGGCTTGAATTCGCCCCGAATCTCGCTGGGAGCTTCGGTTTTGATTTCCCACATGTCTTGATGGGGCGGACCACCGGCCAAAAAGATATTGATGACCGATTTGTGCGACCCCGTCGATCCGGAAGCAGCTTCGGCACGCATTAAATCGGCCAGGGTGAAGCCGCCAACTCCGCAGGAGAGGCCACCTATTTTTAGGAATCCGCGACGCGAGACGCCGTCGCAATACTTGGAACCTCGAGAGCCAACAATCGACAACATGATTTTTACTCTCCCATCAGTGGGAATTTGTTGGTGCCAGCAAAGCGGCTGGCGAAGGCGGGATGGCGGACTAGCGCCACTCAACATTATATCGGTCCCTCCAAGGCAAAATCAACAACTGTCTTGAAGTTTCCCTTTTTGGCTACCCAACGGGGGGCAATTACCCGCAAAACTCAGACCGCACCCCAAAAAACATCGGGCTCAGGCTGTTTTTTTCGGGCTGAGGCTCATTTTTCCGCTGGCCGCTGGCGGGGTAGATCGCGGCTCATGAGGTGGCATTTACGACAATTCTCGCCGACCCGGCGGGCAAAATTATCCAGCGTTTGCGGTGGGGGGCCGGTTGTTTTGGCGGCTTGCCATTCCCGAATCGCCCGCTCCAACGACTCGGACGCCTCTGCGGAATCACGCAATAATTCCATATACTTAGGCTCACGCCCCGTGTTCTCCTCGGCCCTGATCAACTCCGTAAAATGCTCGCGAAGCAGCAACGCCTCGTGCGCGGGCTCCAAATCAGGGTGCTCGGCAGGTGGCTGCCAACCGGCCGCTGCGATCTGGCCGATCCGCTCATGGGTGTGTTCCAACTGCACCATCGCCTCGGCCAGTGCGGGCACCTGGGCGTGTGCCACAAATTCGACCTCAAGTTGATCAAGCAGGTGCGGCGCCACTGGCCGCGCATTTGCAGCGGCTTGGTGCAAACCAAGGTAATGAGGACTGGTGCCAGCCATTTTCAGGACCGCCGACGCCGACTTGGCGGGCAACATGCCGGCCGCCACGCAAGCCACCGTCGCAGCGGCCGGACTGCGATGCTTGCCATGATGACAGTGAATGTAAATCGGGCCCTCCAGCTCACGCAGTGCTTTGGCTAATTCCAACCCGCGTTCTTCGGAGATGCCATCGTAACCGTGCGGCAGGTGAACGTAACGCAAACCAAACTCTGCGGCGGCCGCTTCATCAGGCTGTGCCCCGTCAACGCTGAGAACCGTTTTGACACCCAACCGCTGTAGCTCAGCAAAGGCAGCTCGGTCCGCAGGCAGACCTCCCGAGAGCACGCTGGGATGCACTTGCACGACGTTCGGTAAATGGGCCGTGGCCACCCTCTGAGGAAACTTCGCCGTGCCAGCCTGGCTGGCTGCTGCAGCTGTATCATCAGCTCCTTCATCGTGTTCATCAGCAGCCGCTGCGTCCTCAGTTGTTGCCGCAAAACAAACTGGCTTGGAGAGGCAACCCGTGGTGCACTGGTTAACTCCTGACGACCAATAGCAGGCGGCAGCGAACGCAGCGAAACCGGCTCGCTGTAAATTAGCTCGACTTAAACCTGACCGGAGAGCCAGTTTGAAACGGGCGATGACTGATAGCATGACAACTTTGCGAACTCGGGTCGTGGATCTTTACAGGACAAGCAAACGCGATGCGAAAACGGAAGCCGGGGGGTGATGCCGACACGGCTAACCAACCGTTTGCGGTTTTTCCGCTCGCCACCGGTTCATTGCTTAATGAATTATTGTAGCTGAAGTGATACTCAGCCGGTGGGCACCGGATACAATTTGCGGCCCGTGTGCGAGTGTCGCCTTTCGCTCCGCGAAAGTAACATGTGATTAAACTTTCGGCGGAGCGAAAGGCGACTTAAACACCACTTGTTCCTTCACGCATAAGTGAAACAACGATGCTCAACAATAAACCTCATTCTTACGTTTACCCCCCGGCCAATTTTTTGCCGGCTAACTACCTGCTGATCTGCGTGGCTGTTGGCTTGGCCGCAGCAGTTGGTCCTGCGCACGCGAAAGAGTTGGCTCCCGTTCAGCCGGCGCAAATCAGCGGTCGTGTCGACTGTGAAGGCTCCTACCCCAAGCACCTTCAAGGGGTGGCGATTTCCGCGGAAGCTATTTTCTGGAGCTTTACCACGCGTCTGGTAAAGACCGACTTGCAAGGCCAGCGACTGCAGCAAGTCACAGTTCCTGATCATCATGGAGATTTGACCTACCACGATGGCAAGGTTTACGTCGCGGTCAACTTGGGTAAGTTCAATGACCCGGCCGGCAACGCCGATTCTTGGGTTTACGTTTATCGCGCTGACGACTTAAGTTTGCTCGCCAAACATGCCACACCGCAAGTATTCCACGGAGCCGGGGGGATCGGCAAGCGAGGGGAACGATTCTTCGTCGTCGGCGGGCTACCCGCCGGCGTTCCAGAAAACTACGTCTATGAATACACGTCCGACTTTACGTTTGTCGAGCGACACACGATCGCCAGTGGCCACACCCATCTTGGCATTCAAACAACCACGTTTGCAGATGATCGTTGGTGGTTTGGCTGTTATGGCGATCCCAAGATATTGCTGGTTACGGATGATAAATTCCAGCTGCTCGGGCGTCACGAGTTTGATTGTTCGCTGGGGATCGAACACTATGAGAATGGCCAGTTGTTGGCCGCTGGTGGCAATTGTCAAAAGTCGGGTTGCGTCGGATTCCTCAGCCCCGTTGTACCAGCGGAGCAGACTGGTTTAAAACCGCTTGTCCAGCCGAGCGACCGCTAACGCATTCCAATGCCAACGAACGGATAGTGATTATGGGATTTGTGGAAGCCGCAGCAGGCAGCAATATTCTTGTCAGTGATTTTGATGGCACGATGACTCGCTATGATTTTTATCGTTTGGCGATCGAGCATTTGATTCCCGCCGATTGTCCTGATTATTGGTCCGGTTATCGCCAAGGTAGGTTGACTCACTTTGAAGCGCTGAGGAAATACTTTTTGCAGATCCGGGCCAGCGAGGCGGAGGTTTTGGCCGTCGTCGATCAGATGGAACTGGACCCCGAGTTGCCCGCCTCGTTGCGAGCCCTCCGCGCGGCGGGCTGGCACGTCGTGGTGACTTCGGCCGGTTGCGATTGGTACATCCAACGTCTCTTCAACCAAGCCGGGATTCGCTTGGAAGTCTACGCCAACCCGGGCGACTTCGTTCCCGGCGTGGGATTGGATATGCGGCTGCCGATCGGCTCTCCGTTTCTCTCGCAGACGGTCGGCGTCGATAAAGCGGGTGTGGTCAAGCGAGCGCAGCAACTGGGCGGCCGGGTCGTGTTCGCTGGCGATGGCCTACCGGACAGCGAGGCGGCTTGTTTGGTGACCAGCGATTACCGGTTTGCCAAAAGCGACTTGGCCGAAACGCTGAGCAACAAACAGCAAGCTTTTCAGCCCTTTGAGCGTTGGTCGGAAATTGCCAACCAGCTTCTCAGCTAAGCGTTCAACTATGTCCACTATCACACAAATCGGTTTGCCCACGCTCGTGCGCGTCAAAGATGGCTCGCTCGACAGGCTGGGGATTTATCTCCAACGGCACAGTCATCAACGCGTCGCCGTGTTACAAAGTCAAGATTTGGTCGCACCGCTGCCGCAACGAGCGGCGGAAAGTCTCCGCCAGCAGGGGATCGAGCCAGTTCACTGGCAGGAAGTCGCGGAGATCGCCGTCGAATCGACCGTTGCTTTGTTCGCGGAGCTGCCCAGCGACATTTCCGCCATCGTGGGACTCGGTGGCGGCAAAGCGCTGGACGTGGCCAAGTATGCAGCCAGCTTGGCAAGGCTTCCTTATTTCGCCGTTCCCACCTCGCTCTCCAATGATGGTTTCTGCAGCCCGCAGTCGAGCCTGACGGTGCGCGGAAAGCGACGCTCTTTGCCCGCTGCGATCCCCTTCGGTCTCGTCATCGACACAGCCGTTTGCCGACAGGCCCCGGCGAAGCTAACGCTAGCAGGAGTCGGTGATTTAGTTGCCAAGTTTACCGCGGTGCGAGACTGGAAGTTGGCGTTTCATGCCACGGGAGAACCGGTCAATGATTTTGCCGCTCTCCTGTCCGATGGCTCAGTGCACGCCTTCATGAATCATTCGCAGTTCGACACCGAAGGGATGACGTTGCTGGCCACCGCCCTGATGATGAACGGGATTGCGATGGTGATGAGTGGTTCTTCGCGGCCGGCCAGTGGCAGCGAGCACTTAATCTCTCACGCCTTAGATCAAATTGCATCCCGTCCGCGGCTGCATGGGTTGCAAGTTGGTGTGGCCAGCTACTTGATCAGCTGTTTGCAAGGAGAAAACTCTGCCAGAATCGCGGGGCTGTTTGAAAGTGTCGGTTTTTGGGAGGAAGTCAAGCAAGACCCCTTTTCCCGCAGCGAATGGATGGCCGCGGTGCGGAAAGCGCCGCAGGTCAAAGATTCGTTTTACACGATCTTCTCCAGTCGCGATCTCTATCCTGAGATCGAACGCCTGGTGGCAACAGATCCTTACTTGCAACAAGTGATCCGCCAATAAAAAAAGCTGGAGCAGCAAATTGCTACTCCAGCATGTTCTTATCCGCGGTCACCCGCAGAGCCATTTTTTTCTTCAGCGACAATCAGCTCGTCTGTTCAGCTTCGGCCGCTTCCGTTGCTTCACCGGTTTCGGCATCATCAGCGAACGCTGGGCGTTGTGCTGAGCGATTGACGCGGTCGTTCTGCCCAACAAACTCGATGATCGCTCGCACGCCGGCGTCGCCAAGTCGCGGAGTGGCCAGACGCACGATTCGCGTGTATCCGCCTGGACGATCGGTGAACCGGGGAGCGACTTCGGAAAACAGAACGTTCATCGCTTCTTTGTCACCGATCATTTGCAGGATGCGGCGGCGGGCGGTGATTGCCGGTGCGCGGGTATCGGCCCACTTGCGCCAGTTTTCACTTTCACGCCATTGCTTCCATTCGGCCGAACCACGCTCGGCTGTGGTAGCAAACTCTTCGGAAGCTTTCTCAGCTTCCAGAGCTTTCTTGGCGATCGTGATGCAGCGTTCCACCAGCGGACGAATTTCTTTCGCCTTGTGCAAGGTGGTAGTGATCCGTCCCTTTACTTTGGGCGCGTTTTCATCTAGCTCGGCATCCCGTTCGGTGAGGAACAGTGAGCTGGCCATATTCTTAAACATCGCCTTACGGTGGCTGGGACTGCGTCCCAGCACGCGGCCTTTACGTCGGTGTCGCATGTCAAAATCTTTATGATTGCGGGAGTCTCTAAATGTTCAGTCGCGATTAACGCATCACGTTGGAATTGGGAACTCGCATCCCGAGATGCAGGTCGAGCGACCCCAATTTGGCCCGCACTTCTTGCAAAGTGGTATCGCCAAAGTTCCGCACTTCCAACAATTGATCTTCAGTTCTTTGAACCAGATCGCGAAGCGTGCGAATGTTTTCGGATTCGAGGCAATTGTTCGCCCGCACCGACAACTTCAGATCGCTTAACGGCATGTTCAATTTGTGATCCAGGGCAGCATCACCCCCTGACGCTGCTACGCCACCGCCTCGTCCGCCAGAAAATACGCTGGGGCCGAGTTCTTGGTATTGCACGAACGGGTTGATGTGCTTGCGGAGAATTTTGGCACCTTCGATCAAAGCCATTTCGGGATTGATCGAACCGTCGGTCCAAATTTCCAAAGTCAGTTTATCGTAGTTGGT
>CAZHTX010000236.1:0-8626 GCA_964535475.1 uncultured Pirellulaceae bacterium
ACTGCGCAGGTATTTAACCAACCGATTGCCGGTGTGGAAATTAATCCTGACGGAGTGTTGAAAGTTCGCCAAGTCGATGGGCGTATTGATCGCCAGCGGTTGGAAGCGGCTCGCCGTCAATTGGGAGCCGATTTAGCTACCAGCAGCAAGTTGCGAAAAGTTTCGCTCAATCGTCTCGAAGCCGCGTTGGCCGCGCAATTGGAGCAGGGACAGCAACCGACTGCCGAAATGCAAGCGATGGCTGGATTAACGGCCGTTCGTTACGTCTTCTTTTATCCGGAATCTGGCGACATTGTGTTGGCCGGGCCGGCTGAAGGGTTCTTTGCCGATCCATCGGGACGCGTGCGAGGCATTGACAGTGGGATGCCGACCGTTTTGTTGGAGGATGTCGTCACTGCTTTGCGGGCTTATCCGCCGAACGAGCGTGGCGTGGGTGTGATCAGCGTCTCGATTGATCCCACCGAGGAGGGTTTGCAACGACTGAATCGAGCTTTGGCCCAGGTCGGCATTGTACGGCCTGGCGGCGAGGCAAGGTTAGCAAACATCCTTAAAGAGAATTTGGGTTTACAGACTGTTTCCGTAAAGGGTGTGCCGGCGACGACGCACTTTGCCCAAGTTTTAGTGGAAGCCGATTACCGGATGAAATTGATCGGCATTGGTTTGGAGCGTTTGCCGCTGCGAATGCTGAGCTACACCGAGCGATCGGCTGGCACTCCCGGTGCTGCCGGCGCCATGGAACGTTGGTATTTCGAGCCGGATTATCAGTGCGTGACGGTCAGCCAGGATGGTTTGGGAATGGGCTTGGATGGCAACGCCGTGCGATTGGTGGGAGCCTCGGAATTGGTTAACGCCCAGGGAGCGCGTCAAGCGCGGGCCCGCGTCAATCGGGCGAGCCAACAGTTTTGTGCTGACTTTACCAAGCGATATGCGGAGATTGCCGCCGCCGTGCCGGTTTACGCTCAAATGCGAAATCTGTTCGATATATCGATCGCAGCTGCCTTCATTCAGCAGCAAGATTACGCGACACAAGCTGGCTGGGACATGGCATTGTTGCTTGACGAAACTCGGTTGCCTGTGGAAACGCATACCGCGCCCCATCAAGTAGAAACAGCCGTGAATGCTGTTTGGAAAGGGAACACCTTGCTGACACCGCTGGGCGGGGGCGTCGCCTTGCAGCCCAAGCGAGCTTTAGCCGCTGAGACGTTGCGACAAGATGTGGGGGGAGATTTGGTTAAGCCGCGTGCCGAGGTTGCTCCTCAGGCGGACAACGTTTGGTGGTGGGACTGATCGCGGCCCTGAATGACAGCTCGCCGGCGGTGCAGGCGGGCTGTTGTTGATTGGGTTTTTATTGATTAGGCTTTACAACATAAAAAAACCAGCAATCCGGGAGTTGCCATCGCAACTCCAAGACTGCTGGTTATTTTTTTGCTTGAAACGAATCAATCAAACGGTTGGAAAAACCAGGCTTTAGACGACGCCCAGTTTCACAGCTCGAACGGCCGCATCGGTGCGGTCTGCCGCATTCAACTTGCGGAGGATGTTTTGCACGTGTTCCTTGACGGTTTCGACGCTGATCGACAACGACTGGGCAATTTCTTTATTGCTCAAGCCGAGGGCGATATGGCGAAGCACTTGCAGTTCACGAGCGGTTAGCGGCAAGTCGTAGGTATCGGCGGATGGATTGCCGCTAGAGTCCATGGCTTGTCGCGTACGGCTGAGCAGGCTGTCCGCATTCGGAGTTTGCTTTTCCGCGGCGCGACGAACTGCCGCTACGATGTGGTCGCGAGAATCCCCTTTGAGCACGAAATCTTTGGCCCCGAGGGCCACGGATCGTGCGATGTAAGTGGGATTGTCGTAGCTGCTGAACATCACGACGGGCAAGTCAGGGAATTCCCGGCGGATTTGATCGAGAGCTGCTAGGCCATCGACTTGAGCCATTCTCACATCGAGCAACACGGCATCGGGAGAGAGCCGGTTTATTTCTTCAACGACCTGTTGGCCGTCATCGAGGATGCCCACGATTTCAAGCTCAGAACCGCTGAGCAAATCGCTGATTCCTCGTCGAACGACTTCATGGTCGTCCACAATCAAAAGTTTTAACGTCATCGAAACCTCGTTTATATATCTACCTGAAGGTTGATAATCTTAACGCGCGAATGGCCGAAGGGCGACCCGCTTCGTTGGGGGGGGTGGATGGTACGGACACAAAGGCGTGCGAAGCGCCTCAATTAGCGGGAGCTATACCTATAAATATGCAGTAGAAAACCCACAAGTCATTATGCGCAAATGGCAACGGATGGCGCAAATATGTCGTCTGCGGTCGGATTTTGCGAGTTACACCGGCGAGGTGTACTCATTCCGTCGCGACTACCCAAGGACTAACTTGGGACAAACTTTGACCGTTTAATTTTTGCAACCTAAATACTGGAGGCAGACAATCGCCGCAAAGATACACGACGCAATCGACGCTCCGCATTACCGGCTGCTGATTCCGTTCCGCAGTTCCCTTGCCACAGCCTCTTCAAATGCCAGAAACCCCGCATCTCTTGCTTGTCGACGACGATCGTCACCTCGCCGAATCCATGGCACAGTGGTTGGTTGAGCAGGGGATGCATGTGGACGTCGCGGGCTCGCTCGCCGAGGGCCGTAGTTGTCTTGGGCAGCACCCCTACCATCTGGTCATAACAGATTTACGTCTGGAGGACGGAGATGGTTTTGAATTAATTCCTTTTGTGCGACAACAACAGCCAGAATGTGAGATTTTGGTGGTAACCGGATATGCCACCCCAGAGACGGCAATTGAGGCGGTGCGAGCGGGTGCTTTCGATTTGCTGACCAAGCCGATGATCGACGAGGAGCTTTCCTTGGCGATTGATCGAGCGCTTACGCACCGCCGCATCGAGGCTGAGAACGCGGATCTCAAGCAGCAATTGGAGCGTCAGTTTGGTAGCGATCAAATTCTGGGGCATGACTACCGGATGCTGAAAGTTTTTGATTTGATCGACAGCGTGGCTGATGCGCGGGCTTCGATTTTGATCACGGGCGAGAATGGTACGGGTAAATCGATGATTGCGCGGGCGATTCATCGTCGCGGCAATCGCGCCAACAAGCCATTCGTCGAAGTTGCCTGCGGCGCTTTGCCGGAGTCGTTGTTGGAGAGTGAGTTGTTTGGTCACGTGGCGGGCGCTTTTACGGGAGCGACGGTCAACAAGACGGGCAAATTCAAGTTGGCCGACAAGGGGACGCTGTTTCTCGACGAGATCGCCACCGCCACGCCGGCCATGCAAGTCAAGTTGTTGCGGGTGTTGCAGGAGCTGCAATTCGAGCAGGTGGGGGGGGAAGTCACCGAGACGGTCGACACGCGCGTTATCTTAGCGACGAATGAAAATTTAGCCCAAGCGGTTCAGGAGGGGCGATTTCGTCAGGATCTCTATTACCGCGTCAACGTGATCAACATCGAGTTGCCACCGCTGCGTCAACGAGCCGGGGATGTTCCCTTGTTAGTCGATCAGTTCTTGCGGAAAGCGGTCGAGGATGCCGGTAAGGAAATTGAAGGATTCGATCGGGAGGCGATCGCCTGCATGCAGCAATACGCCTGGCCGGGAAATGTTCGCGAGCTGGAGAATGTGGTTGAACGGGCCGTGTTGTTGGCTCGGGAACCGGTTTTGGGTGTCGCCGATTTGCCGCCGCAGATCAGCGGTGGCGGAAGTTCCGCAACCCAGTTCTCCATCGCCCCGCCGCTCGGCGGACAAAGTCGACGGTCGGGAGCGAATGCTGCGGCTGGTGGCGTCGCGGGAAAAGAGCCGGGAGAGTTGGCTGGGATGCAGCGTGGCCCAGAGCAGCGTGGCTCTGAGCAATTTGGCGGCGAGCAATTTGGCGGCGAGCCATTTGGCGGCGTTGACCAGGCGTCCAGCACGAGTTGGATCAGTCAGCCGCAGAGTCTTCGCGATGCGTTGGAAGAGCCGGAGCGGCAGATTATTTTCGAGGCCTTGCGGCGAAACGATTGGAATCGAGCTGCCACGGCTGAGGAATTAGAAATTAATCGCACCACGCTGTACAAAAAAATGAAACGCTTGGGTTTGGATGATCCGCGGCTGCAATATTCGGCTTCGCAGTCCGATTGCAGGTGAGCTACAGGGGGTAAATTGGCCGTCAGTCGTTTTGTTTGCCACTCCCCACCTTTAATGCCGATTTCTCCGGTTCTATAATCTCGCAACCCGCTCGGTAACGCTCCTTGATTTCGGAGTGGTTGGGCGGGGGAACGTCACGTTGGTCGCTTGTTTTTTTGAGCTGACCAGTCGCTTCACGATGACCACGGTGTCACTGCGGGAATTACCGGATGAAGATCCACGAGTATCAAGCCAAAGAGTTATTTCGTCAGGCCGGTGTGCCAGTCTTGGATGGGCATGTGGCCCGCACGCCGGACGAAGCGGCAGCCGCTTTCGAGCAGCTGGGCGGTTCGTTAGCTGTGATCAAGGCGCAGATTCACGCCGGCGGGCGAGGCAAGGGAACGATCACCGAGCATCCTCAGCAACACGGCGTGCAATTAGTCCGCAGCGCCGCGGAGACGCGGGAAGTGGCCAGCCGGCTGCTGGGCAATCACTTGGTCACGATTCAAACCGGCCAGCCTGGCCAGACCGTCAATCAGGTTTTCATCGAGCAGGGCTGCGATATTGCTCGCGAGCTGTACCTGGGCATTGTCTTAGACCGTGAAACTGCCATGCCGGTGTTGATGGTCAGCTCCGAGGGTGGCGTGGAGATTGAGGAAGTCGCTGCGGAAACGCCCGAGAAGATCCTCAAGGAACACTTTGATCCGGCGATTGGCTTGGAGAGTTTCCAAGTTCGCAAAATTTGCAAGAAGCTGGGCATCGAAGGCAAGACGGTCCGCTCGGCCGAAGCATTTATGAAGGCAGTGTGTCGCACCTACGTTCAGTTGGACTGTGCGATGCTGGAGATCAATCCGTTGGTGATCACCGGTGATGGCGCGATGATCGCGCTCGATGCCAAGGTGACTTTCGACGACAACGCGCTCTATCGTCACGGCGAGCTGAAGGAGTTGCGGGATTTATCTGAGGAAGATCCCGCCGAGGTGCGAGCCGCCGATACGGGGTTGAGCTACGTCAAACTGGAAGGCAACATCGGCTGCTTGGTCAATGGTGCCGGTTTGGCAATGTCGACGATGGACATCATCAAGTACCACGGTGGCCAGCCGGCTAACTTTTTGGACGTCGGCGGGGGAGCCAACACGGAGCAAGTCACCGAAGCGTTTCGGATTCTGCTTTCCGATCCAAACTGCAAAGCAGTGCTGGTGAATATCTTCGGTGGGATCGCCCGCTGCACCACGATCGCTTCGGCGATCATCGAAGCTGGCAAGCAGGTCGGCTTTAACGTGCCGCTGGTCGTGCGTCTTGAAGGGACTGAAGTTGAGGAGGGACGCAAAATGTTGGCTGAGTGCGATATCGATATCATCACCGCCAACGATTTGACCGACGCGGCTGAAAAAGTTGTCGCCGCGATTCAGTAGTTCACTCCTTTGATTCCCTTTTTGCCGACCTTGGTTGTCGGCATGATTCGATTTCCTGTGGCGCCCAGCCGCCGCAACATACCAATTCACGGATTATTGACTTATGTCCATTCTGGTTGACGCAAATACAAAAGTAATCTGCCAGGGAATTACTGGAAGTGCCGGTTCGTTCCACACCCGCGGGTGCAAGGAATATGGCACGCAGATGGTCGGGGGTGTGACTCCCGGTAAAGGCGGGCAGACAGCCGAAGGGTTGCCTGTTTTCGACACCGTCGAAGAAGCGGTCGCTGCCACGGGGGCTGATGCGACCATGATTTTTGTCCCCCCACCCTTCACCGCGGATGCGATTCTCGAAGCGATCGATGCCGGGATCAAAGTCATCGCGGCCATTACTGAAGGGGTGCCGGTGCTCGATATGGTCCGCGTCTACCAAAAAGTGCGGGCCAGTAACTCAGTTTTGATTGGCCCTAACTGCCCCGGACTGATCACTCCCGGCGGTTGCAAGATCGGCATCATGCCCGGCTACATTCACCAAGTCGGCAAAGTCGGT
This sequence comes from uncultured Pirellulaceae bacterium, assembly GCA_964535475.1. Classification (GTDB taxonomy): domain Bacteria; phylum Planctomycetota; class Planctomycetia; order Pirellulales; family Pirellulaceae; genus Laterigemmans. The sequence goes on from CAZHTX010000236.1 coordinate 6,075, forward strand.
GTGATGAGTCGCAGCGGGACGCTGACCTACGAAGCGGTGTGGCAAACCAGCAACCTCGGGTTGGGGCAAAGCACTTGCGTTGGTTTGGGCGGCGATCCAATCGTGGGCACGAACTACATCGATCTGCTCAAACTCTATCAAGAAGACGATCAGACCGAAGCCATTTTGATGATTGGTGAAATCGGTGGTTCGGCCGAAGAAGAAGCCGCCGCCTTTGTCAAAGAACATGTCACCAAACCTGTCGCCGCTTTTATCGCTGGACGCACCGCGCCTCCCGGTAAACGGATGGGACACGCCGGAGCGATCATCAGCGGTGGCAAGGGGACGGCTACCGAAAAGGTCGCCGCCTTGGAGGAAGCGGGTATCTCCGTCGCCCCCACGCCAGCCGATATGGGCAAAGCGGTTGTGGAAGCGATGAGCCGCAAATAGCCTAGTACGCTTCGGGTTGCCGCCAAGCGACCAGCAGCGTCTTGGCAAGAATTTTTAGGTCGAGCCAGATCGACCATTGGCGAATGTAGCGGTGGTCCCACTCGATCCGCCGCTGCATTTTGTCGATCGTATCGGTCTCGCCGCGACAGCCTGACACCTGGGCCAGTCCGGTGATTCCCGGTTTTACCTTGTGACGCAGCATGTAGCCGCGAATTTGTCCGCGATATTGCTCGTTGTGCGCGTTGGCGTGGGGGCGTGGGCCGACCAACGACATGGAGCCTTCCAGCACGTTAAACAATTGGGGAAGTTCATCCAAGCTGGTGCGCCTCAGGAATGCGCCTAGCCGCGTTACCCGGGGGTCGTCCTTAGTCGCCTGCTTGACTGTTCCGCCGTCGTCGCAAACTCGCATCGAACGAAATTTCCAGACGCGAATTTCTTGCCCGTCTAGTCCATAGCGGCGCTGGCGAAAGAATACCGGGCCCGCGGAGGTTAGCTTGACCGCCAAGGCAATCAACATCATGGGTAGGCCGGCGACCAGCAAACCGCAGAGGCTGAGCCCCACGTCGACCGCTCGTTTCAGCGCCCCGTCGACTCCGTAGAGAGGATTTTCAAATACGCTGACCGCCGGTAAACCTCCCACCGACGTCCAACGGGAGTGCAGCAGTTCAAAGACAAAAAAGTCGGGTACGATATAAACCGAGACCGTTGAATTGCTGAGCTGATCCAAGACAAAGCGAATGCGAGATTCGGCTCGCATCGGCAAGGTGATCATCACAATGTCGACTTGATGGTTGATCGCCGCGTCGACGAGATCGCGGAGTGAGCCCGCCAGTTCCTGCAAGTCTTCAGGTTGTTCGGTGTTCCGCAATCTGCCGCGATCATCAAAGAAGCCGTAGAGGCTCAGCCCCAACCCTGGTTCGGCGCGAATGTTCTCGGCGATTTGAACGCCTAGGGTGTTCATGCCGGCGATTCCCACGCGGCGGACACCAATTCCATTCTTAAGAAAATACTCGCGCATGACCAGCAACAGCATGCGGGCCAAGCCGATGCCGGTGGGCGCCAAAACAGCCCAAGTCACTAGCACCGAACGGGCAAAAACTTCGGTGTAACGTGTGACAAAACCGATCATTGCCAACGTCACCAGGGTCAGCAGCCAAGTGCCGACAATGGAAAGGATTTCTTGGTTGCTGGTCAGCGTCGACCAGCGACGATGCAAACCGGTTAATTGGCCGGCGAGCAGAAACACCACCACCGCCGTGACGGCCACAAAATGTGCCGCAACTTCAACGTAGCCTCTGGCCAGCACATTCACCAACCACATCGCTCCGTAGATGCACAAAGCATCGGCGGTCGGTTGGAGAAAGTCCCAGATCGAACGTTGCAGTCGGATGATACCTGGACTTGGCATAAAACTTCAGGTGGTGATGCGGGGGCGCGAAAGGGCGAGTGCCCAACTGAGTATCCGTCGCCAACTCGGCTGTTGTCGGGTTGGCGTCAGCGGTATTCAGCGAGTTGCTCGCAGGGATGACCCCCAAACCTAGCTTGCTTTGGAGTCAAGCCAATCTAATCCCAGGTCCAACCAAGTCGCTTGATGGGTGATCGCTCCACAGCTGATGCGGTTTACGCCGGTTTGCGCGATTGCTCCGATCGTCTCCAAGGAAATGCCTCCCGATGCTTCCAGGGAAACCTGCGGAGCCAGTCGGTCACGCAAGGCCACTGCCTGCCGAAGCTCGGGCAGGCTGAAGTTATCGACCAGCACGATGTCGGGGGCTTCACTCAACGCCTGCTCGAGTTGGCTGAGCGTGTCGACTTCCACTTCGATAATCATCGTGGCCGCGGCGGCGCCGAGTTGTTGGATATAGCGGCGAGCCTGTCGAATTGCCCCGGTCGGGTCGGCGGCATTGCTTTGCGGTTGCGAATCGCCGGTCTCTTCGGCTTGAATCTGTCGGCTCAACGCGAGGTGGTTATCTTTAATCAAAATGGCGTCGTAAAGCCCTGTCCGGTGGTTATGGCCGCCACCGCAGCGGACTGCATATTTCTCAAGACGACGCCAGCCAACGGTTGTTTTTCGCGTATCGTACAGCCGCGCCGGGCTATCTCCCAGGCGTTGCACGTAAGCCGCC
>CAZHTX010000237.1:0-8616 GCA_964535475.1 uncultured Pirellulaceae bacterium
AAAGCCGGGACACCAGCGTGCGCTGGTGTCTAGCCTTTAGGCGATCCGGATTGCGCTTGACCGGCTAAAGCCGGGACACCAGCGCTCCTCGCAAAGCCTGGCTTTTACGATAATGTCTCATGATTAGCTAACAATTCGGCATCCTGATCGCCGGCTGGCAAGGTGATGCGAAAGGTACAACCCGATTGCCGGGCTGGCTGGTCGGGTTCGAGCAACTCGATGGTGCCGCCATGTTCGGCGACAATTTTTTGGCTAACCGGTAACCCCAATCCGGTGCCGCGATTTCCTTTGCGAGATTCAAACAACGAAAACACTTTGTCGCGATCCTCAGGGCTGATCCCCGGACCATTGTCGGCAACCTCCAGCCACCATCCTTGTTCACCATGGTAACCGCTGCGCAGCCAAATGCGGGCCTGCTCGATATCGGCGACTGCGTCCAAGGCATTGGTGACGAGGTTGAGAATCGCGCGATGCATCGCTTCGTTGTCAAACTGGCAAGCTGGCAAACCTTCGGCCGGAAAAAACTCCAGCACACACTGTTGTTCTTCCGCCCGCACCTGCATGAGTTCCACCACATCGGCAACGGTGGCGTTCAAATCGGCCAACTCACGTTCCGGTTCTCGGTCTTTGCTGTAGGAAAGCATATCGAGCACGAGATGTGAAATTCGCTCCTGGTTCTTTTCCACAATCCGCCAGCCACGGCGAATGGCATCCTGATCTTGTCGCTCCAACCCCGCGCCAATTAAATATCCGCCCCCCCGCATGCCTTGCAAGATATTCTTCATGTGGTGAGAGATAATTGCGATTGTTTGACCGATAGCTGCCAAACGTTCATTTTGCAACAGCGAAGAGTAGTAGAATGTATCCTCGATGGCCAAAGCCGCTTGGTGCCCAATCGCCGTCATCAGCCGCAAATGCTCGTCGTTAAAGCGACTCTGCGGATGCCCACCCGCAGCTTGCCCACCCGCAGCTTGACCGGCCGAAGTAAAGGTATCCACGTACAACGCGCCAACGCACTCGTAGCGCCCCAACAAGGGGACGCAGAGCGCTTCGCGAATCCCCATTTGCACGATCGAATGAGCGGGGTCCCAGCGCGCGTCTTCGCGGGCGTCGGTCGTTCGCACCCCCTCGCGACGCTCGATGACGAAATCGAGAATCGTGCGGCTGATCGCCATCCGATCGGCCGGTTGGTGGCTGCGATCACAGCGGGCTGCCGGGCGAAGTTCGTCCGAATCACTGTCCCGCAACATCACGCAGCCACGATCGGCCTCGACCCAATCGAACACCAATCGCAAAATCCTCTCCAACAGCTCCGGAATATCCATCGTGCGGCCGACGGCAATCGCGGTTTGATACATCACGTCCAAGCTGCGCCGGTCGAGATTCTCGGCCGCCACCTCGGGTTCGACTTCCGCGGCGCGACCGGAAAGTACCGAGGGAGCCCAAGAGGAAACGATCCGCGAAGCCTCGGTCGCTTGCGCCTGGCTGATGATATCGACGCTGTGAGCTGCCTGGATCGAATCGGGCGAGCCGCCGCCGGTGAAAATCATCAACGTTTGGCCGATCTGAATCCGATCGCCGCTGCGTAAGGTATAACGGGTGATCGGCTGGCCGTTGACCAACGTCCCGTTGCTGCTCTCCAGATCGATCAACTCGAAAACTGGTTCGTGAATCGCGCCCGCTGCGTTCGCCTGCGTGCGGATCTGGGCGTGGGTTCGCGAGGCTTCGTTATCGAGCAATTGAATCGTGCAGGACGTATCGCGACCGATATGGGTTGTTTGCCCTTCAACGCTGAAGAACTTGCCCTGGTCTCGACCGCGAATCACGTACAACGAAGGCATGGCAGCAGGCAGGAATCCGGAAGGGGGAGGCGCAACACCGCAGGGGCTGGCAGCCGACTCTGACGGGCATGATCTTCACGAAGCGAGTATCATAGCGTGCGGAGGCGCCCATCGGGCGGGTCCAAGAGCGCAAAATTTAGGAAGCTAGTTCTTTTTCTCGACATCACTGGAACCTGAGAGGCATGATGACAAGTCGATCTGCAGTGGTCACCTCGACCGCCCGCCGCAACGTTCAAAGGACTTTAACGAGCATCCGGCGACAACCAATCCAGCTTACCGCACGGTTGTGTGTCGGCACGCTGATGATAGCGGGACAGTGTTTTCTTTCGCCGCTCGTGGCCGAAGATGTGGCAATCAAAGAAGCGGCTCCCAGCGAGGCCGCCGCTGCCGCAGCATCCCGCGAAAGACTGGCGAACGATCTGCAATACCTTTCCAGCGACGCTTTGGAAGGACGTGACACGGGGTCAGAGGGGATTGAAAAAGCAGCTGAATTCATCGCCAATCGCTTCGACGAATTGGGGCTGAACACCAACCTTTACGACGGCACCCCGTTTCAAGTCTTCACCGCTCTCCGCGATGTCGAAATGGGCTCCGCCGAAGCAAACGGACTCAGCATCCAAGTCGGTGACGGGGAGCTGAGCACGCACCCGTTGAACGAAACCATGCTGCCCCTGGCGATCGGCGGCAGTGGCGAAGTAACAGCACCGCTGGTGTTCGTCGGTTACGGGATCACCGCCCCCGATGCGAATTACGACGACTACGCCGGTTTGGACGTGACTGGAAAAATCGTCGTCATGCTGCGGGGCGAACCACGCAGCGGGCGCGACGATAATCCGCTGGGCGGACGCCGCAACAGCCGCTTTGCTTTCTTCACCACCAAGATTGAAAACGCGGTGGAGCACGGAGCGGCCGGCGTCCTGCTGGTCAATCACGCGGAAGCGACCGCCCAAGTCATCGAACAGGCTGAGGCGCGGCTAACTCGCGAACAAGAACGCCTAGCCAGCACCGAAAGTTCGCTAGCCAACCTCCCCGAAGACGCCGTCAATTCGCGTGAACGCCTGACCCAAACGCTGCAACTGATCCGCTCCCAAATCGCTGCTGCGGAAGCCGACGTGGCGAGCGCCCCCGAGGCGTTGTTGGCCATGAACCAAGCTGGTAACAGCACGCGAGAAGACGCGATTCCAGTGGTTTCCTTCGGTCGCCGAGCTTGCAACGCATTGTTCGCTTCATTGGCGAAATTCAGCAGCGATGAACCATTGGCCGAAATCGAAGCCAGCATCGACGAAACATTCGCACCGGCTAGCTTTCAACTGGAGGAGACCACGGCCACCATCCGGGCTTCGATCGTGACCCGCGACGTGATCGGTAAAAACGTGATCGCCGAATTGCCCGGCAAAGGCAACTTGGCGGAAGAAACGATCGTGATCGGCGCGCATTACGATCACGTCGGCATGGGGGGACGCGGTTCGTTAGCCCCGGGGACCATCGCGATTCACAACGGCGCGGACGACAACGGCAGTGGTACAGTCACGATGCTGGAAACCGCGCGACGCATCACCGAGATGGACTTGGAAAACCATCGGCGAATCGTCTTTATGGCCTTTACGGCTGAGGAAAAAGGGTTGCTCGGCAGCAAGCACTACGCTCGCGAACCACGCTTCGCTCTGGAAACCACGACCGGCATGATCAACCTCGACATGGTGGGTCGACTCAACGACGAGGAGAAGCTAACCGTGTTTGGGACGGGGACTGCCCCCGAATTCGATGGGCTGGTGGACGCGTGGACAGAAAAATTCCAACTTCCGGTCCGAAAAGATGTGAGCGGCTACGGCCCCAGCGATCACACCAGTTTTTACGAGCAAAAAGTGCCCGTGCTGTTTTTCTTCACCGGTCTGCACACCGATTATCATCGCCCAAGTGATGATTTCGAGAAAATCAATTTAGACGGCATGGTCCGCATAACCGATATGGTTTGCGAGGCAGCGTTGTACTTGGCCACCGTGCCGGTGCGACCGACCTTCCAAACCACCGGACCGGGGGCGGGCGTGAATCGGGCGCGAGCCAATCGCCGGCCCGCGGAAACCCCACCGCCAGCCGCCTTTATGGGCGTGGCGATGGAAGATGTGGACGGAACAGTCGTTGTGACCGCCGTGGTGGAGCAAGGCCCGGCCGCCCAAGCTGGCATTCGCCCGGGCGACAGCCTGGTCCGACTCGGGGAGACAAAGACAACAAGCATGGCGGAAGTGCAAACCACCGTCGGTGAACAACGTCCCGGAAATGTCCTCGACGTCACGATCAACCGCGGTGGGGACGAAATCACCGTGAAAGTAAAACTTGGCGAGCGACCGTAAAGCGGGCAACGCCTGGCAAAAAAGGTATGGGGCCCCCGCTCCTAATGAAAAAAGGGCGCGGGGGCCAATTTAGGATTTTCTTATCACGGTTTTTAAATTAACACGGAAATCAATCTTTACGCGATTGACCCCAGTCGGGCAGAATGGCTCCCGTCTAATAGAGCAGACCTTACCTGTTAAAGGTCAACATCGCGCCCGCAGGATTCGTGGCGTAGCGATGCACGACGATGACACGCACCCCATTTGCAAGGAGAGCGAAAGTGCGACATTTTTCGAAGTTGGCAACGGTGGTTGGATGTCTTGGTCTCATGCTGATCCCAGCGATCTCAGCCCAAGCCCAAAGCGGTGGTGCCAAGCCAACGGTGATCGCGGTGGTCGACGTGGCGCGAATTCTCAAGGAACACAAGGGAATTCAAGCCCAAGTCAAAGCCGTCGAAGAAGAACTGGCCAGCTATGACAAACAGTTCAAGCAACAACAAGAAGAGCTCAAAGCGGCTGTTGAACTGCTGAAAACCCTGCAACAGGGTAGCGTCGACTATGCCAAGCAAGAAGAAAAAATTGCCAACGCCGACAGCAGCCTGCGGTTGCAAATGAACCGTAAACGCAAAGAGTTGGTCGATGCCGAAGCACGCATCTACTACGACAACTACACGATGATCTCCGACGCGGTTAAGTTGATCGCCGAGCACAACAAGATTGACCTCGTGTTGCGTTATAACAGCGAAGAGATGGCTCTGGAAAACCAAGAGTCGGTGATTCGTGGCGTGATGAAGAACATCGTCTACCACAAAGACAGCTTGGATATCACCGCTTACGTGATGCAGGTGCTCGACCAGAAAATGGCCAGCAAGCAGCCAGCTACCGCAACTCGCTAACGCGGCAACGCGAGCGAACAAGGATGTTTGGAACTTGACGACGATGGTAAGGAAAACAGGGACCGGATCATCGGCTCGTCAATGCGAAGCCAAGTAAGGTTGCCTTTCAATCATGGGGAAGACAGCAGGCCCTCGGGCCGCTGTTAACGAAGCGTGCCAAGTGATTCAGGACTGTCTGACCAGCCTCTTTCATTCGGGGCTGGTCAGGCCTGTTCCTGCCCGACTCTAAACAGGTCTGGGCTCAGCAACACAATGAAGAAATTAGAGCCGACGGCAACACGCGCTACGGAGGGTGCGGAGATGCGAGTTCGAGAACGAAACGAGCACACGATTGCCGAACGGGTTCGCCTTTCCGGACGCGGATATTGGTCCGGGGAGGGTGTCAATCTGCGATTTTTACCGGCGGCCGCTGGAACCGGAATTCGCTTTGTGCGAACCGATTTGCCGGGCAAGCCGGAAATTCCCGTTGCACCCGACAATCGCCACGACCAGGCGCTGCGGACAGTCCTTCAAGTTGACGGGGCGCGGGTGGAGATGATCGAACATTTATTGGCGGCGCTCGGTGGTTTGGCGATCGATAATTGTCGCGTCGAAGTCGACCGTCAAGAACTACCGGGACTCGACGGTTCAGCCGCCGGTTACGTCGACGTGCTGCGGTCCGCCGGGCTGGTCATGCAAGGCCAATCCCGCCGGCGAATCGTCGTCGATCGGCCCTTGCGAGTTGGTGATGCGGGTGGCTGGGTGGAAGCCCTACCGTCGCCCGACGGAATGATGCACTTGGAATATCGGTTGGACTACGGCGGCGATTCGCCAATTCGTCCGCAAACCTTCCGCTGCGTGCTCACCCCGGAAAACTTCTGCCGTGACTTGGCTCCGGCGAGGACTTTTGTCACCAAAGAGCAAGCCACCCAGCTGCGGCAAGCTGGCTTGGGCAAGCACGTCACAAATCGTGATCTTTTGGTATTCGGAGATTCGGGCCCAGTTGATAATCTATTAAGATATGTCGACGAATGTGCCCGGCATAAGACACTGGACTTGGTTGGAGATCTCAACGTAGTCGGTGCGGATTTAATTGGTTGCTTTACCTCCTATCGAGGCGGTCATCAATTAAACGGGAAATTGGCAACAGAATTAATCGCTGCGGCGAATTGCGTTTCGGCGGGATGCCGCGGCGCTGCGTAACATAATCGCAACTTGTTAGGAAGGATTCACGCTGATGAGCGTCACTATCGCCCCCACCGCCGCGGTTGATCCCAGGGCGAAGATTGAAGCAGACGTTCACATTGGCCACTTTTGCGTCGTCGGTCCCGATGTCACCATCGGGCGTGGCACGCGATTGGAAAGCCATGTGACGCTGATGGGACATGTCAATATTGGGGAAGAAAACCATATTTTCCCCAACGTTGTGATTGGCGGCCATCCCCAAGACATCAGTTACCGTGGCAGTGATACGCGAGTAGAAATCGGCCACTCGAACATCATCCGTGAATCGGTCACCATCAACCGCGGCACGGAAAAAGAAGATGGCATCACGCGGCTGGGCAATCAATGTTACATCATGACTTGCAGCCACATCGCGCATGACTGCAAAGTCGGCGATCGCGTGATCATGGCCAACAACGTGATGCTCGGTGGGCACGTGCATGTGCACAATGATGCCACGATCAGCGGCGGCGTCGGTGTGCATCACTTTGGTTCTGTCGGCAATTTCGCTTTTGTTGGCGCGCTGTCGCGTGTCTTGCACGACGTGCCACCTTTCATGCTCTGCGAAGGCATCCCAGCCAAACCACGTTGCGTGAATGTCGTGGCGCTCAAACGCAATGACTTTCCCGCCGAGGATATCCGCCTAGTCACCGAAGCCTTCAAGTTACTCTACCGCTCCAAGGTGGGCGTCGAGTCGGCGCGAGAACTGTTGCTGGCGCGGGGTCCGATGCGTCCCTGCCTCAAGGCGCTCTTTGATTTCCTAGACCATCAACGTGGTGGCAGCCACGGACGTGGTCGCGATCGCAGAAAGAAAGCAGCCTAATGTCTCTAAAGTTTGCCGTGGTTGGTGCGGGCCATTTGGGGAAAATCCACGCCCGCTTGTTGGCCAGCTTGGATGATGTCGAAGTGGTGGCGCTCACCGATCCGAGTGACGCCGCGCGCACGGCGGCCGCCACCGCCCTGAACTTGCCCACCTATGCCAGTCACCGTCAAGTGCTCGACCAAGTCGATGCCGCCGTGATTGCTTCACCAACCGGCTTGCACGCTGAGATCGCCACCGATTTCCTCACCGCGGGCAAACACCTGCTGGTCGAAAAGCCACTCACCACGTGCGCGGAAGATGCGTCCAAATTAGTCCGTTTGGCAAATCGTCATGACTGCGTGTTGCAAGTTGGCCATGTCGAACGATTTAACCCAGCCTGGTCGGCCGCAACGGACTTTATTCGCCAACCCAAATACATCGAAGCGACGCGGGCCAGCAGTTTCCCGGGACGCTGCCTCGATGTGGGCGTGGTGATGGATTTGATGATCCACGATTTGGATCTGGTGCTCTCTTTGACCGAAGCCGCATTGGTGGACATTCAAGCCAGCGGGATCAGCGTGGTTTCGGACCACGAAGATTTAGCCGAAGCCCGCCTGACCTTCGCCTGCGGGTTGGTTGCCAATCTGAAAGCCTCCCGCGTGAGTTTGGGCGCCAGCCGGCAGATGAGTCTGTTTGGGGCCAACGGCTTTGCGGAACTCGACTTTTCCCAGCCGAGCGCCACGCTGGTGCGGGCTTCGGGAGCCGTCTGCGATGGCTCCTTCGAGCTGACCACGCTCGGAGAACCCAAACAAGCTCGCGATCGTTTGTTCGCCGAACATTTAACCGTCGAACAACCGGCACTCGAACCACGCAACGCGATTCTGGACGAACTGCATGACTTGGTGATCAGCATCCGTTCGGGCACGGCACCGACCGTCACCGGCGCGGCGGGTGCCCGCGCCGTGGAGGTTGCCAACCAGGTCTTGCGAGCGATCGATAATCGCTGTTGGACGGCTGACAAAGCGGGCCCGCATGTCAAACCTCAAGCAAGAACGCAAAAGCGGGCCGCATAAGCCGCCTCGCGCCAGCGTGCGGTTCTCAGCCGCATCAGCCGCCTCGCGCCAGCGTGCGGTTCTCAGCCGCATCAGCCGCCACGCGCCAGCGTGCGGTTCCTTAGCCAGCTCCTTGTTTCCGATGCTAGCCTTGTTGCTCGGCCCCACATTCGGAATAGAGCTCGATGAGATGTTGGGCACCGCTCTAAAATGGTGTCAACCCACTTGGCCAGTTGTCGGTCTGAGGTGGCTAAACACCAGCGCACGCTGGTGTCCCGGCTTTAGCCGGTCAAGCGCAACTCCGAATCGCCTAAAGGCTAGACACCAGCGCACGCTGGTGTACCGGCTTTAGCCGGCCAAGCGCTACCCCGAATCGCCTAAAGGCTAGACACCAGCGCACGCTGGTGTCCCGGCTTCAGCCGGCCAAGCGCAACCCGGAATCGCCTAAAGGCTACACACCAGCGCACGCTGGTGTCCCGGCTTTAGCCGGCC
>CAZHTX010000238.1:0-8591 GCA_964535475.1 uncultured Pirellulaceae bacterium
TCTCGCCCCCGCCGCTGCTCTCGCCGCCTCCACTGTCTCCGCCGCCTCCCGGCGAAGCGGTCACCGGTGCCGTCGGACCGGCTGAAGTGGGAGCAGGCGTGGCATCGGCTACCGGTTCGGAAGAATCGCCGCATCCGACCACCCAAGTCGTCAGCCCGGTAGCCAGCAGCCCAGTCCACAAGAATCGCCTTTTCGAGGATTGGCGTTGGCGGATTTGCATCATGACAGCCTTTGAGTAGCGAAAAAAGGAAACGAAGCGAAAGCAAGTAACGCGTGCTCGTTGAATCTTAGATAAAAAACTCAATCCCAAGCGGCGGCGCAAAAAACGGAGCTGGAGCAGCAAAAGATTTTTTCCGCACCGAAAACGAGGAAAGAGTGTATTGTTGTGTCTCGCCTTCGTTTCATTATGGGGGAACACAACGCAACTGTCGAGCATTTCCCATCCTCAATCTCGCGACAACCCGATTTGCCAGGAAAATCCTAGTTCCAAGCATCTAAATGTGTAGTTTCTGGTGCCAAAGTAGGGAACTTTAATCGCGCAAATGACTTCCAACCCCCGAACAGGTGCAGTAAATTAGTGGACTGCGTCCTCACGATTCACCTCTTTTTTCTGTTCTATCATGGCCAAAAACGGTCACCTCAAACGATTACGAAGTGCTACCGCGAAGGGTGGCCGTCGCTTGCTCCAATTTGAACTCTTAGGGCAACGGCGGGTGCTGGCCAGTTTGACCGGTGAAGTCTTCCACGATGCAGACGATTCATTCCATCGCGATGAAGCTGAGATCGGCCTGTCGCAGCGAGTCGTGTTCATCGATTTAAACGATGACGGCGAAGTCAATTACGGGGAACCGGTTCAACTTACCGGCGACGATGGTCGCTTTGCCTTCAACGACTTAGAGCCAGGTGACTACACGGTGCGGTTGTTTAACGGCACCACCTCGCAGACGCAGAATACGCCGTTTTTGGCCGAGCAAATCAATGACGTTACGATCGTTGACCCCTTCAGCGATGGTCAATCGGCGTTGGTTGGACTGGCGGGAGACCCGCTGCTGCGATCTTACACGGCGGCGGGCGCGGTGCTGACAGAGGTGAATTTAGAGACTGCTGCCACCAAGTCGCTGACCTTCGAACGCGAAATTGTCGAGTTCCAATCGCTCGGCGAGGGCATGGTCGTAGTCTTATTGGCTGCCACGGGAGATGGCGAACCCGCTTCCCCCGTGATGCTCGCCTCTTTCTCCAACAGCAGCATCACCCCGCTGTTCGAAAATGGCGAAGTGGATGCGCCGTACGGTGCCGCTGTGGCGATTAACACCGAAGGTGCCGGTTTGCTGCTGCCAGCGGCCGAAACCGGAGTCAGCGTCCCGCTGCACAGCATCCAGTTTGATGCCGAAGCGGTCTCGTGGGGCCTGACCGCAACGACGATCCAAGTCGATGCGGCCGCCTCGCTGTGGTCGAGCAACAGCAGTCCCATCATCTTGGTTTCGCAACCAGCCGGCAGCGGCACGCAAGTCGCCATGTGGAGCACCGTCACCGAAGCGATTGTGCCAGATTCCGATCATATCTTGACAGATATCGATCAAATTTTGGCGTTTAACGATCAATCCGGCTTGATCGTCGCTCGCGGGCAGGCCGGCGAAGTCAAAGTGATCGATGCGGCCAATCAGTACGCGACCCTGTATTCGCTGGACGACATGCCGGGGCCAGTGACCCTCGATGGTCACCGCGAATTGCTCTTTAGCATGCTCGACGATAACACGCTGAGTATTTTTGACATCCGCATGGGCGAGACACTCGTCGAACTACCTCTAGCGGCGACGGCGGGCGTGGCAGCCGGCATTGCCCTAGCCGACGGCGGCAACCGCGTTGTGATTCGACGTCCCGACGACATCGCTCAGGTTCGCATCGACCAACCCGATGCGCATCGCGTCAGCTTGACTTCCTCGGACGCCGTCTCCAGAGACTTGTTGTTCGGAATGCTAATTCACGACGATAATTTGATTCCGGAGTACCCTGAAACGCCACCCCTTTCGGTGCTTGAGGATAACAGCATCCAGCTTACCGCGCCCGGCATCGCGGCCCCCGTACCCAATCCGGAGCTCGATACCTATTTGACGCTACAAATCAGCCAAGCGATGCATGGGCAAGCGATTGTGCGTCCCGATGGCTCACTTTCTTACGTACCCAATCCAGACTTTTTCGGTACCGACACTTTTGAGATCTTGGTCACTGACGGGCGTGATGACACTGACGTGGTAACTGTCATCGTTGATGTGCTGCCGGTGGATGATCCAGTTGGCGGCATTAACATCGACATCCCTGAGTTTCCTGAAACAATCACAGGGCCGCTCAGCATTGGCACAATCGAGGTCGAACAGGTTGACGGGCGAATTTACGAGATTTTGATCAGCGACCCGCGTTTCGGCGTGGTTGCGCCGACGGATCCTTGGGCCGATTATGACGTGATCGTACTGGAAGGAGCCAGCTTTGATTATGAGACAGAACCTTCGGTAGAGGTGACCATCAGCGTAACTAACCCGGAGAACGATCTCGATAGCCAATTCTTTGCCGCACAGCTGCTCGTGCTCGATGTCGACAAACCACCAACAGACGTTCTCCCCCACGCCGCCGAAGTGGTTGAGAATCAGCCCGGTGCGGAAATCGCCGAACTCACCATTATCGATCCCGATTCGACCAGCGATTACTTGCTAGTGACCGATGATCCACGCTTTGTGATTGAGGATCGCTTGCTGAAGTTGGCTGACGGGATTGCTCTCAATCACGAAGAAGTCGAAACGGTGATTGCCGTACCAATCTCCGTTCGGGACGGTGAAGGGCAAACCGTTTTCAGCCGGTCTATTGATGTCACCGTGGCTGACGCGAATGATCCCGTCAGCGATATCCTGCTCGGCGGCAGCCAGCTACCCGAAATGGCATCTGGCTATTCGGTGGGTGCCATCAGCGTGATCGACGAGGATGCTGAAGAGATTCACGTCCTGACGGTCAACGATACCAGGTTTGAGATCATCGATGACCAACTGAAGCTTCGGGAAGGCGTCTTTGTGCGTCGCTCCGATCAAGCTGAAATTTTGGTCACGATCACTGCCACCGAAGAAAATGGTGGAGCCTTCTCGAAGGATTTCTTGTTGACCGTACTTGCCAATGAATCGCCTTGGACGAATCCCGAAGACCCCACCGACGTCGATAACAATGGCACCACGAACCCGATTGATGCGTTGATCATCATCAACTCGCTCAACAACGAAGGGCCGCGAATCTTAACCGAACCGATTTCTTACGAACCTGAAGTCCCGCGTTTCATTGATGTCAACGGCGATGGCCGAGTCACGCCAATTGATGCCTTGATCATCATCAACATGCTAAATCGCCAAGGTAATCCGACTGCCGAACCCGAGCCGGACACTGAACTCGAAGGCGAAGGCGAAGGTCCCCAACCGGGCTACCTACAGCCGACTCCGCGACCGGCACAGTACTACGCCGGCCCCCCACCGATCAGCTTCATGCCTGCTGACGACGACGATGATGATGACAATCGAGGCTGAGTAGCTCTCCGCTGCGATGGTTCATGCTTGAGTTTTTGACCGCCCCCTGCCAATGAGCTACCGTTGCTCAGGTGTCGGTCGGAATTTCCGCAAAGTTTATGCGCCCCCCTCGAGCGTGATGCTGGCCTAGGGAATAACGACGTCAACTTCTTGCCAGTCCTTATTCCCCGCTTGGCCTCCTTCAGATGCTATACCTCGCTGCTTTTTCCGCCGGCATTCTACTTTACGCAATCGTCCGGGTACTGGTCACCGGATTCTATGTCGTAAAGCCTGACCAACGCGCTGTGTTAACCTCGTTTGGACGTGCCGAGCGTTTGCCCATGGAGATGGCCGACGCCAGCGGTCCGGATAAATTGGTCGGCGAGGAAAAGGAACGCTACAACTATCCGACCATTCGCGTCATTCCACCGGGCGGCCCCTACTTCAAGTGGCCTTGGCAGCGCGTCTATCGCGTCAGCGTGGCAACTCAATCTGTCAATCTGGTTTGGGACCCGACTAAGGACCAATCGACCATTGAAGCGGTTACCAAAGATAATCTCACAACCGGTGTCAACGGTCAGATTCGCTTTCGCGTCAGCGAGAACAATCTCTACGCCTACTTCTTTGGAGTTCGCAGTCCACTGGAGCACGTGATGGGCTACTTCATTGCGATTCTCCGCGAACGGATTGCCACCTTTACCGATCCTCGCGGAGCCAGCCTGCTGACTCAACAAGATACCGCCGGCGAACCGACCGACGCGGCTGACAGCACGGTGGAGTTAACCGAAGGGGTCTCCATCAATGATCTGCGGAAAAATCTACCAACGCTCAACATGTACATGGAGCAACAATGTGCGACCACGGCAGCCCGCTATGGTGTGGAACTTGATGCGGCCCTGATCACAACCATCGATCCACCGCAGGAAGTCGATCGCGCGCTGTCAGCAATCAATAGCACTCGCAACCAAGTCGCCGCCGACATCAGCACCGCGTACGCAGATTCTGAACAGCAGATCACGATGAGCGCACGGGCGGTGGAGATTGCCATGAACAATGCCCAAGCCGAAGTGGCTCCGCTCCGAGAGTTAGCCTCCACGCTGGGCAAAATTAAAGCGGAAGGTGGTTCCAAAGCGTTGGCCGGCTATCTTCGGAACATGCGAATTCCGCTGCTCAAACGCACCCATCGAGTTATTACTTCCAACACGCAGCTAACAAACTAACGCTGGCCGTTCCTAACGCACAATCACCGCTCCCGTCTCACACTTTGGTAGCTCACCACGATGTTTTACTTTTTCACTTTCCTAGTCGGCCTGTTCCTGATTCCCCTGCTGATGATGACGGCACAGGCATTTGGACTTTACACGATTGTCCGAGAAGCCCAAGCACAAGTCTTCACCCTGTTTGGCAAAGTGTTGGGCACGATCGACGAGCCGGGACTGCACTTCCCGCTGTTGTTGTTTGGACCGAGAGCTTTGCTGTTGCCAATCTTTGGTAAATGCCAGCATGTCGACACTTCGCTTCGCCAACACTATTTGCGGGGCCAAATGGTGAACTCCGAGGAAGGCACGCCAATGGGTGTGGGAATTTGGTACGAGATGCAAGTCATCGACCCTGTTTCCTACCTGTTTGTCAACGCCAACCCAGAAGGTTCACTGCAAGCCAACGTGGCCAGTTCCACGATTTCGACGCTGAGCAACCTGGAAATGGATAAGATGCTTGAGGATCGTCACAGCCTCAGCCGTAGCGTCCGCAAAGCCGTTTCCCCATTATCGGAGAAATGGGGTTATCGTTTGGGCTCGGTCTACATTCGCAAAGTCTTCTTCACCGACCAGCAGATGGTCAAGAACATCACCGACAAAGTCGTCAAACGATTGGTGCAAGTGACTAGCGCCATGAAGCAGGATGGTGACAACCGCGTGGGGCTGATCTGTAGCGAGACGGCCTACAAGGTTTCGCAAAAGATGGCCGAAGCCTCCGCCACGCGCCCCGACGTGGTGGGACGCGCACTAAATGAAATTGCCAGCCAAGACGAAGAAATTTTACAGAGCGTGATTGAGGTGATGGAAACCGAGCAATTGCTGAACTCAAAAGCCACGCTCGACATCGTCCCAGCGGGCACCAACGTGCTCGTTCAAATGGGCGATCAACCCTCGGCCGCCCAACCGTAGAATTTTCGCATCGCTTGCCGGACAATGCGGTCGATTTCGCTCAACCGCAACGGCTTGCTCATCACGCCGTAGGCTCGCATCTTCTCCGCTTCGCTCCGCACCACTTCATCCAACGCCGCACTCATCAGGATGCAGGGCAGGTCGGGGCGAATCTCACGCAACTCGGCCAACATCTCCAGCCCCGTCAATTTGGGCATCTGGTAGTCTACCAAGACGAGGTGAATCCCCTTCCGACGAGCGATATCCAGACCGCGCTGACCATCTTCGGCCAACGTGACCTTGAACCCACGACGCGTAAACGCTGTTGCCAGCGACTCGCGAAGCGCAGCATCATCATCGGTAATCAATAAGGTTGGACTCGCCAGCATCTCTGGCTCTCACTCTGGTTTAGAAACCAAGGCCGCGAAATTTGAAACTTCAAGTCCCGTTCGCCTGATCCTGTCATTATGACACGAAATCCTTGTCTGTGGGAAGATAAGCAAGCAGAATGCCATTCCCCTCGGCTTTGCCCAAGCTCGATTGCGGTTTACACTCATGGGAAGGAAAATTCCGATTGGTTCGGCTCCCCGCTGATTGCCGAAGAAGTATTGAAGACGGCAGCGCGACTGCCCAGGGGTGTCGAAATTCGGCACCCGTAAGTGAATGTTACAGTTATTTTCCCGCTGGCGGCTGCGGTAGCCCTAGCGTAACGTAATCAAACCCAGATTTTACTCGGTTCGCACTCCGCCCCTCTCGCGGGTAGCCCAGGGATTGACTTTCGTGTCCGACACCAGCAGTACATCATTTTTTTATCGCCACGAGTTCGCGATTCGCCGGCTGCACTCTTTGACCGGCATCGTGCCCCTCGGTGCCTATATGGTTGTGCACCTGACGACCAACGCCAGCCTGCTCAATGGTCCAGCTACCTTTCAACGGGCAGTGATGCAAATCCACAGCCTTGGTGCGGTTCTGCCGCTGATCGAGTGGGGTTTGATCTTTGCGCCGCTGCTGTTCCACGGTTTGATTGGGGTTTGGATTGTCCGCACCGGAAAATCGAATACCAGCAATTATCGCTACGGTTCCAACCGACGGTACGCCTGGCAGCGGTGGACGGGGCTAATCGCCTTGGTGTTTTTGATCACGCACGTCTTCCACTTGCACGGCTGGTTTCATTTTAAACCGTGGCTCGAGTATGTCGCCGAACCGCTGGGAATGGCCCAGTTTCGTCCCTACAGTGCTGCTTCAACACTGGCGGAAGCGCTCGACGGGGTGGCCTGGCCAGCGTTTTACCTGATCGGCGTGCTTTCCACCGTCTTTCACCTCGCCAACGGATTATGGACCGCCGGAATCACCTGGGGATTGTGGTTGACTCCGGAAGCCCAAAACCGAGCGTTAAAACTTTGTGTGGTCTTCGGACTTGTTTTAGCGGTTATTGGAACGAGCGCATGGTGGGCTGCAGTATCGCAGGACCCCGTCGAGGCGATGGAGATTGAAGATCGCATGTACCGAGAAGCACGGGCTGCCGAATTAGTGCCCGATGCTCCTTATAAGCGGCGTGCGGAACCAGAGATTTCTGCGGTGCCTTTGGCGGGCGAACCGGCGACTCCGACCGCCGGCGAAGACGTGACTGATGCGAGTTCGGAAGCCGATACTGTGGAACCTGCAGATAAACCTGCGGCGGTTCCGGCCAGCGAAACTGAATAGATAGCGGGCCCGAATAGACAGCGGGCCCGAATAGACAGCGGGCCCGAATAGACAGCGGGCCCGAATAGACAATTGTGCTCGCTGGCCGAACGACCGCTGAGCCCCCCTAATTTTTCGATTGACTTAACTTCACGGAGCAAAGACCCTCATGGCGAATCATCGCATTGTCGTTGTCGGCGGCGGCCTCGCTGGCCTTGCCGCCACCATGAAGCTGGCGGAACTGGGGATCGAAGTTGACTTGGTCAGCCTGACCCCGGTCAAACGCTCCCACAGCGTCTGTGCCCAAGGTGGCATCAATTCGTGCAATGATGCCACGCGGCAACTGGGGGACGACGAGTGGAAACACTTTGACGATACGGTCTACGGTGGCGATTTTCTCAACCACCAACCGCCAGTCAAAGAAATGGCCTTCGCGGCCCCCAAGGTGATTGAATTGATGGACCGTCTGGGCGTGCCTTTCAATCGCACCGGCGAAGGTTTCATCGACCGGCGTCGTTTCGGCGGCACACTTTACAAGCGGACCGCCTTTGCCGGAGCGACCACGGGTCAGCAATTGCTCTACGCACTCGACGAACAAGTGCGACGCTACGAATCGGAAGGTTTAGTTCGCAAGTTTGAATTCTGGGACTTTCTGTCGCCGATCCAAGACGAATCGGGCCGTTGCCGCGGGATCGTTGCCCAGGACATGGTGACGATGGAAATACGCGCCTTTCCCGCCGATGCGGCGGTGGTGGCCACGGGCGGTTGTGGCTTGATTTACGGTCGCAGCACGATGAGCGTGTTCTGCAACGGCAGCGCGGCGAGTCGTTGTTTCCAAGCCGGTGCCAAGTATGGCAATGGCGAATTTATTCAGGTTCACCCGACTGCCATTCCGGGTGCCGATAAGCTGCGTTTGATGAGCGAGTCGGCTCGCGGGGAAGGCGGGCGAGTGTGGGTGCCCAAGCAACCCCAGGATTCTCGTGATCCGACCGAGATTCGTGAAGACGAACGCTATTACTTCTTGGAAGATCGCTATCCGGCTTACGGAAATTTGGTCCCCCGAGATATCGCGACCCGCGAGATTTTCAACATCTGCGTCAACGAAGGGCTCAGCATCGAGCAAGACAGGATGTCGGTCTACCTTGACCTGACGCACATCCCCAAAGCCGAACTCGATCGTAAGCTGGGCGGCATTTTGGAAATCTACGAGAAATTCCAAGGC
>CAZHTX010000239.1:0-4051 GCA_964535475.1 uncultured Pirellulaceae bacterium
GTAAGTTTCCGCGATCGGGGGTTTGCCATCTTTGAATTCGATTAACGGATCGACAATCTCTAGAACCATGTGGCCGTTCTGGCTGAACCAATCGATGTACAGCACGGGCAGTATTTCCGTTGCCTGCTCCTCGTTTACCTGCTTGTTGTCTGCCTGATGCTCGTCGTTATCAGGCTCGCCCTCCCCTGCCCCAGCCCGGGTCGCCAGCTTGGGCACCGATTTTCGGACGTAGCGTATCGTCCCGAAGGGGCCCACCTGTTGAGACTGCATGTCGGCAGGTTTCGGCAGCAAATTCACGTCGTTTTCTTCCGGCATCTCAAATTCAAATTTTCGGCCAGCCCATTCACCGGGCAAACTTCCGACTAGATCAAGTGTGACGCTGCATCCTTCTGGCTCTTCCCCCGGACTGGCTGGCGGTCGAAAAAGTCCCAACCCGCCGCGAATGGAATTCCGCCCCGAATTGTCAAAACTGCCGTGGTACACGTACTTTTCAAGTCGCATTCCCATAATCTGCACCTTTTGCTGTGACGTGGCGGTGAACTGAAGATATGCCCCTAATGGTAACGCTACGGATGTGCAGTGCACAACCATTCATTGCGATGGTTCAACGATTTTTTTCAGGAACTGTTTGTCGACGGCACCACGGATTTGCGAAGTCCGATACACTCGCCGGCCACCGCTGCCGAGGCGAATCATGTTAGCCTGTGATTTTGAGTGATCTAGCGGTGGGGACGGGGGGATCGTGGATGCTTGAGATACTTCATTGAATGGAACTTTATGTGGACCTTTGAATTGGCTGTGATGTTTGTGATGATCAGCCTCAACAGCATATTCGCCGCTTACGAAATCTCGCTCGCCTCAATTAGTTCGGGACGTCTGCACGGGCTGCGCAAGGAAGGGAGGCGGGGAGCGGAAGTTGCTTCGCGGATGAAAGACAATATCGAAGGCAGTTTGGCTGTCGTGCAGTTGGGGATCACGCTGGTTGGCGTGATTGCCGCGGCCACCGGAGGCGCGGGTGCAGAGGAATTGGTGGAGCCGGTTTTTCTCGGCTGGGGCGTGCCGGCAGGTTTTTCACAGATACTCGCTATCGCCAGCGTGGTCTTGCCGTTGACGGTCGCGACGATTGTCTTTGGGGAGTTGGTGCCTAAAGTCTTTGCTCTGCGCAACAAGGAGTTGGTCTGCCTATCCTTATCGCCGCTGATGGAGTGGTTCGCCTTCAGCGTCAGGCCGGCTGTGTGGTTGCTGGAGAATTCTGTCTCCTTGATCATGCGGCTGGCAGGTTTTGCTGGTGACGACGACGATAGCAAAACGGCCATTCAGGATTTGCATGGTGCTGCTGCGTTCGCACGCATTTCTCGGCTGATCGGGCAGCGGGAAGAGGGCATTATCATGAGTGCCTCGCGACTTTCCTCCACGCCGGTCAAGGATATCGCGTTGCCGGCGGAGCATATTGATTTGCTGTTTGCCGACCAGTCACTTTCCGACGCGTTGTTGGCGGCTCATCAGAACATGCACACGCGGTACCCCGTTACCGACGAATTGGGTAACGCCCAGCGGATTAGTGGCTACGTCAACTTCAAAGACATCGTTGCCAACTTGCGGCTCGCGCCGCATCTACCCTCTTTTCGCAAGCTGATTCGATGTCTCGGGTCGTTTGACGCGGAGTTGCCCGTTTCCGATTGCTTGGAGCGCCTGATCCGAGATCGCAGCCACATCGCCCTGGTTAAAGATCGCCAAGGCTTGATCATTGGCATGATCACCTTGGAAGACATCATCGAAGAATTAGTGGGAGAAATTCACGATGAGTTCGATCGCATTCCCACTCATTTGGTGCGGGCGGGGGATGGTTGGATCGCCGGCGGATTCGTGTCGTTGGAGCGATTGCGCGAAGCAACAGGTATCACACTTCCGTCGATCGGCGACAAGCCGCTGTACCGACTCAACGACTGGGTGGTTGAATCGCTGGGCCGTCCGCCACGGGGGGGTGACGTAATTCGCTCGCCAACGTGCAACATCATCGTCAGAAAAACTATGAACGTGATGGTGCAAGAGGCACATCTTTCGATAATCGAAAGCACCCCACACGAAGACAAGAAAGAGTGAAGGTGCTGGGGCTCGAACCCAGGACCTACGGATTAAAAGTCCGTTGCTCTACCGACTGAGCTACACCTTCAACTCGCGGAGAAAAAATTCCCCGCCTTGGCTCTTTAAGCATCCGCTGGAAATCGAAGCGGATAACAGCAAAACGGGATGTCTTCAAAAAAAACACCCGAGCCACAGCTGCGACCCGGGGATGTGTTCTTGTGAGACCACCGAAAAGCGGAGCGGACAGGATTCGAACCTGCGGATCCAGTTGCCCGGATCACCGATTTAGCAAACCGGCGCTTTCGACCACTCAGCCACCGCTCCCTAATGCTGGCTGAATTCTTGCCGATTCGGCCAGCAAACGCAACCCATCTTTAATGACCCGCGTTGACAAAACTGGGTTCACCGGCAAATCGAAGTTTGCTGGCAAAGCGGGCATCGTTCTCAGCCCCCCAAGACCGGTCCCTAGAACGGTGGTTCGTCATCGTCGACTTCGGCAAAGGCGTCATTCACCGAGGCGGGAGGCGAAAAATCACTCGTCGCTCCAGCCGCTGAACCACCGCCACCGCCACCGACCGGTGAAAATGAAATCGCTTCGGCGTTGAGGAAATATTTAACCTCGCTGGCCGCGTCGCGCTGCCATTTGCGGCCGCTGAGTCGATAGGAGACCTCAATTTCATCACCCACGTTCAGCGAATCAACCGAATCGCAGTCGTCTCTGGTGAATTCGAGTGGCACGTAGTTAGTGAAGCTGCCTTTTTCCTGTTCCAGCACGATCAGGCGTTTGCGAAAGCCCTTGCTGCCGTAAGTCTTTGTTTCTTCAATGACGTGCACCACGCCGCGAACTTTAGCCTCGCTCATTGATTCTCTATCCCGTTCCCAGAATGGAATGTTTTCGCCAGCCTTAGACTGGTACCCTTACTACTGTCCAATAGTATCGTGTTTTTTTCTGCGCGTCGCCGGGGTGCCCCGCAGAAAAGCTGAGTGACCTTGAACAGAATGCCGAGCGACTTCGAGCTGAATGCCATGATGAGCGAAGAAGATACTATTCATTTGCGCATCTCCCAGCGGGCGATGGCGACGGATTTTGAGATTTTTTTGCCCCGCGACGCTGCCGGACCTGATGTGGATGCGGCAGTCACTGCCCTAGACCGGCTGGCAGATATTGAACACTGCTTGACCATTTATGATCCAACGAGTGAACTCTCCCGCGTCAACCGCCAAGCGGCAGACGGTCCCGTCGTGATTAGCGGCATGTTGAGTCAAGTTTTGCAGCGAGCCGAGGAGGCTTGGCGGACAACGGCGGGTGCTTTTGATGTGACGGCCGGGCCGTTCATTGACGCTTGGGGGTTTACCAATCGCAGTGGCAAACGCCCCACCGAAGCCGAGTTGGCGGCAGCCCAGCAAAGGGTAGGTTGGCAATATGTCGCACTCGATGCCGAAGCCCGCACGATCGCATTCCAGCGTCCGGGAATGACGATCAACCTGGGAGCCATCGGCAAGGGGTACGCGCTCGATTTGCTCGCCCAGGATTTGCAGGCCGCCGGAGTCGAGAACTTTTTGGTTCACGGCGGAAACAGCAGTTTGTTGACCGGTCGTGATGGCTGGCGAGTTGGTTTGCAGCATCCCACACAGTCGCGACGCCGGATTGGTGGCTTGACGTTGAGCGCTGCCGCTTTGGCGACCAGCGGCAGTGGCAAACAGTTTTTCCACCACCAAGGACGACGCTTGGGGCACGTTATCGATCCCCGCAGCGGGCAGCCTGTCGACCACATGCTGTCGCTCTCGGTGATCGCTGCGGAAGCGACGATGGCTGACGCTCTGGCGACCGGATTGTTCGTCGCCGGACTCGATGCCGTGGTCGCCCACGCGGAGCAATATCCTCAGATCGGACTGGTCGCCGTGCTGCCCAGTGACCGGGCCGGCGAGGTCCAGGTCAGGAGCTGGAATATCCAGCTCGACGAAA
>CAZHTX010000239.1:4151-8551 GCA_964535475.1 uncultured Pirellulaceae bacterium
TCCTCATAAGGGACTTGAGCACCGGCGGGAATGAAGAGGCTGCCGACGCGACCATGGTCGCGATCGGTGCGGTGCCAACGGCCTCCGTAAGCGCCGTACGAGTCGAGATCGCACTGGCCACACATGGTGCACCCGGTGCTAGTCAGTCCGACTAGGATGCAAGCCAAAACCGGAAGGATGCTTTTGCCCATTACAGTGGTCCACAGTCATTGCGTCGAGGAAATGCCTGTGGTCTGTATCGGCTTGGTTGACTTTGCGCTTTAGGGCGAGTTTGCGGATTGTGCAAAACGATTTCTGGCCGCCATCGCTCCCCGCAGCGTTTGGTTGTCACGCACCAGCTCGGCCAAGGTTTGCCATTCGGTCGACTCGTCGCCAACGTAATCGGAAAACATCTCCGCGCACTCCCAGTCGCTTTCGTCCTCGATGGCAAACCGCAGGTCACGGTGATCGAGCGCGTCGGGGATGGCAACGAAACTCATTTCGTACTGCCCCGGAGCTTTATTGAGCCAATCGGCCATGGACAGCTCGTCGGCACTGGCCGCGATGCGGTCGATGTTACGCCGCAAGCGTCGCAGCGCATCGGCATGACAGACTTCGCCGGCCACACCCAGGTGACGGACGTGATCCCAGCAGCCGTCGACGCCACAGTAACCAACGTAATCTAGGCCTCCCGAAGACTGATAGGCACGGTTGAGCAAACAATCGATCAGGGCCGGATCGACGAAGGGACGATTGGCCGGAACGTAGGCGACCCAGTCCGCACCATAACGGTCCGCGGCGGCAGCCAAGCGTTCGCAGACATGCCCGTACGGCAAGTCCAAAATATCGATCCCAGCAAATCCGGCTCTGAGTAGATTTGTCGGCAGATTTGAGCCAGTGATAGCGACGTGATCTAGACGTGTCGCCTCACTTAATCTTCGCGCGATGCGGTGGGGAACCGTCTGGCCACCGAGCCGACGATTGGCATAGCGTGCCGAGATTTGTTGGCCAGCCGTCGTGTGGCAGTCGCCAACATCAATTACGGCGACGGATACTTGTTTATTTTGCCGTTCTGTCATCGTCTCGTCCTCCTGCGACGAGTGCCATCTAGAGAGCTCACCAGCCGGGCATCGATTAACCTTCAGCCTAACGCTCAGGCCAATACCGGGTCAAGCAACTTGGCTGACCGATTTTCCTCTTTAGCTTTCCTGCTCAGCGAATCACGTACCGATTGGGGTTTTACCCGGCCCGGCAGCTTGATAGAAGAGTATTCCGGAGAAAATGAACGGATTTGTTCAAGTTCGCTGGTTTGCTTGTCTTGCGGTGAGTTCGCTCGCCGCCAATTACTTCGGAAAGGAGTCCGAATATGTCTACTCTGGAAACTACCATTGTCACGATCGAACTCTGCTTGCTGCCACTGCTCGGTGTGTCGCTGCTAGTGATCAGCAAGGTCTCACAAGGCGACGGTGGACGCCTCGCCGAACGCTTTTTCTTTGGGACGCTGTTGTTGGCAACCTTCGCCACGTTTCGCACCATGCTCGGTGGCGACACCATGTGGCTCGTGCATGCCGTCACCATGGCAATCATGATTGTGGGATCGGTCAGCGTACCGGCTGTGGGCGATCTGCCGGCGACCGAGGGACGCCTGGGTTAGGTGCAGAGCACGTAAAGCGAGTGAACGATCGTTGCAGGAGTCGCCCGCACGCGACACAATGAGACACCGCACAAGGTCCGGGCGCCGGGCTACGGTCGTTTCCTCTGCCACGAGAATTTAGCTCCATGTTTCTGTTTCCTGAGCGAACTTGCCGTCCCGGCTGGAGGCGGTTGAACCTGACTCCCTTTCTCTCGCTTGCCTGTCTTACCACCTCGCTGGCTTTGCTGCTGCCCAGCGAACCGGCTGTTGGTCAGGCAACTGTTACCAGCAACGATGCGAATTCGTTCGCAACCGCTATCCAAACAGTCCTTGCCGTCAAGCCGGAAGGGGGCGGGCATGTGGAAGCGATAGCCGCGATCAATCAATTGGCCGATTCGCAAGGAGCCGCTTTACTGCCAGTGTTGCAGGCGATGGGCGACGCTTCACCGCTGGCCAAAAACTGGCTCCGTGGCTTAGCCGCCGAGTTGTTGGAGCAACAAACCGCGTCAGCCGGTCAGTTGCCTCAGGCGGAGTTGGAAAAGTTCTTTGCCGACCGCAGCAATGACCCTGACGCTCGCTACTTGGTCTATCGTTGGCTGACCAGCGACGATTCCGCCCGTCGCGAAGCCATCTTGGAAACAGCTAGCGACGATCCCAGTTTGCCGCTGCGTTACCTGGCCAACGAACGGCTGATCAAGCTAGCGGCCGAAGCGGGCGAAGCGGGGAGCGAACAGAAAAAGTCGCTCTACCTGCGAGTGCTGGCCGATGCTCGCAATCCCGATCAACTGCAACGCGTGGCCAAAGAGCTGAAATCGCTGGGCAGCGAAGTCGATTTAGCTAGCGAGCTGGGGATGTTTACCAGTTGGTATCTGACGGGACCTTTTGACAACACCGATGGCGCCGGTTTTGCTCCTCCCGCGGGGCCTGAAGAAAGTTTGCTCAAAGAGGGCACCGAGCGATTCGATCCCGAGCAAACCTTTGCTGGCAAAGTGGGACAAGTCGGCTGGCAAAAACATGTCTCCCAAGACCCGATGGGGTTGGTCGATCTCAATCCTATTCTTGACAACGCCAAAGATGCGACCGCCTATGCATACTGTGTCTTTGAGGCAGAGCAAGCAACCGAGGTCGAAGCGCGGCTCGGTTCCATAAACGCCAACAAAGTCTGGGTGAACGGCGAATTGGTGACGGCCAATGAAGTCTATCATGCCGGTTCGCGGATCGATCAATACGTTGCCAACTGCCAAATTCGTCCCGGCACCAATTGGGTGCTAATCAAGATTTGTCAAAACGCCCAAACTGAATCGTGGGCTCAAGATTGGCAGTTTCAATTTCGCATCACCGACGCCATGGGCAAGCCATCGGCGGTTGCTCCCCAACGCTTCACCACCGAGGGAGCACAGTAATGATGGTTCGTTGTCAGACTCATTCCAATTCAAAGGTGTTCGCCGTGCCGTTTCGTGTGTTATCAATCACCGCTTTCTGCGACGCGTTTCTGTCTGTCAGTGCAGGCGCTCGACTGGCAACCAAGTCGTCGGCGGGACATCTGCGCGGTCGCTGGGCAGCGCTCTGCTTGATGATCTTCTGCTGCGGTTGGCTACCACCGATCACGGCAACTGCCGAGGACACATGGTTGCAATTTCGCGGGGCGGGTGGTCGGAGCGCAAGCACTGGGAAAACGCCGCTGACTTTCGGTGGTGACGCCAATCAAAATATCGCTTGGAATTTTCCCACCGCGGGCCGCGGCGTGGGAGGACCGCTGGTCGTTGGTGGTTTAGTAATCACGACCAGCAGCAGCGGTGAGGACGAACGTGATTTGTATGTCGAGGCGGTCGATCGTGAGAGTGGTCAGCTCGCTTGGCGAAGAACTGCGCACGCGTTGGGACGCCCCTTTGCGCATCCGACCAGCGCCAACGCGGCTCCCACGCCTGCCAGCGATGGCCAGCGGGTATTTGCTTTTTACAGTTCATGTGATCTGCTTTGCTACAGCACCGAGGGCCGCTTGCTGTGGTATCGCGCGTTGGCGGTCGATCATCCCAAAGCCGGAAATGATGTCGGCATGGCCAGTTCGCCCGCGGTGATCGATGGGGTGGTGACAGTCCAGGTGGAAAATCAAGGCGATTCCTTTGCCATCGGCTTGGACGCCGAAACCGGCAAAACGCTCTGGCAACTCGAGCGCCCGCGGCGGGCCAATTGGTCATCTCCTTTAGCGATTCGCTTAAACGATGGCAGACCGGCTTTTGTGTTGCAGAGCACCAAGTCCACTCAGGTTGTGGGACATCGCAGTGGCGAAATTTTGCTCGAATTTGGGCTCGAAGGCAGTTCGATTTCCTCCCCCGTGGTGACTGCCGGTTCTCAGCTGTTGATTCCTGCCAACGGTTTGACCGTCATCGACTTGGCGATCAGCACTCCCGATATCTTGTATGAGAACTCGCGGCTGAGAACGCGAAATTCCAGCCACGTGGTATTTAAGGATCGAGTCTACTGCTGCAGCGGATCGGTTTTGGTGGCTGCCGATTTGAATGATGGCGAAGTTCTCTGGCAGCAGCGTCTGCCGGGTATCCGCTCTGTTTGGGCAACTCCGGTGGTCTCAGAAAGTGGCATCTACGTGTTTGACCAAGATGGCGCCGTGGCCATTCTCCGCGACGATTATGAGAGCGACGATCCGGAGTGCGAAGTGCTCGAAGGAATGAATATTCCTGGACCCGTGCTCGGTTCCCCGGCGGTCGTCGATGGTGCGATTTATGTTCGCAGCGAACTCGCTTTGTTGAAGATTGCTGCTCCCAATTGA
>CAZHTX010000240.1:0-8531 GCA_964535475.1 uncultured Pirellulaceae bacterium
CAATGCTGTTGGCCGATCGACTGACACCAACCGACGCGGCCGGTTATGTGCTCAGCCAAATGGCCGGTGCGATGGTCGGCGCGTTGCTTGTTTACCTGTTCTATCGCGAGCATTTCAAAGAGAGCAAAAATCCTGATGATCAGATGGCTTGCTTTTGCACCGCTCCTAACATTCGCAATTATGGACAAGCGTTTCTGTGCGAGCTGATTGGTACTTACGTATTGATTCTACCCATTTTTCTCATGGTGGATCCGAGCCTTGTGATGTCGGCGGCAAACACCGACTTGCCGAAACTCGGTTTGGGAACGTTAGGACTGTTGCCGGTCGGAATGCTTGTTTTCGGGATTGGCTTATCGCTGGGCGGAACGACTGGTTACGCGATCAATCCCGCCCGAGATTTGGGCCCTCGCATCGTCCATGCCCTGTTGCCGCTCGCTGGTAAACGAGACAGCGATTGGCAATATGCTTGGGTTCCCATTGTCGGCCCGCTGGCTGGTGCCACGCTAGCCGCGCTCACCTTCCGCTTGCTGATTACTTCTCCCTAAGCAGCTCGCTATAAGCCCAGCGAAATAAATTGCGAGCATCGACATACCGGCCCCGCGAAGAATTGGCATTGAGCACCACCACGATCAGCGTTTGCTGTTCAGATTCGCCACTGGCGACCAAGCAAGCGCCGGCGGCACTGGTGGTTCCCGTCTTCACGCCGCTAAAGCCCTCGATGGGCAACAAATCATTGGTGTTCTCCCACACGACGTTGCGTGTGTAGCCGCTGGGACCGAGCAATTGGCAACCATACTGGCGAGTCGCCACGAGCTGGCGGAACAAGGGGTACTGCCGCGCCTCGCGGGTCAACTGGGCCAATGCGTTGGCCGTGGTCAAATGCTCAGAATCTGTCATGCCATGGGGATTGCGGAAAGTGGTTTTTGACAATCCCAAACGACTGGCCGTTCGGTTCATCTCAGCGATAAAGCGGTCGAAGGGATCAGAAAGTTCGGGGGAAGCAGCGTCTTCGGAGGAAGCCAGCAAGTGCTCACCAAAGTGCTCTGCCAAGGCCACGGCAGCGTCGTTTCCAGAGGGTAACAACAATCCATAAAGACAATCTCGCACACTCAATGATTCGCCCTGGCGAACACCGGCTGTCGAGCCCCGAGTGGCATCAGCGCGTTTCGAAAATGTCAGCCTTTCATCGAGCCAGGCGGGATTTTCCTGGCACATTTGCAAGATCACCACGGCAGTCATGATTTTTGTCGTGCTGGCTGGATGTAGTTTACGATCCGCTTCCTGGGACCACAGCACTTGCCCCGTTTGTTCATCCATGATTGTCCACGCCTGGCAGCCCACGATCGGCGGCCCTGTTAACGCATCGGCTGGCTGCCGGGAGAGCACTTGAGCGTTAACCTCGGCCGGACTGGGCACCTCTTCGGCCGTCATCACCAACGGACCGAGAGCTTGCCAAGTCGCGATGTCGACGATCCCGCTGATTTCCAAATTCTGCTTCTCCTGAAACCGCTTGACTGCGGCCAGGGTGGCGGGACCAAAATCACCATCGACGGCCAAACCGGCATCCGCTTGGCGATTGAGCGTCCGTTGCAAGGCTTCCACTAGTGGCCCTAAATCGCCTTGGGTCAGCGGGCGAGTCGCATCGACTTGCGTATCAGCTGCTGCCGGGGGATTGAAATGATCGAAAACCACTCTGCCAATCCGACCACATAACAACTCGACCGCGTTCTCATCGCCCCAGCTCTGGTCAGCGTTTTGAGCAGTCAACACGCAAATGGCAATCGATCCCGCCGGGCTAAAGATGATCCCCGCATCGGTCCGCACCGCTGACAAAGCACCTGTTTTATGAGCAAACGGTACTTCGCTGGGCAACTGCCGGGCCAGCTTGCTGCGATCATCACAGGCCAACAAATGGTCCAGCATCGCTTCACAAGTATCAGCCGATATTAGTTTCTTTTGCTCGATACTTTCCAGCAATTGCAGCATATCGCCGGCCCGCGTGCTGCCCAAACCGTACTTCTGACTCCGCTCTGGAAATATCGAACTGCTCCCTCGATACACTTTTGAATGCAGTTGAGTTTCCGGGTATCCCAACTTGGTCATCGTTTCGGCGGTTTGTTCGAGGCCTATTTGATCAATGACTAAATTAGTCGCCGTGTTATCGGAATAGACAATCATCAAACGGATCGCGTCTCGCAAGCTGCAACGGGTGCCGCCGCTGAAATGCGATGTTAAAATCCCCGAACCGGGCACTTTGTCCGCTTCCTCGAGCGTTAACAGGTCCTCCAGATTGAGCTGCCCCGCAGCGACTTGGCGATAAGCTTCGATCATGACGGGCAGTTTGATTAGGCTGGCCGTCGGCATCACCGCGTCGGCGCGATGCAAAAACTGCTTACCGCTAGGGAGATGCTTGACCGCCACGGCGACTTGGCCATCATGCGCGGCGATCAAGGGTGCTAGTTTTTCAGCCAGCTCCGGATCATCACTGGCTGGTTCAGCAGCCTGCAAAGTGCTGTGGGATAAACAGCAGCAGAGCAAACTGAGAAACACCCCAAACACTAGGCTGCGCAAAGGTAACATATCAACTAATCCTGAATGGAGTACTCATCATCATCAGCTCGACACCACACGTTACCGACCAAAATCCTGAATCCGCTTTGGTCTTCTGACTAAAACGTAAACAAGCGCACCGATCCAACTGGCGAAGATGATAACCAGAATCCAAACTAGTTTGTCATTCCCTTCGGAAGGCTCTTTGGTAGCACAATCGATGATCGCCCACACCCAAAAGATCGTGAGCACCAAACCGAACAGTATGAAACAGAGCCAAACAAAGACAAGTATCGCGTGGAATTCATTCATGAAAGCGGAACCCCGATGAGGGAAAAAGACGGTAAGCTGTTAGGATTCATACTCAGCCTTGGATTTTAGCAGTTTTGCTAAGAACCTACCCGAAAACCAAAAAAGGGCCCGCGGCTAGCGCCGTCGGCTCACAGTTTTCGGGTAGGTTCTAAATCGCTGGGGGATCGGCGGTATGCCATCAGTCGCAGCCTGTTTTTATGGGCGAATTTTCTTTTGAGGGAACCGATATGCATTGGGCGGACTACTTGGTGCTCGGCTGTTATTTCGTCGGCATGGTCGGAATTGGGCTGTGGGCGATGCGGGGCGTGCGGGGGCAAGAAGAGTATTTCATGGGCAGCCGTGGGTTTGGCAAATTGCTGCAAACCTTCGCCGCCTTCGGAGCTGGCACAGGAGCTCACGAGCCGGTGACCGTCGGCAGGACCGTCTGGACCAGCGGCCTGAGTGGCGTGTGGTCGGCCCTGATGTGGCTGTTCGTGACGCCCGTCTATTGGATCGTCGCCGTTTGGTATCGCCGCATGCGTCACCTCACGTTGGGCGATTGGTTTGTGGAGCGTTACGAATCACGGACACTGGGTGCCGCATACGCCTTGTTTGCCATCTTTTTCTACGCCTTCTATCTCTCCACGATGCTGTCGGCGATCGCTAAATTCGCCGCTCCGCTAATGGGAGTTGATTCCCTGCTGGGGATGGAACTGAAGTATGTACTCGTACCCGGCTTGGCCCTGATCGTGATCGCTTACGGTGTCCTGGGTGGGCTCAAAGCGGCCTATTACACTGACTTGATTCAAGGGGTGTTCATTATCCTGCTATCAGTCCTATTGCTTCCGTTTGGCTTACTGGCCTTGGTAAAAGCTTACGGTGATCCCTCCACGATGGGCATCATGGATGGCTTTCGGATTTTGCACGAACGGGTTTCAGCGGATTACTTCAGCCTGTTTGCCGGACCGAGCGCGGGCGAATTCCCCGTCCAATACATTATTTCGCTCAGCATCTTGGCCCTGGTTGGCATCGTTGTGCAGCCACACTTTATCGCCACCGGAGGTGGGTCGGCCAAGAGCGAAGATGAGGCCAGGATTGGTTTGGTCGTGGGTAATTTCCTCAAACGATTGTGCACCGTCGGATGGGCACTGACCGCGCTGATCGCCTTGGCGTTGCTGGCGGGCAACGTCGAAATCGCGGCGGATCCCGACCGGGTTTGGGGAGTGGCTGCAAGGGAGATATTGGGCCCGCTTAAATTGGGATTGGTCGGATTGATGCTGGCCTGCTTGATGGCGGCCATGATGAGTTCCGCGGATGCTTACATGATTGTCACTTCCGCGCTGGTAACTCGCAACGTCTACGCGGCATTCATCAACTCCGATGCCAGCGAAAAGACTTACGTCTTGGTCGGTCGGCTGACCGGGCTGATCATCATCATCGGTGCCGCCCTCGTTGCGGTTACCATGTCGGATGTCTTTGGGCAATTCAAATTCGCGGTCGAATTGCCGATCCTGTTTGCGGCTCCCTTCTGGGTCGGCATGTATTGGCGGCGAGCCAACCGCACGGCCGTCTG
Organism: uncultured Pirellulaceae bacterium; assembly: GCA_964535475.1. Classification (GTDB taxonomy): domain Bacteria; phylum Planctomycetota; class Planctomycetia; order Pirellulales; family Pirellulaceae; genus Laterigemmans. The sequence goes on from CAZHTX010000240.1 coordinate 4,415, forward strand.
GCTGACGCTGACATTTTCACTGCTAACCTTCTTTCTCTTGCCGAATTTATTACCAGCGATCGCTCCCGACCTGAGGAGCAATCCAAATTTTTCGATAGCGACGCACTTGGTAACCAGAACGACCACCCGCGAGGCGACGGCCGCCGATGTGGCTCGCTATGAAGCTTGGCAAGCCGTTCACCAGCAAGCCGTCGAGAATGATGACCAAACGCTAATCGAGCGACTGGGAACCGCACCACCGCGGGCTGTGATCGGCGAGCAGATTCAGGTGGTGACGCAACGCGGCGGCCAACCCATTTTTTGGAGCGAAAAACTAACCAGCGAAGGCCCGGTGACATTGGAGACGGTCAATCAATACAGCGAAGGAAATACGCTCGTCTTAATTCAACGCAGGCTGGGGGATTTCCAAGGGCAGGGGAGTTTCAACCTCGATTTCCTACTTTACCATTACCTGGGGTTCGATTTGGCGGGATCCTCAAAGGCGACGATCGAAACGTTACGTTTGCCGCCCCGCGTGCTAACACCTTTCCTGGTGTTGATTATCGCCAGCTTCTTGACTCGCAGAAATAGCCAGCAAACGCTTGATCGTTACTATGTGAAAATGAAAACTGAAGTTCATCCCGATCCGCTGGTTGATCGCCAAAACTTGGTCGACTCCTACGCTGATCCGCAGAGATTCAATGCGCGGAGGCTGTTTCCAAATTCAGAATTGGAGATTCTTAAACCGAAACGCAAAGATGTTATCGGCGTACTCGTCTCCATTCTGGTTTGCGTCGTCGTAATCGCCATCCTCATGGGACTTGCCCACGTCGGTAGTGGTTGAGTCATTGCTTGCTCGGCGAGTGTGGTTCTACGCTAGATCAGTTCGCTGATCGCAGCCGCTGATGGATCGCCCAGCGTGATCGGGCGGGCATCGGGTGTCATGATTGTTTGCCGAGGATCGATCCCCATGGCTGCATACAACGTGTGCGCCAAATCGGCCGGAGTGACCGGTCTTTCATGCGGACTTTCGCCTTGCTGGTCACTTGATCCCAGCACGCTGCCAACTTGAATCGGTCCGCCAGCCAACAACGCGCTGAAGACGCGTGGCCAGTGATCACGCCCGCCACCTGTATTCCATTTTGGCGTGCGTCCGAACTCGCCCATCACGACCACGAGCGTCTCATCGAGCTGGCCCGATGCTTCCAGATCATCGAGTAGTGCGGTCAATGCTTGATCGAGAGACGGGCCCAGGCCGACTGGCACCTTGGCTCCCGTGTATCCGTCGCGGAGCCTGGTCACCAAATCAAGGTGGGTATCCCAACCATGGTCAACAACGCTGACCAGCCGCACGCCCGCCGTAATTAAACGCCGCGCCAGTAAACAACTCTGCCCAATCGTCTTGTTCCCGTATCGCCGCCGCGTCTCGGCCGACTCTGCATCCAAATTGAACGCTTGCCTGGCTGCCGAAGATTGCAGCAAAGAAAACGCCTGCTGGGCCAATGGATCGAGTGTCTGCTCCTCCGCCAACCATTGGCGATACCGCTCTCGCCGTTGTAAACGGCTGACGTCCCCTTGGGAGAACTCCAAGTTGCGCACTGTGAAGTTAGCTTTTGCGGGATCACTGTCAACGGAAAAGGGGGCGAACTGGGCTGGTAAGAATCCCGCCGCATTCAGTTTGCTGCCGCCGATTCGATGATTAGGGATCGCCACGGAAGGTGGCAACGGGTTGCCTGCTGACGCTTTGCCCGCACCCATGGATTGGTCGTCGAGCATCGCCCGCTGAGAAAACTGCGACGCCATCACGGAAGTAAAGCTGGGATGTTCGATCACGGGGCTGGGCGCGTAGCCCGTCAATAAGTATTGAGCTCCCAAATTGTGTTCACCCAGCGGCGACGTCAGCGAACGGATTACGGCCAGTCGGTCCATCCGCTGAGCCAAGCGGGGAAACAGTTCGCTGATCCACAATCCAGGTATGTTCGTCTGAATGGCTGAAAAAGGACCACGCACCTCCGCGGGTGCCGCCGGCTTTGGATCAAAGGTGTCTAAATGGCTGGGGCCACCATCGAGCCAAATTAAAATGCAAGATCTGGCAACCGCTGTGGACGAGCCGTCAGCCCGCGCGGGTGTCGTGTATGATAGTAGGTTCGGCAGAGTTAACCCCGTGCCCAGCAGCGAACCAATGCGCATAAACTCACGCCGCGATGGCCTGCTGATCGGGGCAACGGGAAAGCGATTCATTAGCATTTCAGTCCCAAATTTAGTATCTGCACCGCGTCGGATTGGCATTGGTCACCAGTTAAAACGAAATTGAGGGCTGGTTAGTAAACTCCAAACTAGATCCTCAAGCACCTCTTGAGGATCATCGGCGGCCGTAATCTCTTGACACCAAAACGTGGTTTCCAGCTTGGTTGCGGGACGCGAAAAACAGCGCCAGTAAATTCGCTGGATCACATCCTCCGCATCCTCAACCGCGTCTTGGCTCCAGCTCCGCAGGCGGCTATCTGCGTGCGCGATGCGATCGTTAATCAGCGGGCCAGTGATCTCGGCCAGCCGGCCGGCTAAGCTTTCCGCCACGTCCAGCTCACAGACAACGTCGGCCGTGCAAGTGGTTTCGGCTCCCACCCGCGTGGGAGTTGTGGTCAAGGTCACGCGTTGCAGGAATCGAACAGGTTGCTGCTCGCTTAGGTCTTCTGCGACTTGGTGCACGCCAGTCACATCTCCCACCGAATCTAATAACACCGCTACCGGTAATTGCTTCTCTGTTCGCCAACCATATGCTTGCCGCATCAACGCGTCACGATTGCCGGCTGTGGCTTCTGGCAACTCCGCCGATCGGGTCTGTATCTTCGCTGGCTGCGTTGCTCTTTGATAGGTTTTGCTGGTGACGATTTGGCGAATCAACCAGCGGGGATTTTCGCGACGCTCGATCCAAGCCGCTGTTAACTCGGTTAATAGTTCTGGATGTGTGGCCGGGTTGGTGATGCGATGATCGTCGACCGGATCGACCAACCCGATGCCCATCAATTGTTGCCAAATTCGGTTGCACCAATTCGCCGCGACGGAACTGCGACCCGCGCCGCGAATCCAACTTGCCAATTGAGGCCGCGGATCGACCTCCGCCGAGATTGGTTTTCCTGCAGGCAAGCGAGGAATTGCCGGTTCCCCCGTAGCGGGATGGATGTTGCTGAAGCCAGGTTGCCACTGCACGCGATCACCACGGCGAATCCCCGCGAACAGAGCGGCAATTCCGTGATAGTCGTCCTGGGTCCACTGGTCTAACGGATGGTCATGACAATTCGCACAACGAATCCGAGAACCAAGCATCAATTCTGAAAAGACTTCGGTCTGGCTGCGGGCATCGTTGGCAAGCAAATAGAACGCAGCCGCCGGTTGTTCGGAGACGCTGCCATCACCCTCCACCAGCGTGGCCATTAATTCTGGCAATGATGTTTGAGCCGCCAGCTGCTCGTGGAGGAAACTGCGAAAGTTGACGGCGACACGATCATTCTGTCCCGCTTTAATTAGCGTTTCCGTTCGCAAGGAATTGGACAACCAATAGGTCCAATACTCAAGACTTGGCGGGCTCTCCAACAAGCGATCGACCAATGCCTCGTAGCGTTCCGCAAACGTCTCTTCGGAACCTTGCAAAAACGCGAGCGATTCTTCCGGCGTTGGCAGACGTCCGCAAAGATCGAGCATTAACCGTCTCAGCAACACGTGGGGCGCGGCACGCTCGACTGGTTGCAATCCCAGCAAATCGAGCCTCCGCCGCGTCCAGCGATCTATTAAATTTTCATCCGAGGGAGTGCTCCTCGGAAACGCGATGGCAGTTGAAACAGTTGGCGCGATCACCTCACAAGCAACGACATGATTCCGCACGCGAACGATGATCAAATGCCTGCCTGGTCGCAGCACATGGAACTGGCCAGGCCCCACAATATCGACGGCAGCCGGATCGTGCGGAGTCAACAACGCGTACTCTGTAAAGTCTTGACGAGAATCATCATCAAAGCGACCTGCAATCGAAAATTGATGGATCTGTCGAGGGGCCTGGGGATCAACGGGCACAGCTGGGATGACCAGCTTTGCCGGCGTCACCTCGATTCCCAGTAAACGCCGCGTGCCCGTCGGCTGT
>CAZHTX010000241.1:0-8530 GCA_964535475.1 uncultured Pirellulaceae bacterium
CCGCTCATCTCGTCGTTCGGGATGGGGAGATTATTCACTCGCATACCTCGGGTGTTCGCGACATCGTTACGAACGAACCGCTTGGGAAAGATACTCTGGTACGCATCTATTCGATGACAAAGCCGATCACTTCGGTTGCCGCAATGACGCTATTCGAACAGGGTAAGTTTCAGTTAGATGATCCTGTCGCCAAGTTCATTCCCGCTTTCGAGCAAGCGAGCGTCTGGGATAACCAAAAGCAGATGGGCGTTGCGCCCCGACGCCAGCTCACGGTGCGTGACGTTTTTCGGCATACGACCGGATATGCTTACGGCGGTAATGGCAACCCGGAAATTGAAAAGCGGTACCGCGAGTTTGGGCTGAAGTACCGTCCGCCAGCCGGCATGTTGCCCCCAGATATGTCAATCGAAGAAGCAGCGAACAGCATGGCCAAGATCCCCGCACATCATCATCCTGGCGAGCGTTTCACCTACGGCTTCAGCACGGATTTGTTGGGGCGCTTGATTGAGGTTTGGTCGGGGAAGCCATTGGATAAATATGTCGAGACATCCATTCTGAAACCACTTGAGATGCACGACACGAGTTTTCAAGTGCAGCCCGATGAGAGGGAGCGTTTCGCCAGTTGCCATACCACTATCGATGGCGATTTAGCGATCTTGGACAAATCGACCAACAGTCAATATTGTAACGGTTTTAATTTCCTGTCGGGCGGTGGCGGACTTGTCTCGACGCTCGATGACTACGCCAAGTTTTGCGAAATGCTGGTTGATGGCGGTCAAAGGAACGGAATACGGATCCTCCAGCCGGCGACCATGCAAATCATGGTCGCGGATCAACTCGGAGAGGTTCCTGATGATTTTCGTTTCGGTTTAGGCTTCGCCATTAATGACATCGAAGTTGGCGATGGCGAAAATCGTCGGCAAGTTAAAGAGTATTCTTGGGGCGGTTACGCCAGCACGGACTTTCGACTTGTTCCGGAACTGAATCTGTTTCAAATATTCATCCGACAGCACATTCCCTCCGATCATCAGTTGGCGAACAGAGCGTTTCGCTCGGTTTACCGTGAGCTCGCGCTCATCGCACCGTAGCATATGCTGGCTGTATCGAAATTCTTGCTGTTTTCGCCGCGCGAATCGTGGTGCCCCAATTCACGAGTATAAGTTCTCATTGTGCGGATAACTGGTCATTGTGCGGATAACTGGACTAGTAAGCGTGCGGTGCCCCACACACTTATTGCATGAAAACTCATCGGAGTTGCACGGTCCCGCTGGTCCCCTGCGAGTTTTCGGCCGCGTACTTTATCATCAATCGGAGTGAATGCGTTGCAAACACGCTGGATTGCGCTGTTCCGAGGCATTAATGTCGGCGGTAAGAACAAGATGCCGATGGCATCGCTCAAAGCACCATGAAGTCGATTGGATGCGAGCATGTTCAAACCTAAATTCAAAGTGGTTACGTAGTTTTTGAATCATCCCAAACGTCGAGGAAAACGCTTCAATCAAAGCTACTCGATGCGGTCGAAGAAAATTTCGGTTTCCGTGCGGGATTGATTTTACTCACGAAACGTGACCTGGCCGAGGCGATCGGGTCGAACCCGTTTAACGCTGCGACCGCCGGGCCAAAGTCGTTGCACTTTTTGCTTCTGAGCAAGCCACCCCAGCGATTCTGACCTGGATGCTATTATCGAAATGCGCGAGGAATCAGAGGCGTGCATGTTGATAGGTCCGGTTTTCTATTTACTCGCACCGAATGGCATCAGCCACTTGAAGGTTGCTGCCGATTTCGAACGTAAATTGGGCGTCGCTGTGACAGCGAGCGACATCTTCAACCCCCCGCTAGTTCCTTGGAAAGGAATGAACGGGAGTATAATCTGCACTTCTCGGGAAGAATTGCCGATAAAACCGCTATCTGTCGATTTTTTCGCTTGCTAGCGTTTTGCGAATAGCGAGTGCTCTTGGAGAAGTTGAAATGTCAACGTGGCGATTGCTGTTGATTGCGCTATTTGCATTTGGGTTATTTCCCACATCCCACCCAGTCGCCGCACAATCGCCGCGCCTGCTGGAATTTTTGGACGATTTCACGAAGCCTGTTCGTCTTCAGCGGGATCCATTTGAAGAGCGAATTGAAACCGAACGGCATGATTTTACGCAATCGGCTACGACCGTTGGGCGGGGGGTATTCCAAATTGAATCAGGGTATTCTTTTTTCTTTAAAGAGACTAAGCACGAAACCGAATCAGCTCACACGTTTCCAGAAATGCTTCTACGTTTTGGCATCAGCGAGGATCTTGAACTGCGAATTCGCTGGAATCACGCGTGGGTGTTCATCAAAGACGAAGCGGATCGCATTGGGGCTGAAGACTTAAGAATTTCGTTAAAAATGCAATTAACGCGCGAGGTTGATTTCAGTCTGTTGCCCACCAGCGCGTTAGAACTTCGGGGCTTGGCACCCACAAGCGGAGCACCCTTCAGCACGGGCAAGACTGAGTTCAGCTTTGACTACATTTACCAATGGACACTCATTGAGCGGATTTCGCTGGCCGGTTCCACTGGGTTTGGAACTCGCGGTTTCGGTGAGTTCGGCATTCTGCCAGATCAGCCCACAGAGCAATACTTTAACGTTCTCAGTCAGTCCGTTGCGATGGGGTTGGAGTTGAGTGAGGTCAATACGGTATATCTGGAATGGTACGGCTTGTATTCTGAGGGTTTGGAAGACGAGTTTACCGTGTCGGTGTTTAACGTCGGGCTAGACCACTATCTAAGTGACAACTTGGTTGTCGACTTTCGGGTTGGCATCGGGCTCAGTGGGGACAGTGACGACTTCTTTTCAGGAGTTGGGGGCGGCTACCGATTTTAGCTTGTCAGGAGTGTGCGATTGCTGGCGACGACTTTTCTTCCGGTGGCCACGAGCGTTCGGCATGACCTTTGAGCGTGCCCATGCTGTAGCTTGATTGGTTCAGGAACGAACGGAAATTGGTATCGTCTCTGAGCGAAAGGTAACATTAAGACACCGCCTGTGCCTGAATCATTTGTTCACCTTGGTCATGTTTGATGAACTCGAATATCATCGTGTTGTGTTTGTAGTTTATGTGGGACTCCTCTGACGATTACGTTATATCGAGAGACATCCGATGGATGCCGCTTTAATCGCCTTGACTGACCGAGGAGTTCGCTTCACCTTTCGTGGGGAACCTTTTCGCAGTCGGCGGGATATCCCGAATGAAGAGATTCTGGATATCAACTTCAGCCATGTGGATATAACTGATGCGGATGTTGAAGCACTGCTACCGCTGGTGAATCTTGAGGGAATCAGCTTCTGGAAGACCCGCGTTTCGGATCGCGCGATCGAACTCATTTCACAACTTCCTCGAATCACTCGACTCAACCTTTGCGGAACGCAGGTTACCGATGCATTGGTCTCGGTCCTCGCCGGTATGGAATTGAGCTACATTGACGTGGCAGACACAGGAATCAGCGCCCAGGGAGTGGAAACCCTCCGCCAGCAGCTTCCCACCGCTGAGATCCTTGTCTAGTTTGTCAGTTCTGCTCCACCCGTTCATTGAGGCTGTGGGCGGCGACTGTCCGAGGACTTGAATTTTCGCGACCGTCTCCAAGGCGATGATCGGCGGGAGTGCACCTGCCAAGACCGCGAACCATATGTCATGGGCAGCGGTCTATATTGCATTCACGGCTAACAACTGGATTTGGAGAACCATCATGGGTGCTTCGCAGGGAGATTTCATAAAATACCCGCGGACGCCGCACTTGTTTGGGTCGCGGGGAACCTCGGATGATAAACATCTTGCCGAACGGGAATCGTTGCGGTTCTTGGCGGACGAATCCTTGATCGTCGAAGAAAAAATCGATGGCACTAATGTCGGGATTCATTTTGCCGACGGTGAATTGTTGCTGCAGTGTCGCGGGCACCAGATAACCAACGGCATGCATCCCCAATATGATCTGTTCAAACAGTGGGCGATGGTCAAACGCGGTGTGCTGGAGGAACGGCTCGGCGAGCGATTTATCATGTACGGCGAGTGGGCTTACGCGAAACACTCGATTTTCTACGGCGAGTTAGCACACTTTTTCTTCGAGTTCGATGTTTTTGACAAAACCACCGAAGCCTTCCTGACGCTGGATTCGCGATTGGATTTGCTAGCGGAATCCGGTATCGAAACTGTGCCTATCGTGCACTGCGGTTCACTGGAGCGGGCGGGGTTGGCAGACTTAATTGGTCCCTCCGCGTTTGCCAGCGTGTTTGAGCATCCGGTGTCCGGCCAGCAAGATAATTTGATGGAAGGACTATACTTCCGCACGGAGGATGAGGACGAGGTCACCGGACGAGCCAAGTTCGTTCGCTCCGAGTTCGTTGAAAAGATCAAGCAGAGCACGCATTGGCAACAGCAAGTGATGGTTCCTAATGAACTGGCCGATGGCGTCGACATTTGGAAATAAACATGGATTGGGAACACATTCGACAAACTGAACAGGGCGCGATTCTCGCTTGGGCTGAAACGCAGCCTTGGGCGCGGGCGATGGCGGCCTGCGCCCAGGACTCTCAGTGGCACGCCGAAGGTGACGTCTGGACGCATACCAAAATGGTTTGTAATCAATTGTCAGATGTCGAAGGCTGGGAAGAGTTGTCGAACGAAGACCAGCTTTCCTTATTGTTTACCGCTTTGTTGCATGATTCCGCGAAGCCGCTGACTTCGCTCGTTGATCCCGAATCGGGACATATCCGCTCACCCAATCATGCGGTTAAGGGCGAACAGCTTGCGCGTTCTTTGCTGCGTGACTTGGGATGTGACCTCAGGACTCGCGAACGGATTTGTTCGTTGGTGCGTTATCATGGACGACCAGCGTTCCTGCTGGAGCGAGAGCCTCCAGAACGCGAAGTCATCCGACTTTCGTGGTTGACCGACAATCGCTTGCTGTACTTGTTCGCTATTGCCGACACACGGGGGCGCGATACTGATTCAATGCAGCGTCCGGAGGATAACTTGCATTACTGGAAATTGCTTTCGCAAGAGCACGACTGTTTCGACGTGTCGTTCCCATTTGCGACTGACCATGCGCGGTTGATCTATTTTCGTAGCGAGGAACCGAATCTGCACTACGTTCCGTACGAAAACTTCTCGGCTCGCGTGACGATGCTGAGTGGATTGCCCGGCAGCGGTAAAGACACCTGGCTTGCCAATCATCGCGGCGAACTGCCCGTCATTTCATTGGATGACATCCGAACAGAGCTGGGGGTAGACCCGACTGACGATCAAGGACGGGTGATTCAGTTCGCCAGCGAACGTTGTCGCGAAAAGCTTCGAGCGGGCAAGTCGTTCGCCTTCAACGCAACGAATTTGTTGCGCCAGACTCGCGGCCGTTGGCTGTCATTGTTCGCTGATTATAACGCCTGGGTTGAACTGGTTTACGTTGAGCCGCCGATAAAGTGTATTCTCGAGCAGAATCGCGACCGCAGAGCGGCTGTTCCTGAAAGCGTCATTCTCAGACTTGCCGCAAAAGTGGAACCGCCCAACTGGCTGGAGGCTCATCAGGTGTTGCTGATCCACAAGCTTGGCAGCGGGAGATGAACTTGACCCTGGTAAGGACCTCGACATAAGTCTTTCGGGTTTATCAGCCGTGGAGCCCCAGCTCACGGTTTCGTGGAACCGCACGCTGGCGCGTTGCGGCTGATCTCGGCAGGGTGTCACTGTGGGGAAGCCTGTGAATCAAAAATCGAGTCTTCCAGTAAGGGTACGAGGATGACGGCAGCACCATGCGTGCTCAGGTGCCCGGCGTCTCGATATAACGCAGTGCCCCCTTCGGCAGCGCGATAATAGGTGCCATCCTCGCTGAGACAATAGGGACGTGGATCAAGCACGGTGCCGCCGGCCGCTCGCAGTTGTTCAATGAGATTGGGGGTGTTGACGAGGGAATAGCTCTCGGGGGCAGGTTTGGCGCACAGCGGCTCAATCGGTTTACCAGCCATCGCATATTGAGCGAGCACCTTAGGCACATCAAACCCTTGTGATGGAATCTCTAGCATGATCCAGGGCCGCGCGCCCGCATCGTGAATCGCTTGGACCGTCGCAACCAGTGCTGACTCGAACGAGTCGCTGCTGGGATGCTCTCCGGTCTCGTGCTCGTAACCGCTCCAAGCACCGACTAGCACCACGTTGCTGATCTTACGCCGCTTTATATGCTCGAAGACCGCTTGATTGAACTCAAGTGAGTCCAGCCCCATGCCAAAATCTAAACCTTTGAAATATCCGAGCAACGGAGCGGTCCATGAATGCGTGGCTGCCTGGCCAGCGATTCCCCTCGCTTTCAAGTATTGATCAAATGCAGGTGCCACCGCCATCGCGTGGCTGTCGCCCCAGACCAACCAGTCGAGCGGAGCTGCGGGGTCCGGAGCACCGAGCCGCGTCAGTCGACCCGTCACCGCGTCTGAAATCTGCAACTCATACAGGAACGCTGCATCGCCCTGCCCCTTGGCGTAAGCAAGTGCTTCGGGTGTGAAGCGTTGCGGTAGCACGTGACTGGATTGAACGGTCAATCCAGCGATGATCACGAATCCCGTTGCCACAGCCCCCATGGCATAGGTCGAGCGGCGTGTTTGGCAATGTCGCCTGAGCCGAAAAGGCTGCTCCACAAATCGCCACGATAGGACTGCCAGCACAAAGCCCGCCAGGACCAAAGAACAGCGATAGCCAAACGATAGTGGTTCCGTCGAAAGATAGTTACTAAACGAGAACATTGGCCAATGCCAAAGATAAAACGAATAGGAGATCAGACCAACGAACACTATCGGGCGGGCCGAGAGGGCTCTGGCCGCAATCGGCAATCGTGTCTTCGCAGGCCGCTGGCCGGTAATCCAAATAAAAAGTCCGGTCGCTCCGCAAGGCAACACCGCAGCGAGCCCAGGAAACGGAGTGGCCGAAGTGTAAAACCAACAGGGAACCAAAATTCCCAGCAACGACACCGCCGCCAAGGCCTCGCGTAATCCATTGAGAACTGTCAAGCGACCAGTAGCACTCACACCAGAAGTGTCACTCGCCGCAGCACGTGGTGCCGGTAGCAGAGCAATCAGACCTCCCAGCAGCAATTCCCAAGCGCGCGTGGGGAGTAAATAAAATGCGGCGACTGGCCGATGGATCACTCCCCAAATACTGACGCCCAGGCTGAGCAGAATGCAGAGGGCAAACAACGAAAACAGCGGCCCTCGCCCGCGAAACATTGGTAACGCCACCAGGCCGACCATCATCAATGGAAAGACAAAGTAAAACTGCTCTTCGACCGCCAGCGACCAAGTGTGCAGCAGCGGTTTTTCCTCCGCGGCCCCGTCAAAGTATCCAGAGCTGCGCCAAAAATATACGTTGGCCACAAACAGCCCCTGGAAAAAGGCCGACCGGCCCAACTCCGCATAGTCGGCTGGCAGCAGCACGATCCAGCCGGCCACCAGCGTTGCCAACACGAGACACGTCAGAGCGGGTACAATTCGACGGATGCGACGTTCCCAGAATCCCGCCAGGGTGAACGTGCCAGCCGCGAGGTCCTTCAGGATCAATGACGTGATCAAGAAACCTGAAATGACAAAAAATACATCGACACCCACAAAGCCGCCGGTAAATCCCAAGCCGGCGTGGTAGAGCACAACCGCTACCACTGCGAGCGCTCGCAATCCATCAATCTCTGGACGGTAGCGAAAATTTTGGATCAGCGGTTGCATGGTTCGTAGGCTCTTCGGCCAACAGGAAAAAATCTCAGGAGTGGGCAGCTACCGCGTGGTGCCCGACGGACCGATGTATTCCCTAGCAATCACGACGTTGTCGAAATACACAATGTTCTCGTCTTGTTTTGTCCAACGATCGGTCACGTAGCTTTCCAGCGTAAATGCATTCGCGAAAAGCGTGGGGCTGGTCCGCCAATTAAATCCCGTCCAGTGTCCTCGCAACTCACCGTCAATCCAATACGCCTGCTCGCCATCCTCCTTGCCCGGCGTGTTGTGCTTAATCATAAACTCCACGCATATCCACTCACCACGCTCAATGTTGGGTTGCGAGGTGGGACGAATTCCGTTGCCCCAATACTTTCCATCAGGACTCGCCCGCATCGTGTGCCAATAGCTGTAGAAATTCCAACGACCAGGCGGAGTCCATTCACCCCAATTTCCCCAAGGCTCAATCGCAGTCGAGAAACGTTCATCGCCGGCGGGTCGTTTCCCCGCTCCGCCAAATCCACTCCAACGCTCTCCGCCTTGGAGTGATTTGTTGGCTCGCAGCGTGCAGAAATGGTGCACGTAATCACACTTTTCATCAAACCTCGTGTAAAAACGAATGAACAGGCGATCGGCAGATTCAAACCACTTCGTAAATCCACCGCCAGTATTCTTGCCCAAGCTCGCGGTCACCTTGAGCGACTGTTTGCCTAACACATTCGGTTGCTGTGAAGTTGAGCTAGTTGACGCATCGACATACGCCAACGAACCACCTCGGTTGCTGAGGTCATCCCACTTCGCTCCCAACACGCCGGACTCG
>CAZHTX010000242.1:0-8522 GCA_964535475.1 uncultured Pirellulaceae bacterium
ATGAAGCGATGATTCCGTTAGCTCGTGCGTTGCTGGGAGGTATGATTGTCTCCACCGTCCTGACACTGCTGCTCGTGCCCTGCATCTATTCGCTCGTCCACCGGAGGGCTTCGCCAGGGTCAGGCCTTGTGTTCGGTTTTCGGGATTAGCGTGGTCTCAATTTATTTTGCCTGTCGCATCTCCTTTTATTGCTCAGCGTAGCGATCTCCGAAACGACCTCTTAAATCGCCGCATCTTCGCTGAGGCGATGACAGCGTCTGGCGATGTGAATGGCTCGAGCACGAACGCATGCCCGAAGACAGATTGATGCGCGTCATCGCTGTCATTTGCCAAACATCTGGCAAAAAGCTCTTCTCTTTTTCGGTTTCACCACCGCCGACCTCTGGGAATCCAGCGAAGCCTGCGGCATCCGCCAAGTCGACCTGCTCAAACTGGACTGTGCAGGAGCCGCCAAGGATAAAGACACTCAAGCGTTCAGTTTTTTCTTAGCTTGGGCGAGTCCCTTGGCCATGGTGTCGGACAGATCCGCGGCATCCATCTGGGCAAGCAGCAGAAACGCCTCGGATAGGACTCGCTTTGTGTCCGTAACATTGATGGCGGTTTTGTCCGTGTCGGCACGCTTGGCAACTTCGTTGTAAAAATCCGTTAGTTTCATGAGTCTCTTATTCCGTTTGAGGAGTTCGTGCTGGGATCATTAGAAGCTAACATACCAAGCTGATTTGGCAACCAGTGGCTTGGCTGACTTGCCAGCCGACGCTGCAGGAGGGCACTTTTTGTCACCGACAACGCTCTGCCCGACCGTATTTCCTCGATGTGTGGAAAAAATCCAATTAACTCCAGTTCAGGTATCTCAGGTATCGCATCCGGTAGCACGAGGATACGCACGTCAAAGTTCATGAATTTTCGTGGGGTTCGTTGCTTCCTGAAGCGTCATCCAGTTGTGTCATGAAATGGTTGAACTCCTCGTCGCTGCGAGTAACGTCTCCGGACAATTCCGGTTCGATACGATGAATCCGAAACTTCCAACTGGCCAGATCGGGTTGGCAGTTGCCGGCAAGCTTCAATTGCAAGCGATCACTGAAGCCATCGAGTTGCAGCCAACCAATCGTCCAGCCTTGGTGTGGGCGCCATGCCACTGTGTATTCTCGCAATTCACTTCGCTAAAACGCCTAACTGACCGCCGCAAGGAACGTCGTGAAAATCTATTTGGATGACGAGCGAGAAAGGCCAGTCATCCGGGTCCATTAGGCAAATGTGTCGGCTCGAACAAAGATGGAGCTGGGAATTCGTTCGATTGAGCGGTAAGGTATTCAAATACGAGGTCATCGAACGCGCCTTGGGCGGCATGTTCCCAGCCCGACTTGACTTGACCGGATACTGAGAGGAATCGGTTGTGTACCGAATACGAAACCAAACTGAACTTGCTGCCGGAGTGTCCGAAATGTCATTGCGACCAATCCCATCATTAGTTTTTGCTGCGACAATGCTGTTGATATCGAGCACCACATGGGCTCAACAGACCCCGGCTGCTGCCCCCGTTCCGACGGAATCAAATAACATCGTTCAGACGGCCGTCGCGTCGGGGTCGTTTAACACGTTGGTCGCTGCAGTTAAGGCCGCCGGATTGGTGGATACGTTGAGCGGTCCAGGCCCTTTCACCGTCTTCGCTCCGACTGACGAGGCGTTCGCGAAGTTGCCGGCAGGCACCGTCGAAACACTGCTCAAACCCGAAAACAAGGACCAGTTGGTCAGCGTCTTGACGTACCATGTCGTCTCTGGCCGCGTGCCAGCTTCGGCCGTCGTTGGATTAAAAGGTGCGAAGACTGTCAACGGACAGCGTTTGGAAGTTTCGTCAAGCGACGCTGGTGTGACAGTGGATGCCGCGAACGTCGTCAAGACCGATATTCTGTGCAGCAATGGGATTATCCACGTTATCGATTCGGTCCTGTTGCCCGAAACTGGCACGATCGTTGAAGTCGCCAGCAATACAGGATCGTTTGGAACGCTTTTGGCAGCTGCCAACGCGGCGGGCCTCGTCTCCACACTCAACGGTGACGGACCGCTGACGGTTTTCGCACCGACGGAAGAAGCTTTCTCCGCATTACCGAAAGGGACGCTCGCGAGCCTTTTAAAGCCCGGTAACAAAAGCAAGTTGGCAGAGATTCTCAAGTATCACGTAGTTTCAGGACGCGTTTACAGCAACGACGCATTGGCGATGCCCTCCGCTCCCACTGTCGCTGGTCCGTCCATTGCGATCACGGCTACCGATGGTGGTGCAAACATCAATAATGCGCGACTATTGCAAACAGACATCGACGCGTCCAATGGCGTAATCCACGTAATCGATCGCGTGCTGTTGCCGGCGGATGCACCGTCATCGGGCACTGCATCGTCGAAGCCTGCTGCGGATCAGCGACGCGTGGCGATGTCGGTGCTAAACGATGCGATTCACCGCGGAGTGCCAATTTTCAACTCAGGTCATCATGGGCAGTGCGCTGACATTTACATGCAAGCTCTGCGAACCGTATCCGCGATGCCAGGTGTTGCAATGTCCCCCAACCTAAGAAAACAAGTCAATCATACGCTCAGCGTTTGTCCGCAAATGTCGAGCTTGACCAATCGAGCTTGGGCCGTTCGGCGGCAGATCGATCAAGTCATGCTCGAATTGTAAAGCTTGCGACTAGAGATTGCACTCGATTTCACTCGTAAACACTTCGACGGAAGTCTTTCGGTTATATCAGCCGGCGCGCGCTAGCTCACGGTTCCGTGGAACCGGATGCTAGCGCGTGCCGGCTGATTCTATTTTGTGTTATGACCTATGCGGAGGTGCGTAGTGTCCGTGAATGTACTTCCCACGGGGTAATGGCGAGTCACGCGAGCTAGCGAAGCCGAAACAAGTTGAGCGACTAACCGGCACAATCGATACGTATGCACGTGCTCCTGCGGATAAGCGTCTTGCTCACCTAGCCCTTGCGTTCGCTAACAGCCAGGTGTTCTAGACTTCACTCGGGATGCTCTCGAAGTAATCCCTACTATAGATCCAGGACGCACATTACACTCAAAAACAGAAAAGAACTCATGGAACTTTCGACTGATCAATACCGAGCTCTTTTCAAACAGCATTCCCCCTTGCGAATCGATCGGGTGGATTCACCCTGGACGGTGGTGCCAGATGAAGCCGCTTTTAATCAAAAAGCGTTCCAGTTGATTGAATACGAATTGTTTGAGCTCTACCGCGACGGACAGGACCAACAAGGGCGTCCTAATTCGCGTGGAGTCCTCGTGCTCGGTGAGGCCGGTGCCGGCAAAACTCACCTGTTGATGCGTCTAGCCAAGAATCTTGCCAAACAAGCACCGCTCCTCTTTATCTCCCGACCAACCAACGAAGATGCGATCGCGCAGCACATCTGGGAATGTGTTATCGAGAGCCTGGGAAAAGCTGCTGTTTCAGGCCCAGGACGATCGGGAAGTCAACTCGAATATTTTCTGAATGAGGTCTTTTCAACGATTTTGGCGAAGGCACTCACACGCGATATTACGGCTAATCGTGACAGCGCACTAAAACGCCGTTGGCAAAAAGCGTTGAAGAACAAAACGCCTCTTGAACTTCTTGGAAATGGAGAATCTCGAAAGACCAACCTGCAGTCAATGAAACGTATGATCCTGAATTACATCAGCGCATACATCCCGCAGGCTGACATCATGGTCGCAGAGGCGTTGTTTACCTATTACTGCGCCAACGACCCCACGCACAAGCGTTTGCTATTGAGTTGGTTGACCTGTAATGAACCCGTAGAAAAACAATCGAGTCGTTACCGTCTTCCACCACCGCCGGTATCCGACGATGGAAGCCAAAATCAAGCGTCCATCCAGCAGGCCAGAGAAGCACATGCGCTCCGCTGTTTGCGGACGATCGGCGAGCTGTCGGTAGGCCATACTCCAATGATCCTGGCGTTTGATCAACTGGAGGGCTTTCGCAACGCGGAACGCCTCACCAGCAACTGGGGCAACGTGCTGCGAGAACTCTTTACCTCTGCACCAAACTATCTTGTCGTAACCTGTGTGTTTCCGTCCATGTGGGATGCCTGGTTCAGCAAGCAACTGGATGAAAGTGCTTCTCACCGAATCGCCCAGAGTAAAATTCGCCTTGAGCAGTTCAAACCGGAGCACGCAGAGCGGTTGCTTGCCGCCCATTTGCGACATCTATTTACTGAGCATCAGCTGCCACACGCCTTGTTCCCGTTTACATCGAAGGTGGTGAAAACGCTGTGCAAAGACGCCACCTCTGCGCGAGTCTTCCTGCAGGCGGCCAGAGCCAGGTTGAAGGAGTGGATCTTATTTGGCAACGCCCCCGAGGAAGTGTCGGTTCTAGAGCCGACTACTAGTCTTGCTGAACTCACAACGGAGAAAATTGCAGCGATTTTTGACGAATTTCTTGAAACGCAGGGAGGCAAGCACTTCACCGAATACAGTTCGGGCAACCCGTCCGAGCAGGCTTTGTTCGGGAAATTGCGGGAAGTAGCTGAGTGTTTAATGGATAGCGAGCGAGACGCCTCGCCCTCCGAGTTTGATGCTGGAAGCCGAGTTCTTCCATTCCATCAGATCATTCCCACGGCTGACGCCGACATGCAGTTAGTGCTTGCAGTATGCAACACGCATGCGACGGCATTCACTGCCAGAGTCAACAACTTGATTAAGGCTTGCAAAAACCGATCTGTTTCAACAAAGATTGTTCTTGTCCGTGATGCGAGGCTCAACAAATTTACCCCAACCATGCACACCGCAGTAGAGCATCTACGCGCTGCCGGTCACACGTTCTTCGAAATTAATCAAGAAGCACACTCGTATCTAATGGCCACGCACGACTGCCTCGTCGCGGTTGAAGAAGGCGATCTCGGAATGGACGGAAGTCTTACTTTCGGAATTCAGCACTTTCGCCCCTACCTCAAGCGACGTGCCGATTCCCAGGGCTCGCCACTGGCGATTTTTCGATCTCTCTACAGCCCCCTAGCCGACCACGGCACCGATGATCAACTCGTGCTTAAATTCGGCTTCGATACCCGGGAGGATTGGGCGCACACGTTGACGACCTAGAATGAAACCATCAACTAAGTGTAGGGCTCAATCCGTCGGCAGCATGACCCATAATTCAGGGCGACCGACGTTACAGTGAACTGCGCGAACTAGCATCCCCATGCAGGCCCACGAGACAAACAGGGTCATGCGAGCTGCGTGCCAGGCGATCGGGAAGGTGCTCGCTGATTGGCTCCGTCGGTTGTCCACGCTCGGCACTGGGTGGAAAATGGTTTCAATCAACGCTGACCGCTTCGGTTCATCATCTTGGAGCCGGTCCAACGTTTCCACGGTCGTAAAAAACGTTTCCGCCGAGGCCCCCTCGTCTATCACCTTGCGGTCGATCGCGTAGGCCGCTTGCCGGCTAAGCGTCGGCAGGGTCAGCAATCCCAAGAAGGTCCAAAGTGTAAATCCCAAACACGTCATCGAAAGCTCGCCAACGCTGGTCACGCCGGCACCCGGCAACATTGCCGACAGCACAAACCCGACAATCACCCAGGCAAACGCGAGCAACATGCCACGCGTTCGACTGCCACTCTCGATCGCCTCCAAACGCCTCGCGAGCGTGACCGCTAACTGCTCGGGCGTCAGTCTCGTCAAAGACGCTGCCGGGACGATGATGGATTCCGTCCCCGGTAATCCCACGATACCGCCGGTGAATCCTGAATCGTCATGGCTCAGGACGACGATAGGTCGCGCATTCCAACCCCATTCCGAAGTCTGTTGAAGTGCCGCAGCAACAACCTGCTCACCACCCGGTAGACCACCGACACGTTTGCTCAACGCTCCAGCGAGCTTGGCAATTCGCAATTGGAAGGCGACCAGCGCGACCGCCATGCCAAGCACCGCCGAAGCCGCACCGAACAATCCAAATGAACGTCCCATCCCCAGGATCAACAGGCTTGCCAATAAAAACAACAATGCCTGAACCACCACACCCCGAATCCAACTTTTCAAAAACGCCCGAAAAGTGATCGTGTTCGGCCGCGAACGGTTAGGAAGCAAGAAACCGCCGAGCAAATCCAAGGGCCACATCAGCACGATCAAACAGCCGATCAGCAACAGCAGCGCACGTAAATCCTCGCCGCTCCAGGATTGGTTGAGGGGCAACCACTCTAAAGGCAAACCGGAAGCGAGCAGATAAACGCTGGTCACGACAATTAAGCCAACGCCGGAAATACCCAGCCACAAACGAGCACGTGCGTAAGTAATAACAACCACTCCATTAAAAATTTTGAGAAGCAAATAGGGAAGGCAACCATAAGATTAGACCCTAAGCATTCTTTTCCAGGTCGTCAATTTGCTTTCCAATTTCCTCCGCCCCGGCTAGCTTCGAGGCGCGCTTCTTGCGATTCACTGTCGACATGTCAAACGATTTTTGCTCCAGTTGTTGGTACTTCTTTTGGCGACTTTTCTTGCTGTTTCCAAATCCAAACATATGTATTTTCCCCAATGACTCACAACCTAAACGTTTTGAAATTATCCCACCTCGTCAATAGCAAGGTATCCGCTTGTTTTCTGCTTAAGTAACTCGCATCGCCTCGCTGGAATGCGAAAGGGTGGGTTAGCCGTTTTGACGAGTGCCGCGGGCCTTTTTGGCTTTCGCAAAGGTTTTTGTTTCGCGAGCGTCGCTTTTTTGGTTGGAATCGAAGTACTCTTGATCAACCAAATAACACGAGCGGCCTACGAATCGGGTGAGTACAAGCTCTAGGAAGTCAGTGAATCCGTGAATGCCTTCAGCCGCTCATTGGCGATGGTAATCTCTTTTTCAGATTGTCGCACACCGGTGGAGATCCTCACTACCCCGGTCTCGGCCGTGCCCAATGCTTCATGAGATATAGGCGAGCACTGCAAACCGCTGCCAACGATCAAGCCATGTTGCCGAAGCCGCTTGGCTGACTGACCACTATCTTCTCCATCAATTGCGAAGGCGATCGTCGGCAAACGACGGTCATTCTCCGACAAGCCAAAGATCGTAACGCGACTGTTACCACAAAGAGTTTCTCGAAATTGGCTTATCTGTTTGCGTGCGACTTCCAAGTCGTCCGACCGAGGCGTGTCACCGAGCCGCCCGAGCGCCGCTTCCAACCCAGCTAACGAAAACTGATCCACCGATCCAACGTCACAATATCCTGGCCGACTTCCCCATCGCTGAGTTGCCGTGTCCGCATTCCTGTCAGGAATAGCACACTGAGCCGTCGCACATTTCATCTTGGCCGTGCTGGCGATGTACAGCCCACCGATGCCCCACGGAGCTTGCAAGCCCTTGTGCCCACCAAAGGCAACCATGTCCGCCCCTAACGTATCCAAATCGAGATCAATCCATCCAACGATCTGAGCGGCATCCACCAATACCATCGCGCCGTACCGGTGAGACAGCTCAATGATCTGCTCGATCGGCAGCAAGTCCCCGGTCACGTTACATGCCGCCGTGATCGCGACCAAGCTAACGTCTTTTGCGGCCAAAAATTGCTCCAACGCAATCAAGTCGATCGGCGAATCGCGCCCAGCGCCAACAGAATCAACCGCAATGCCAGTCTCAGTTAACTTTTGCAGAGGCCCATGGACCGCATGGTGCTCCCACTGGCTCGTCAAAACACGGCTCCCCGCGGGAAGATCAACACTTGTGATCGCCGTCGACAAAGACGAAGTGCAACCCGGGGTGAGCAGCAACTGATCCGAATCGACAACCCGAAAGAACCGACACAGTGCCGCATGAGCTTTCGCAAATCGCTCAGGCCAATCCAAAGGATTAGCCTGCATGGAATCGCTGACCGCATCCATAATCCAACCCGGCTTCGGCCAGCTCGTCCCGGCGTGGTTCAAATAAATCAGTTCATCCATGTTGCCAACACGACATTCGAAAAATAAAGGTTAGTAAAAAAATTGGTGCGACTGCTTCAGCCATGAATCAACGGCAATTCACACAGATCTGTGGCACCGCCATCCACACGGAACTGCCTTTGTCTACGGCCGATTATCGAATTCCAACCTTCGAACGTCCAGATACCTTACGAAACTTATCAGCACTTTTGCACGCGGACACATTTGCCATCGACCAAGCTCTGGTACGTGACTGCGGTCCTCCTGAGACCGAGCTTTACGATGACCCGGATCTATTTGGTTGAATCCGGTCTCTCGGGATAGCGAATATGACGGAACCTTTAGTTGCAAAGAAGGCCGCACGGCAGTTCCATTGTCGTGAAGCGTCGTTCGCGCGTTCACACTGAACCCCGCCACCAAACTGCGAAGATGTTGTGATTTGACTGCTCGAGTTTACGTTGGGTTCTCATCAGTTTCTACCGCTGCAGCTATCATGCGTCGAGAGCCAATGGGATGGGGGCGATTGTTGTCATGGAAGCCAACGCGCTGCGCGAGGCACACTTTTGTCGGCATCGGGCTGGTTAGCGACAATCGAAGCTGGATCACTTCGGGACGCGTCTCTGGCT
>CAZHTX010000243.1:0-8496 GCA_964535475.1 uncultured Pirellulaceae bacterium
GCTGATCGGGAACCGGCGCTGGTGCGTTGCGGTGGATTGGGAACCGCATGCTGGCGGGTCGCGGTGGATTGGGAACCGCATGCTGGCGCGTTGCGGCGGATTGTAAACCGCACGCTGGCGCGTTGCGGCTGATTGGGAACTGGACGCTGGTGCGTTGTGGCTGATTGGGAACCGGACGCTGGTGCGTTGCGGCTGATCGGGAACCGGACGCTGGTGCGTTGCGGCGGATTGGGAACCGCATGCTGGCGGGTCTCGGCTGATCTTTGCTACCTTTGAAAAATTGGCAGGTAGCCACGATCGAGTTGCAACATGATCAAGTTACAAGCCGTGACATAAACGGGATGGATACGACCTTCCCAGTAACCATCGGCTTTCTGTTCAGAGGCAATCTTCTTGAACAGATTTTCGCGGAAGGGCAACCATAATTCGTCCCCCTGGCGGTAGACGACCTGGCTGTAGTAGAGATAAGTGTAGTTCCAGTGCCCGAAGGCTTGCGCGTTGTCGTCGACTTGATGTAACATCTGCTTAGAATATGCCAACATGTCGGGCACATGTTCGCTATCATAAGCACCGGCATTGTAAAGTGCGGCCAGCGCTGCGGCCGTAATGGCCGGGCGACTGCTGCCCATCTGCTTGCTGCTGTAACTGATGCCGCCATCGGCGTTTTTACAGCGATAGATATACTCTTTCGCTTGGTCGATAATTTTACTCGGCACCGGGATCCCAGCGTTGCGGCAACCACGGAGTCCTTGGACTTGGGTAATCGTCGTCGAGCCTTCGTCGAAGTTATTTCCATCACGCGCTGAGACATACCCCCAACCGCCGGCGGGAGTCTGGGCATTGCCACTGAACTCGACCGCTTTGGACAGCACCGTGACTAATTCATCGCGGCGGTCAACTAGGCCTTCCTCGCCAAGAACTTGCGAAAGAAACAGCATCGCGAAACCGTGGCCATACGTGTAACGCGGATCACCTTGAGGATCACCGATCAAGCCGTTGTCGCGCGCCTTGGACAAAATGAAATCGGCTGCGCGGGCAATCTGCCGCGAGTAGGGTCCCTGAGTGGTCGTCGAGCCGCTGCAAATCATCGCCGTGCCAGCCAGGGCGGCCAGGGCAGTGGGGTAGACCTGAGTGTTCCACTGACCTCGCGACGACTGATTGCGACTCAACCACTGTAAACCGCGCTGAGTGGCTTCCTCCCAACGTGGATTACGCTGAGGGGTCGCAGCCAATCCGGAGTGAAGCCCCGCGGTGGTTGCCAAAGCGCCCGCTGCCAACGAGGCGCGAATCATTCCGCGGCGTGACCACTGACTCGTTAATTTCGCGCTTGTCACAGATTAACCTCGGTTGCGGATCAGGAAAAAACGGCAACATGCCGGTTGGTTTCCATTGCTTACATTCTAGCGTTATGAAAGTGGGCACGCAGGAGCATTTTTGCCGAAGCCGAAAATCGCGTACCCGATGAATCCGTTGAAAAAACCGACTCAGACAGCTTCGACCTGAGGATGCAGCCCCCTTTTTTGCTGACAAACCGGGCAAAAAAAAGTGCTTCTCTGGGCCTGGACAAGTCGTTCGATGGTGCCTGCCTGACATCGCACACAGAGCGATTTAGCGCGATCGTAAACCCGGTGATGGTTTTGGTAACCGCCCGGATTATTAAGCGCGTTGCGATAAGTGCCATCGGAGAGGGTCGAGCCTTCATGCAAAATCGCAGCCTGCAGAACCACGCCAATGGAGTGGTGCAAGCGTCGCCACTGGGGACCGCTCAGCCGGCGACAGGGGAGCCGGGGGTCGATCCCCGCCAGGTGCAAAATCTCCGAAGCGTACAAGTTACCGATGCCGGCAACCACTTTCTGATCCAGCAAAGCGACCTTCACGGCCCGTTGGCTGTGCTCCAAACGCGCTCGCAACTCCTGACATTCGATCTCCAACGCATCGGGGCCCAGCCGCTGCGGACCCAGCACCTGCGCGTATTGCTCGCCGCTCAACCATGTCACGGTACCCAACCCGCGACGATCCCAAAAAATCAGCTCCTCATGCGGAAACGGCGAGTCAAAAATCAGCCGCAGACGGACATGCTCGGCGCTCGGTGGCTCCTCCAGCAAGACCAGGCCGGTCATCCGCGGTTCGATCACCACCACCGAAGCATCGCACAGCCACAGCAACACCCGCTTGCCGCGCCGCCCAATCGATGCGATCTGCCTGCCCAGCAAGTGTTTCTGGAAGCGATCGAAGCGGGGCTCAATCTTAATCGGCTGAAGACGACCTGTCGGCCGCACTAGCGCCGCGATCTTGCCGCCCACAACCGGCTCAATCCCCCGCCGCATCGTTTCAACTTCAGGTAGTTCGGGCAACGCGTCGTCTTTGATTCGAGGAGAACTTCACCACCATCTAATGACAGATATCTACCATCTAATAACAGATATCTATCACGACATGAGAGAATACTGTCAAGCCAAACATGCCTCGACTACTTTACCGGCCACATCGGTCAGTCGATAACGGCGGCCTTGATGTCGGAACGTCAATCGCTCGTGATCAATACCTAATAGATGCAGCAGGGTGGCGTGCACATCATGCACATGGACGGGATTCTCGACAATGTTGTAACTGAATTCGTCGGTCGCCCCGTAAACCGTTCCGCCCCGCGTTCCGCCCCCGGCGAACCACATGGTAAAGCAGCGGGGATGATGGTCACGGCCATAATTGTCGGCCGTCAGTGCGCCTTGGCTGTAAGCGGTCCGGCCGAACTCGCCTCCCCACACCACCAAGGTGTCGTCCAGCAAACCGCGTTGTTTGAGATCGCTCACCAAGGCAGCGGAAGCCCGATCGGTTTGCTTGCACTGATTACGAATCGCACCAGGCAAACCACCGTGTTGGTCCCAGCCTTGATGGAAGAGTTGCACGAAGCGGACGCCCCGTTCGATCAAGCGACGGGCCATCAGGCAATTGGCGGCGAAGGTGCCCGGCTCTTTGGCATCCTCACCATATAAATCAAAGGTCGATTGGGGTTCGTCGGCCAAGTTGGCCACTTCGGGCACCGAGCTTTGCATCCGAAAGGCGAGTTCGTATTGAGCAATCTGCTGCTCGATATTGGGGTCCAGCGTTTCCGCTTTCCGCAAGCGATTCAGTTGCCCGAGCGTATCGAGCATTTCGCGACGGGCCGAGCGTGAGATGCCGGCGGGATTGTTGAGATACAACACGGGATCGGCACCCGCCCGCAATTGGACACCTTGATGCGTGCTGGGTAAGAACCCGTTGCCCCAGAGTCGCGCATAAAGTGGTTGGCCGCCTTGGTTCTTTGTCAACATCACGCAGAACGCTGGCAAGTCTTGATTGATCGTGCCCAACCCGTAACTGAGCCAAGCTCCCAAGGAGGGCCGACCAGCGATTTGGGCCCCGGTTTGCAGAAACGTGATCGCCGGATCGTGGTTGATCGCTTCGGTGTAAACGCTCCGCACCAAGCACAAGTCGTCGACAATTTTGGCCGTGTAGGGCAGCAGCTCGCTGACCATTGTGCCCGCCTGTCCGTGTGGGCTGAATTTAAAAATCGAACCAGCCAGCGGCAACTGTGATTGATTGACACTCATCCCGGTCAAACGTTGGCCTTGACGCACCGAATCGGGCAAATCCTCACCATTCCGTTCACGGAGCACTGGTTTATCGTCCCACATGTCCATCTGCGAGGGACCGCCACTCATAAACAACGAGATCATCCGTTTGGCGCGGGGCGGATGATGCAACTGGTCCAGTTTGGCGCCCGGCCCCAAGGCGGATTCGCTGCCGGAGACCGACTCGGCCAACAGGCTGCTCAGCGCCACGGCGCCCAATCCGGTCGCCGTGCGGCCGAAGAAATGCCGACGCGTGTGGGTGGCGAGCAGGTTTAATAATTCAGCAGATGCGGTCATCGGTTCACCCATTCGTGAAGGTTCATAATCGTTTGCGCGGCGACGGCCCAAGCAGCCAGTTGATTGGCGTCCAGTTGCTTTCCCGCCGGCGTGGCGAAGGGATCGAAATCACCAATGGATAAATAGTCCTTGGCAGCCTCGGGGCGGGCCTCGAAATCAGCTTGCTGACGAGCCACCAACTGGCAAATCGCCGCGACCTCAGCATCGCTAGCTGGACGCCCCAACATCGACAGCAACAACTGACTCGCGTCTTGCCGCACATCGCCCTGCGAATCTTGCAATAAACGAAAAGCGACACCGCGAGCGGCTTCGACAAATTGATCGTCGTTCAGTAGGACGAGCGCCTGCAAGGGAGTCTGCGTAACACTGCGCTGAGCCGTGCAGACCTCACGTCCCGGCGCGTCAAAAATCATCATCGCTGGCGGGGGACTGGTGCGTTTCCAGATTGTATAGAGACTGCGGCGATGCGAGCCCGCGCCCGTTTGACGTTGATAGGTTTGCCCCGACTTCTCCTGCCACAATCCGGCCGGTTGGTAGGGCCGCACGGGTGGACCCCCTTCGTTCCGCGCCAACAATCCACCGACCGATAAGGCCGCATCGCGAATCGCCTCGACCGGCAACCGACTAGCTGGACCACGGGCCAACCAACGGTTATCGGGATCACGCTCGCGGGCGTCAGCCTCACAACTGGAATCGCGACGATAGGCCGCCGACATTACCACCTCGCGGACCAAAGCTTTGAGATCCCAATCCGACTCCAACAATTCAACCGCCAGATAGTCGAGCAGGCGAGGATGCGAAGGGGGTTCACCTTGGAGACCAAAATCTTCCGCCGTGTGGACTAAACCACGTTCAAAAAATTTCTGCCAGAGTCGATTAACAGCCACCCGCGCCACCAAAGGATGACGGTGCCCGGGGCGAGAATCGGTTAACCAGCGAGCCAACCCCAAGCGATTCGCCGGCAATCCCTCAGGCAACTGCCCCAACGACTCAGGCACGTTAGGCTGTTCGATCTTTTCTTCTGGCGCATCGTAACTACCCCGGCGGAGAATATAAGTTTCATGCAAACCGGGCTCTTCTTGCATGGCCATAATCGCGGGGATCGCATCACGAGCGGCCGCCAATTGCCGCCGCGCCTCCCGCAATGCTTGACGTTGTTCTCGCACGGCGGGGGAGGTCGCATGATGATGGGCGGCGACTAGTTCCGCATGGTCTGCCGGGACTTGCCCGGTGGCCAGCAAATGGACTTCGCAGGCTTGCAGATCGCGAGCGAACAACCGCAATTCGTCGACTTGTCCTTGTTTAAAGCCACGATCCCGAAAGCGGTTACCGATGGTGAATTGCTTGGCTCCACCTCCGCGAATCGTCCGCACCAATTTGTCTCGCACCACTTCGGTGGCGATCGGTTTGCCGTCAACCAGCAACTGCAAACCGGCTGCCTGGCCACTGCCGTCCCAAACGACGGTCACATGCGACCACTGATCGACGGCCAGCGGCTCCACAGCTCGCACCCGAATGGCGTCGCCGGGCCAAAAGTGAATCAGCGCGGCGCTCAAGTGTCCCTCTTCGATCAACAGCTCATAACCACAACTGGCCGCATCGGTCCAAGCTTTTGAACGATGCCAGACGACCGCCCGCTGGTAAGCCTCCGCCGGCTTGATCCACAAGGCGACAGTGAAGGGTTGCCACCAATCCCAATCCCCACCGGCCGACGTGTTGAAACCATTTTCACCGTCCAGCAATAGAGCCGGATCGAGTTGGTCACGCAGCACTGACTGGGGACCACCACTGAGTGAACCGGCCGGACTATCAGCAACCTGGTTGGCGACGATCCGTTCCGGCTTAACAGCGGTCGGCTTAACAGTAGTCGCCTCAGCGGCAGTTGGCTCGGCGGGCTGCGCGGCTGGTTGACCAAAATCATAATGAGCAATCTGATCGGTTAACAAACCGGCTTGGAGCTGGGCAAGTTGCGGGTCGGCTGAGAGGCTAGCAGGCTGAGGAGATTCGCTGAGCACTTGGTTGTAGGTAGCAGCAGCTTGTTCGACGCGTGCCGCAGCGTTCCGGAGCGCCTGCTGTTGAGCTTCGGTCGGTAGATCGAGCACCGGGGTCGGGACGAACGAGGTAAAGTGAGAATAAAGGCCCGACTCGTCAATGTTGGCGAAGAAGGCGGCCAGCTCATAATAATTTTTTTGGCTGATCGGATCATATTTATGATCGTGACAACGAGCACACTCCAGCGTCAGCCCCAGTACGGCGGTTCCCAACGTGTTGACGCGGTCGGCGATATATTCAGCTCGGAATTCCTCTTCAACGCTGCCCCCTTCGTTGGTTTGACGATGCAAGCGATTGAAAGCGGTGGCCAAACGTGATTGACGGTTCGCCTCTGGCACAAGATCACCAGCGATTTGCCAGCTGAGGAATTGGTCATAAGGCATCCCCTGATTAAACGCATCGACCACCCAATCTCGCCATTGCCAAACATTGCGATAGACATCGGCTTGATATCCATAAGTGTCTGCGTAGCGGGCCGCATCCAACCAGGGAATCGCCATTTGCTGACCGAAAGCGGGCGAGGCCAATAAGCGATCGACCAAGCGGGCGTAAGCTTGCGGTGAATCGTCATTGACAAATCGCTGCAACTCCTCGACGGTCGGTGGCAAACCGGTGAGATCTAAAGTCAGCCGCCGCGCCAAACTGTAACGGTCGGCCGGCGGGCTGATGGGCAAGTCGGCAGACTTAATACGCGCGTCAAGAAAACGGTCGATCACGTTGCCGGTCAGCAGCAACGGCTTGCCCTCAGCGACAGAGTCCTGAGCGCCAGAGTCCTGAGCGATGGGGCCCTTATGAACGGACTCCGGAACCTGGGGACGTACCAGCGGACGAAACGACCAATGTTGCTCCCACTTGGCACCCTGGTCGATCCAGCGGCGAAGCAGCTCAATTTCCGTGGCAGTCAGACTCAAATTGGCATGCGGCGGGGGCATTTGTTCGCTGGCATCATCGCTGGTGATTCGCCGCATCAGTTCGCTGGCCGCCGCGTCGCCGGGAGCGATCACCAAATCACGGCCCCCGTTCTGCGTGGCTTGCCCGACCGCCTCCGCAACATCGAGCCGCAACTCGGCTTCACGGCTGGTCGGATCGGGACCATGGCACAGCGCGCAACGATCGGAGAGCAGCGGCAATATCTGACTGGAGAAATCGATCGGCTCTTCAGCCTGAAGCTGGCCCGCGGTGCCACAGATACCCAGCAAGACAAGGCCCAGCAAAACAAGATTCAGCCAGCATCGCAAGCATGCTGGACAGTGCCCAACGGAACCGAATCGCTGAGAAACAAATCGCTGAGAAACGGGTGACAGCGTTCTGCGGAAGCACGTCGACAAATTCGAACGACCAAGCATGAATCTTCGCGGGGCAGGGCAGGGCGGGGCAAAAAAAGAGGGAGCTTTCATTATACCCCATCGAGCCCCCAAGTCGACGATGCAAATGCGTGTCAACGCTGCCAATCACTGTCAATGATTTTCGCAACGCCTTATTCGAGCACATCATCGCTCAGTGCTTCGCCACCCGCCGGAGTGATTAACGCTCTGAGCACCGCCGAATCAGCCGATTCCCGCAGCCAATAGCTGCTGCCCGACACCGTCGCCACTGTCACTCCGCCGGCATGACTGCCGCCGATTCCCATACCACTGTTCACATTCATGGAAATGGCACCGAGGGCAAAGTCGCCTGGCTCAGTCCACTGCAGCGTATTAAGAGGAGAAAAGGCGGTCTCCACCAACAGAATCGTCTTGGTGGGATCATCAACCACTTTGCCGGGACCGAGCGGGCCACTATCGGGAAATAACGTGCCGTTGCCGGTGATCAAAAAATAACTCGCCTCGCCGGGCAAACTGCCGGCGGAAGCTGGCGAGCGATACTCGCGGGGCATCTTTTCAACAAGCATCTGATTGTGTTGACTGTTCCAAGGTTCTTCCAAGCGATATTCGTCATACAGCGACTGGTAGCCCAGATATGGCAACACCAACACCCGCCAGCTGACTTGTGGCGTCTTGCCATCCTCGGCGAAGGTGGTCGGTGGCGGATAGGAACCATAGTCACGGGCGTATGCATTCAAGGCGGTGGCAACTTTCTGCAAATTGACCAAACATTGCCCCCGCAGCCGATTCGTTTGCAACGTCCGCACCCCTTGGCCGCCGTAGCGAGCAGCCAGCACGCCCAAAGTGGCCACAAACGCCACCGCAATGGTCCCGGCAATCACCCAACGCACAACTCGCATGTCGTTAGGCTTGCCCGCTTTCGCCGGGCCGCGGGAAATCGCCGCTGGCAACTGAATCGCGCGACCACAGACAACACATTGACCCGCCTGACCCAGGTACTGGTCATCGACCATCGTCTGCGTCTGGCAATGCGGACATGTAAACAAGAAAGACATACGAGGTCAGCGATCAGGGTAGGGGAGTGGGAACGCAAATTCAGCTATGGTAAGAACGCGAAAGTTGCCTACGCGTAGTATACCCATAATCAATTCGAAACAAATCATGCGAGCAGTCATTCAACGAGTTCGGTCCAGCCACGTCGAAGTGGAGGG
>CAZHTX010000244.1:0-8440 GCA_964535475.1 uncultured Pirellulaceae bacterium
TAGCCACTAGCCACTAGCCACTAGCCACTAGCCACTAGCCACTAGCCACTAGCCAGGTGATTGCCAAGCGACCTCGGGAAAACGCCTTTGACGATATAAAAGCACGCCGTGTAGGGCATGATAGAGGGCTCCGCACTCCAGCGGTACCGCTTCCGTTAAGGACAAAACTCGACATAGATTCCGAGCCGCCGACTCCACCCACTCGCTCCGCAGCGTCGCGTCATCCGCAGCAATCGCTAGGAACTCCAGCACGTGGCCAGTCGTCCGCAGCACATCCGCCATGTCGGGGGACCAGCCAAAACCGTGCAAAAAGGTGGTTGCGAAGGTGCCATCGTCATTTTGAAAAGCGCGAGCCGCTTCGATCGCCCCCTGCACGCGTTGCTCGGCTGCTTGCCAGGCCCCGCTGAGTGGTTTGCCCTCGCTGCGGCGGCGTTGCAGGGTCATCGCCAGTCCGATTAACCGGTGCGTCCCCCCGCAGGCGGCCGTCTCGACTGCGGCGGCCGTTTCGACTTCCACCAACCGCTCCACAGACCAATTCGCCCCATCACGCGCGATCCAGCGAAAATCGGTGGGCCGATAAGCGGTCACGGCGATCACGGTCCAGCTGAATTCCTGCTCCAAATTGCGAGGTACATCCCACAATGTCTGCCGCAAAGCGTCTTCAATGGAAAACGCTTGCCCCCCCACGAGAAACTCGGCTTCCGGCGGCAGGTCAGCCTGAGCCAGCACCGCCAACCATTGATCGGAGTGACCCTGACCCGACAAACTGCCCGCCTCGATCTCAAACCGCAAACCTCGCCTGGGCGGCTCGCCGAGCATGTCGCCGGGGCGTGGGTCCCAGCCACGCAACTGCCCCCCCTGCTGCAGGTGCTCGATCACCCGACGCTGCCCCGCGGGCGTTTGCACTCGGCAAGCTTGACCGTAAGCCAAAACGCCGTGCAAAACTTGCCAAGCACCGTTTTCAATTGTGCTCAAGCCACGACGAAAGCCCGCGTCGAGCGATTGATCCAAGGCCATCTGCAGAGGATGCCGCGAGTCGAGCTCAGCCGGCGAGACCAACCGCTCCGACAAATCAGGCTGCGAACCCGTTTCCGGTACTGGTAAACAGCCAGCGGCTAGGGGAGCTAGAAGCACGCCCAGGGCGGAGCGTCGATGGATGCGAATCGATGATTTCATGGCTGATAGTGTAACTTCCGCGTTGCCAAATCGCAGCTATTGCAGACGAAAAGTTTCGCTAACCGCCATTTTCAATTTTTATCCAGCCAACCCCGGCAGATCGTTCTCTCGGTTTATTACTTCTCTCGGCTCTCGGCGTCCGCAAAGTCGCTATCATACATGACGGCTCACTTCCCCTGCTGAGGACTGTCGCCTGTGAACGATTTGCCGAACGAATTGGCAAGGCCGGAAAATTTGGCCGATGATGCGATCCTATCCGCCCAACTGGGCGAAATCTATCGTCAGCCGCCCGGCGGGCTGCTGAACGACTTTGCCACGTTGATCCGCCACGCGCGGCAGCGACATCAGCAACGATCCAAGCCAGTTGCGGAACAGCAAACTGTCGGTTCCGCGACGCAGCCGCTGTGGTCCGAGCGTGATTGCGTGCTGATTACCTACGCCGATCAAATACGCCAGCCCGCTGCGGGTAGCCCACTGCAAGCGCTCCGCCAATTCCTGCTCGACTACCAGCTCACCTCCTGCTTCAGCTCCGTCCACCTGCTCCCCTTCTGCCCTTGGACCAGCGACGACGGATTTTCAGTCGTCGACTATTTAGAAGTCGATCCGTCCAGCGGCAGTTGGGATGATATCGCCGCGCTCGGTCGCGAGACGGAGTTAATGTTTGACTTAGTGCTGAACCACTGCTCGCAATCGCATGCTTGGTTCCAAAAATTCCTCCAAGGCGAAACCCCTTACGATCGTTTTTTCCATTCCGTCGATCCGGCAACTGATCTTTCCCAAGTCGTCCGCCCCCGCAGCCTGCCGCTGTTAACTCCCTTTGAGACCTCGCGGGGGACTCAACATGTCTGGACCACCTTTAGCGATGATCAAGTCGATCTCAACTATGCGGAACCGCAAGTGTTACTCGAGATGGCACGCACCTTAGTCGATTACGCGGTCCGCGGAGCGCGCATTATTCGACTCGATGCGATCGCCTTTCTTTGGAAAGAACCAGGCACCAACTGCTTGCACGCGCGGCAAACCCATGCGATCGTCAAACTGCTGAGGCGGATCGTCGACTTGGCTGTACCGGGCACGCTGTTGCTGACCGAAACCAATGTTCCGCACAAGGAAAATGTCTCCTACTTTGGCGACGGCGACGAAGCGCACATGGTTTATCAATTCAGCTTACCACCGCTGCTGCTCGATGCGATTGAGAATAATGACACCAGCGTGATCAGCCGGTGGCTTGCCACGTTACATCCCCCCAAAGCTGAAACCACCTTCTTTAACTTTACCGCCTCGCATGACGGCATCGGTGTCCGCCCCTTGGAAGGCTTGGTACCGGAAGCCCGCTGCCAAGCATTGGTGCAGCGAGTGCTCGACCACCAGGGGGCGGTGAGCATGCGAACGCAAGCTGATGGTAGCCAATCCCCTTATGAACTGAACATCACCTACTTTGATGCCGTCACCGATCCGCGACGCCCAGCCGCCGAACGCGTGAAGCGATTCTTGGCCACGCAAGGCATTATGTTGGCCATCCAGGGGCTGCCAGCGGTTTATTTCCAAAGTCTCACCGGGGCCCCCAGCGACCACCAGGGCCGGGCCGAAAAGGGACAAAATCGAGCGATCAATCGGCGGAAGTATGACCGACAAGTTTTGGATGAGTTACTCGCTCCGGGCCAAGCCGGCGCACAGCCAGAATCGGCCATGCCATTGGTGTTCTCGCAATACCAACGTTTGCTACGTATTCGCCGCAGCTTGCCCGCCTTCCACCCCAACGCATCGCAACGTGTCCTCGAACTGGACGACCAAGGCCTGCTTGGCTTCGTGCGGGGTGAGTCCATGCCGGGTGAGATCAAAACGCCTGGCGGCCCCCTGACGGTGCTCTGCAACCTCAGCGAACAGCCTCGCCAGGTGCAGCGACAGCAACTCCCCAATCACTGCGATTGGGATTATCTCGCGT
This sequence comes from uncultured Pirellulaceae bacterium, assembly GCA_964535475.1. Taxonomy (GTDB): domain Bacteria; phylum Planctomycetota; class Planctomycetia; order Pirellulales; family Pirellulaceae; genus Laterigemmans. The sequence continues at coordinate 3,122 of CAZHTX010000244.1, forward strand.
CCCGCGATTGCGGCACCAGTCGCGTCCTCACGCTAGCTCCTTTCGATTTACTTTGGCTCGGTTCACGCCCCAGTGGATCCTGATTACTCACACACCCACTTTCGCGTTCCACTGGAGGTTTTATGCCCGACTTTTATCAGCATGGCTTAATTACCACAATCCATGACTTTCGGACCTCGCAACTCGAACAGCTCGAGGGTCGCCTGCGCAAAGATGTGAAGATCAATAAGGTCGGATTGGTGCTGCCAGTCACGGCTGCCGACATGCGGGCCGAACCATTTTCGCAAATTGTCCAACACCTGCGCGGTGCCGACTATATCGATACGATCGCCGTGGTGTTGGGGGCGGCACCTGCGGAAAGTGACTATCGTGAAACCATGCAAGCGGTCGCGCCACTCGGTGACAAAGCCAACGTGCTTTGGACCGACGGACCCCGTATCCAAGCAGTCTACGAGCAACTGATTCAAGCCGGTTTTCCTTTGGGAACTCCCGGCAAGGGACGCAGCGTCTGGACAGCTTTTGGCTTTTTGCTGGCCGACTCGGATCTAAAAACCTTTGTGCTGCACGATTGCGACATTGTTGATTATGATCGCACACTGCTGGCGCGACTCTGTCTGCCCATGGTCCATCCCACCATGGATTTTGAATTTTGCAAAGCCTACTACGCGCGGGTCACCGATCGCATGCACGGCCGCGTCGTGCGGTTGTTGGTGGCACCGCTAATTCAAGCGCTCTTGCAAACTTTTGACGACGACCGCTTTGTGCGTTATCTCAATAGTTTTCGCTATCCACTCTCGGGCGAATTCGCCATCACATCCAATTTAGCCAGAAGCAATCGCATTCCCAGCGACTGGGGTTTGGAGGTTGGCACCTTAGCAGAAGTCTTTCGCAACACCTCAACAAAGCGGGTCTGCCAAGTGGACCTCTGTCGATTGTATGAACACAAACATCAAGCCCTCTCGCTGGACGACCGCAGCAGCGGCTTGATGAAAATGGCGACCGATATCCTCACCACGATCTTTCGCACCATCGCCAGCCAGGGAACCGTGCTCGATCAATGCCATTTCATTACACTCCGTTCGACCTATTTGCGATCAGCTCAAGACGCGATTCGCCAATATAACGCCGATGCTATTTTGAATGGGTTAAGCTTTGATCGGCACGCCGAAGAAGCAGCCGTGGAAGGTTTCGCCGACTGCATGATTACCGCTGGCGACTTGTACCGCAGCGATCCCACCGGCGCGGCGGCGATCCCAAATTGGGCTCGCGTGTTAACGGCCTTCCCTGATTTCCCCAGTGACCTCCGCCAAATCGTCGCCGCCGACGCGCAACAACTACCCATCAGCACACAGGAGTTCGGCTGAGCCGACGGCGCTAGCCGCGGGCGGTTCAGGCAAACAACGACCAAACGCACAAGGCCCGACGCTAGCGCGTTCGGCTCACGGACGGCGCTAGCCGCGGGCGCTTCACGGACGGCGCTAGCCGCGGGCGTTTCGGGCAAACAATGACCAAACGCAGAAGGCCCGACGCTAGCGCGTTCGGCTCACCGACGTTAGCCGGCACGCGCTAGCGTCCGGTTCCCCGGAACCATGAGCTGGCACTCAACGGCTGATTTAACCGACAGGGGCAATTAGTCGCCTACTGCGAGCGCGTAGGCCGTCGCGTGGCTGCGGCAATGCGAGATGCTGATTTGCACTTCGCTAATGCCCATTTCAAGACTCAAATCACGAGCGACTCCGGCTAACGTGATACTGGGTCTACCGCCCGGTTCGTTGCGAACCTCGATGTCAGTCCACTGGATACCCCGCGTCCAGCCGGTGCCGAGCGCTTTGAGGACTGCTTCTTTGGCTGCCCAACGTCCCGCGTAATGCTGCGTGGCAGCTTTCCTTTCACTGCAGTACAGGACTTCGTTAGTCGTATACACTCGATCTAAAAATAACTCGCCGTGCCGTTCGATCATCTTAGCGATTCGCACGCACTCGACGATGTCGGTCCCAATTCCAAAGATCTTCATAATGACATAGCTTGGCATGTGTGCGGCTCGCTCATTAGCTAGCCGCCCGGTTGATCGAATATTCCGACAATAGTCTTGGCGTCACAACTCGACGGTTAACGCAGGCCGCAGGCCGTTTGCGCTCGCAACAGCACCTCGGCTGCTTTCTCCCTTGCCCGCGCGGCACCGGCGGCGAGGACTTCGTGCACGTAGTCGAGATTATTTTCCAAATCCGCTCGGCGCTGACGGGCTGGGCCAAAAAATTGTTCGCTGGCATCCGCTAACGCTTTTTTAACTTCGCCGTAACCAAAGCCACCCGCTTGATATTTGGCCGCCATGTCGGCCACGGCGGTCGGTTCGGCGACGAGCCTAAAGAGTTGGAAGAGATGATCGGTCTCGGGGTCCTTGGCCTCCTCTTGGGGCCGGCTGTCGGTGACGATCCGCATGATCATCTTGCGGATTTTTTTCTCTTCGCCGAACAGGGGCAGCACGTTATCGTAGCTCTTACTCATTTTCTCCCCATCGGTGCCGGGAACCTTGGCGGCATCACTCAGCACGTTGGCTTTAGGAAGCACGAAGACTTCGCCATAACGGTTATTAAAGCTGCCAGCCAAGTCGCGACAGACTTCGATATGTTGAATTTGATCTTGGCCAACGGGGACCAAATCGGCGTCGTAGGCGAGAATATCGGCGCTCATCAACACAGGATACGTAAACAATCCCGCATCCGCCGAGATTCCCTTTTCCTTTTTCTCTTTGTAGGCGTGACAGCGTTCCAGCAGGCCCATCCCGGTGCCGGTCATCAATAGCCAACACAACTCGGAGACTTCGGGAACATGCGACTGCACGAACAGCGTCGCTTGTTTAGGATCGAGCCCCAGGGCCAGCAAGTCGAGTGCGGCATCAAGCGTGTATTGCCGCAAAACAGCCGGATCGCGAATCGTTGTCAGGGCGTGGAGATCGGCGACAAAATAAAAGCCATCATGCTCGACTTGCAGGGCAATGTACTGGCGAATGGCGCCAAAAAAATTGCCCCAGTGCGGGCGGCCGGTGGGCTGAATCCCAGAAAGGACACGCATCTTGGTCAGAAAACCGTAAACGAGTAATGTGCATCAGCGAGCTGCAACGATTCAGCCCGTCCGCCAACAATTGTTCCTAAAATTCGCTTCGCTGCAAACCGGGTCAAGCTTCGAGCGGTTTGTTTGCCGCCTTATTTCAGTTGAGCCGCTTTGGAGAGCGCTTCATCGCTGCCGGCAACCAGCAGGGTGTCAGAGTCTTTCAACATCGAATCAGGGTCGGGCGATGACGAAATTTCATCGGTCAACACGTCGTGCAAGGCGACCACCGTGATGTCATAATTCTGCCGTAATTGTAAATCCCGAATGCTCTTGCCGCTCCATGCTTGAGGGACCGCCATCTCTTGAATACTGAAGCCGGTGCCGAGTTGCACATAGTTCAGTAGCGCTGTTCCGCAAATTCGAGTCCCCAAACTGATGGCCGAGTCACGTTCCGGAAAAATCGTTTCGGTAACCCCGATCCGCTCCATCACGCGAGCATGATCGCGGGAGATGACTTTGACATACACATCGGCAACTTTGAGATCATGCAGAGCCATCGTTGCCAAAATGCTAGCCGTGATATCGTCTCCCGTCGAGATTACGCCCGCGTCGGCATCGCGAACTCCGATCCGTTCCAGGGTCTGAATGTCGGTGCCGTTACCCATCGCCGCTTTGGCCACGTAAGGGGCGATGCGGTCAATGGCATCCCCGTCTAAATCGACCGCGATGACTTCGTGACCTTTTGCATTTAACGACTCGGCCGCGCTGGCGCCAAAGTTTCCCAGCCCGATTACCACAAACCTTTTCATCGCCACTCCGCATCTTATGAATCTACTGAGGTGATTGTAAATCTACTGAGGTGATTGATTGGGATCAGCCGACGACCACGTCTTCGTAGGCAAAACGAAAGTTACTTTTCCGGGGGCGATGCACCATCAAAGCCGCAGCAAACGTAACCGGCCCAACGCGTCCTAAGAACATCAGCACGATCGTGACCCATTTGCCAGCACTGGACATATCAGGAGTCATACCCATCGATAGTCCCACCGTGTTGAAGGCGCTGACCGCCTCGAACATTCGCAGCAAAAATTTGCCCTCGACTTCGCCATATTGTTCCGTCGTGGCTAACGCAAAAACCCCAAGCGCCACCACCGTAAAGGCCACGACTCCCAAACCGACCGCCCGTTGAATCGTGTCCTCGGGAATCGAGCGATTGCCGAAAATGGTCGTTTCATGCGAACGCATCCGCGACCAAGCAAGCAACATGATCAAAGCAAATGTGGTGGTTTTCATGCCTCCCGCAGTGGAACCAGGCGACCCCCCCACGGTCATCAACAGGATTGTCAAAAAGTTGGTGCTATCGGTTGCCTGACCGTAATCAATGGTGTTAAACCCGGCGGTTCGCGAAGTCGTGCTCATGAACAGCGCATTCATCACTTTGTCCGACGTTTCGAGCCCAGCGAGGCCAGCGTTCCACTCAAAGATGGCAAATGCTGGCCATGCTCCCGCCAGCAACACAAAAGTGGTGACTAAGACCAGACGACTTTGCACGGAAAGTCGCCTGATCTGACGCTTTTTGGGTACTAAGAATCTTAGATATGATTCTTCCAGCGTGACAAAACCAATACCACCAATCACGATCAACAGCATTATGAAGGAGAGCACAAAGGGGTCCTCCCGCTCGCCCATCAACGATGTTGCATTGGTCGAAAAGCCAGCATTGCAAAACGCACTGATCGCGTGAAATACCGCGGGCCATATAGATTCCTGCCAGCCATACTTGGGCCCCCAGCGTAGCCACAACGCCAACGCGCCAAGGCCTTCGATGATAAAGGTAAAGCGAATCACATCGCGGGCCAAACGACGTACGTCGACATGCGGCCCAGTCTTTCGCGACTCACCCGTTAACGAGGCGGCCCGCAGCGACAACCGGCCTCCCAACAACGAAATGATCAAACTGGTAAAGGCGAGTATGCCCAGCCCGCCCAGTTGGATCAAAATCAACAGCACCGCTTGGCCGCGGACGGTAAAGTAAGTCTCCGTATCAACGACGATCAACCCAGTGACACATACCGCGCTGGTCGACGTGAACAACGCATCTTGCCAACCAAGCGGTTCCCCCGTGTACAGGCCCGGCAGAAATTTTAATGCCAGCACACCAAGTGCGATCACCAACGCGAATGACCCCACAAAAAGCTGGGGCGGAGTGATCCGCTGCCAAATCGGCGCTCCGCCACCACGACCGATGCTCCAGCGGTTCACCGCTCT
>CAZHTX010000245.1:0-8429 GCA_964535475.1 uncultured Pirellulaceae bacterium
GCCGGTTATGAAGTCTTTCGCGCCCATGATGGTCGCGACGGCCTGACCCAGGCTCAGCTGAAACTGCCTGACCTGATTCTGCTCGATGTGATGTTGCCCGTGATGGACGGGATCGAAGTCTGCCGCAACTTGCGAGCCTCCGATGAAACGCACGACCTGTTGGTGATGATGCTGACCGCCCGCACCGAAGAGACCGATGAATTGGTTGGTTTTTCTGTTGGTGCCGACGATTACGTGACCAAACCGTTCAGCGTGGCGGTCCTGTTGCAGCGGATCCGCGCGCTGCTGCGGCGACGCCAGGATAGCAACGAAAACCGTACGACCGTTTCTTCACAAGGAATTTTGGTCGACCACCGCCGCCACTTGGCAACGGTGGATGACCAAAAACTGCGGCTCACGCGGAGCGAGTTTCGTTTACTCTCGACCATGATTCGCCAACCGGGTCGCGCGTTCGACCGCAGCGAGCTAATCGATGCGGCGCTCGGCGAAGATACCATGGTGCTGGAACGCACGATCGACGTGCACATCCGCGCCTTGCGAAAGAAACTCGGCCAGCACGCTGATCTGATCGAGACGGTTCGCGGCGTCGGTTACCGCTTCCGCGAACCTGAGAATGGATAAGCTCCCGCCGCTGGGGCGGGGCCTTATCCTCAGTGACTTATCTGCTTAACGACCGGTCTTATCTGACGCCCGGGCGATTTGCTCAACCGCATACGGATTGGTCTGAATCGGAGCCAGTTTCACGCTCCGCACCGGGGCGGTTTCAGCGATGCGATTTGCGGGCGCGTCGCTAGCCAATTGGCAGTGCGGATTCATCATCGGAGGCCTTTGCGGAGGCCTTGCGAATTCGGCACCCGAGCGGGTTTGATAACCGCGTCCGGCTTCCACGAGCGGCAGCGAAGCAAACGGACTGGCACCATAGGGTCGGTAGTGGCGTTGGCCGTAGTACACTGGCGGGTTAACGGCGAAGTAGGGCGGGGTTCGCACCGAGGTGCTGTAGCGAATTCCGTAGGGCTGGTAAAACCCCATCCCGAACGGGAATCCATTAAAGCTGGCGGGATTGCCAGCGGATGCTTGGGGCGAGCCGCTGCCGATGACCAGCAAGGCGACCGCGGGGAGCAATATACGACGTAACATGGCAGCCTCTGGAAAAATTTGTGTAAAAACCGTTCGCCGCGGCAACTGCCGTCCGAACAACTCCCCCGATTACACCGACCGTAATCGCCCCCGCTGCCAATTACAACGTTTTCCTCACCCGACTGCTTGCTGCACTTAATTTCCTCGCTCCAATAACCCTTAGAATGCGAATAACCTGTGTCATTCACTCATTGCAAGGCGGGGGGGCTGAACGCCTGCTGGCCGGTCTGGCAAACCGCTTGGCTGCCACGCACCAAGTCAGCTTGCTGACACTCCAGCGCTCCGATCTCGACTCCTATGAGGTTGCCGGCAATGTGCAACGCCGGGGGCTCGATTTGATGGGGACCAGCCAGGGAGTACTCAGCGGTTTGCGAAATAACGCTCGCAGAATTCGCGTCTTAAGGCGGGCCATCGCGGCTAGCCAACCCGACGTCGTGCTCAGCTTTTGCGACCAAACCAACGTTTTGACTCTGGCCGCTTGCGTTGGCTTACGAGCTTCGCGGGCGGCCCTCCCCGTGGTCATTTCCGAGCACACCGATCCGCGGCATCAACCACTCCCGCGACCCTGGGCTTGGTTGCGAAAAAAACTCTACCCACGCGCCGCCGCGGCAATCGCCCTGACGCCGGCGACCGCCGCCGTTGTGGCAGCTTGGACGGGGAGCCAAGTCACGGTGATCCCGCCGGCGATCGATCGGTCCGAGCAGCTGGTTGCAACCGAGCCAGCAGAAACAACCCAGCCAGCAGAAACAACCCAGCCAGCAGAAACAACTGGCCCGGCCACTGAAGGGCAGTTCCGCTGGCTCTGTCTCGGTCGACTTGCCTGGGAGAAAGGGTTCGAGCGTGCTATAGCCGCATTTGGCCAAGTCGCTGAGCAGTTTCCCTCGGCGGCCTTGACGATCGCCGGGGAAGGTTCGGAGCGAGAGCGTTTGCAAGCCTTAGCAGTCGAACTGGGCTTGTCCGAGCGGGTCGATTTCCCCGGCTGGGTCGCCGACGTGCCCGCATTGCTGGCGACCCACGACGGGTTTCTGCTCAGCAGTCATTATGAAGGGTTTCCGCTGAGTCTACTCGAAGCGATGTCCCGGGGACTCGCCTGCGTGGCGATGGATTGTCAAAGCGGTCCCAGCGAAGTGTTGCGCGATGGCCAGAACGGGCGGCTGGTACCGGCGGGTGACGTGCCGGCGATGGCCGAGGCGATGCGTCAGATCATGTCCGATCCTCAGCTCGCCCAGCGTCTGGGGACGGCTGCTAGCGCTTTGGGACCGCAGTTCGATTGGTCCGCTTTCACAGCCGCTCACGAAAGTTTGCTCAAACGAGTCGCGGGAATCGACTAATCGCCCGCTGCTGGCTGGCGGCAGCACTGGCGAACGACTTCGTAAAGCGCAACGGCGACGGTGTTGGCCAAGTTCAGGCTTCGCACCAGCGGAGTCGTCGGCAGCCTCAAAGCTTGCGGCCCCGCTTGTTCTCGCATCGTTGCCGGCAATCCGCTGGTCTCGCTGCCAAACACCAGCACGTCCCCGCGCTGGAACTCGACCGACCAGATTGAACGGGTGGCAAAGCGGCTGAAATACCAATATTGGCGCGGTGGCTGAGGGGGCAATTCCTGCTGCAACGCTTGCCAATCATCGACGGCGTGAAAGTCGAGATGTTGCCAGTAATCGAGCCCCGCGCGGCGGACCGCGCGGGCGTCAAATTGAAAAGCTGCTGGACGCACGATCCACAGCGAGGCCCCGGTGGCGACGCAGGAGCGCCCAATATTACCTGTATTCTGCGGGATTTCAGGTTGATAAAGGACGACGTGGGCCAAAGGGGACGCGGGGCCGGGATGGTCGATTACAATGGGCACTTGGTCGGCTTGCGGCGAGCTAGCATCGCGTGCAAGACTATCGGCCAGCTTCCCAGTTTCCTCGTCTCGCCGCATCTTTTCTGATTTCGAATTCTCCATGTCGATCCAAGTCACCTGCCCCGGCTGCCTGACGCGATTCCAGGTCAACGATAAATTTGCTGGGAAAAAAGGCCCTTGCCCCAAATGCAAGGCCGAGATCATGATTCCGGACAAATCGGACGAGGTGGTCATCCACGCGCCCGAACACTCCGGCCCTAAGGATAGCCAGGGACGCTCGGTCTTGAAACCGATCGAGCGGGAAGAAGTTCGCGTTACCCGCTGGGGCTTGATCGCCGTTTTGGGGGCGATCGTTTGTTCCTTGGCAATCGCCGTCGGGTTGCGGTTTACCGGCGAAATCTCACCGGTGCTCCGCGTGCTGGGAGCGATCCTGTTTGCCCCCGCCCTGATCTCCGCAGGTTACACCTTTGCCCGCGATCAAGAATTGGCTCCCTACCGCGGTCGGGAATTGTGGATTCGCGTTGGCATCACTTCGCTGGTCTGCGCCGGTTTGTGGTTGATTTACGCTTTTATTCCCAGCTATTTGTTCGATTACCGGCAAGCGGCCGAGGCGCCCTATTGGCTCGCGGGCGTGACGATCGGTGCCATGATGGCCCTGGGAGCGCTCGCTGCCTTGGCCGCTTTTGAACTTGAGTTCACCGGCGGTCTGGTCGTCTCGGCGCTCTACTTTATCGGCACGCTCGCGCTCGCCTGGCTCGCCGGTATCCAGCTCGCCGGGCTGGAACTGGCCAACTGATCGCGAAAAACATGCGCGCCTCGGCAGACCAAGCAAGCGGTTTTGCCCTTGACGCCTTCGGGTGAGATCGCCGATTGCCTATTTCATGATGGCAGTTTGCGCTTCGATCGCATCGCGGTTCCGCCAACTTTCCTACTCGAGCAGTGTTGACAGCCAATTGCCGCCCGCTGCTTGTCGGTTTGGCTTGCTGGTCAGCATGTTGCTGGTGGGGAGTTTGTTAGGGTGTGCGCCGCTGCAAACTCCGGCCGGGTTGCTGCAAACTCGGGCCGGGTTGCTGGAAACCTCGGCTGCTGCGTTGGAGCGGGCTACCCAATTGGCGACTACTCAGTCGCTGGTTGCCCAGCCTTCGCACGATCGTCGCTGGCGACTGGAACAAGCGGTCTTGCCCTACGCGGAGCTGAGCCCAGAGATCGCCACCATCCGCAACGTGCGGCAATGTCGTTGGCCACCTCAGGGTGAGCCAGCGGTGCACCACTACGATTGGACGATTCGTTGGGATGAAATCAGGGCAGTCGATTTTGTCGTCGTGCCCTTTCAAAGCATGCCGTTGCTGTCCCACACGATGCTCAGCTTTCACCTTGCTGACGGCCGCGTGCTGGGCGTTTCCGTGGAAGCCCGCTTGGAGCACCACGAAGTTTATTCACCGCTGGCGGGCGCGGCGCGTCAGTACGACTTGATTTACGTGCTGGCGGATGAAACTGATTTACTCGGCGTCCGCGGCGTGGTTCGCGGTGACGATGTCTATGTCTATCCAGCCGAGATGACGCCTGACCAAGCGTCCGATCTTTTGGCCTCGGTGCTGCGACGAGCAAATGCGATCTCCCAACAACCCGAGCACTACGATTCGTTGACGAACAACTGCACGACTAATTTGATGCAGCATGTCACCGAGGTGATGGACGATGAAGCGCTTGCCGACTGGACCAAGCGGATGCCGGGGCACAGCACGGATCGTTGGATTCATGGCATGGGTCTGCTCCGCACCGAGCTCCCTTTTGACCAAGCGCGCGCCCGGGCCTGGACATCGGGCCGCATTCGCCAATTCATCGGCGAACCCGATTTTTCAAACCGCATCCGCGGCCGCCGAAAATCGGTTTAGCTGTTAGCTGTTTGGCCGCTAACCGCGGTTCCCCCGTTAGCCGCTTTGGCGCTAGCCGCGGTTCCCGTTTTGTGCCGAAAGATCCGCGTGCAACAGAACGGTGGCTAGCGCCAAAACCGCTAACACTGGAACGGTGGCTAGCGCCAAAACCGCTAACTGAACGGCCACTAGCGCCAAAACCGCTAAGCGTACCGCTAACTATTCTTCGGCGGGCGTGGTCCAGGGATTCTGCCAGGCTTTCCAACCTGCCAAATATTGGGCGTAGGCTTCGTTCTCTTCCTGCCGTTCTTCGATCCACAGTTTGCCTTGCGCGACCAATTCCTGCTCGCGATCTAAACTCAACTCGCCGCGGAGCACCGAGCAGCGTAGAAAGACAAAGTAAGTATCCAGCACATCGCAGCGGCAGTAATCGCTGATCGCTTGCAATTCGCCCTTGTCATACATGTCCTGGACCATGTGCCCCTCCACGCTCATTTTTCCTGGTTTGCCGATTAACTCGGCGGCTAGGTTCAAACCGCCGTTGAATCGCGACGCACCGCAGTTGGTCATCACATCCAACAAATCGAGGTGACACTTTTGGTTGTAGCGATTACGAGGTTGTTCAAACGACTTGGTCTTGGGAGCGAACCATTTGGGCAACGAGATACCATAACGATAAGCGGCCAACTCCATCAGCGGCATATCGAAGGAACGCCCGTTGAAGGTAACCCAAGTCGGTTGTTGATAGACTTCCCAGCCCCGCCAAAATTGTTCCGTCATCACGTGGGAACGAAAATCGGGTTCATCCAAGGATACGAGATCGAGCAATTCCAGGGTGTGTGCCACCTTGGCAATCACTACCGAAACAGGTACCTGAAAGGTATAAGGAATGAAATCACGTTTGCCGTCGGAGTCGGCGAGCAACTCTTGGCGGTAACGTTCAATGGCCTCGCTCGCGCTGAGTTCGTCATTGGGATACTTGACGCTGGCGATTAAATCACCGTCGGCAGCACTCTCGACATCAAAAATGAAAAAACCGACTTCGTTTCGCTGGGTCATTTGTGCCTCGATTTTCCGATAAACTGCGGCCACTAGATTGCCGATTGTACCAACCCTTGTGCTGGAGCCTGAAGTGTCGCACCAAATTCCTCTGGAAACTCCGCTGATCAATCGCCGTCGGTTGCTGGAACGATTCCTACAATATGTACAAATTGAATCGACAGCGAACCCCGCCGCACATGATTACCCCAGCAGTCACGGTCAATTGCGACTCGGCGAACAAGTTTTGCGGGATTTGCAAGCTTGGGCGTTAGAGGATGTGCACCAGGATGAAAATGGGTTGGTGTGGGGCACCATTCCGGCCACCGATGGTGGTGGTTCGGCCACGATCGCCCTGATCGCTCACCTCGACACCTCCCCCGAAGCTCCCGGCGGCAACGTCCAACCGCAAGTCATTGAGAACTATGCCGGCGGCGACATCTTGCTGCCCAACGGCACTTCCATTCGGCAAGATGACACGCCCGAATTGACCGATTTAATCGGCTCGACGTTGATTACGACCAGCGGTGATACACTGCTCGGTGGTGACGACAAAGCAGGGGTGGCGATCATTGTCGAACTGGCCGCCCACTTGATGGAACACCCCCATCTACCGCACGGACCGATCCGTTTGCTGTTTACCTGTGATGAAGAAATTGGTCACGGCACCGACAAGATTGATCTGGAAAAACTGGACGCCACGGTCGCTTACACGATCGATGGCGGAGGAGCCGGCCAGCTCGATGTGGAAACTTTTTCCGCCGACGCGGCTCAAGTCACTTTTCGGGGACGCAACATTCACCCCGCGATTGCCAAAGATCGCATGATCAATGCCGTGCGAGCCGCCGCTTTTTTTATTGAACAGCTGCCGCGCACCACGCTGGCTCCCGAAACGACCGACGGACGCGATGGTTTTATCCATCCGCATGGCATCTCCGCTGGCGTCGGCGAGGCCACCGTGCAGCTGCTACTCCGCTCCTTTGAAACCGACGAATTAGAGGAAATGGCTGAACGGCTGCGAAACACGCTGGCGACCACTGAAAGGGAATTTCCCGGTCTCCGCGGCGAGCTGACAATCCATCGCCAATATCGCAACTTTCGCGAGGGCCTCGGCCGCCTGCCCGCTACCGTGGAGTTGGCCGAACAAGCTTTCCAGAACCTTGGTCGCCCCTGCACCAAAGCGATCATCCGAGGCGGCACCGATGGCTCTCAGTTAACGGAAAAAGGGCTGCCCACGCCGAATCTCAGCAGCGGCCAACACAACATTCACGCGCTCACCGAATTCGCTTGCCTCGACGAAATGATCGCCGCCAGCGAACACTTGGTGGAACTGCTGCGACTCTGGAGCGAGCAGAGCAAGTCGTGATTGGCAGAATGCTGGAAAACCGGCCAGTTTATGGCAACCAGAGATTGTTCGCTTTCACCGCCGGTTGATCATCACGGCGACGCGCCTTCAGGCGGACGTAAGGAGCAACATATTGAGCTCGCGCGGCAAACGGATCGCCGGGCCGACCTTCGCCGGTGTGCAGCGGTTCGACCAAGTCTTCAATCACAAAACCGGCGCGACAGATGCCGCCCAACAGCTCTTCCCAGCGATGCAAAAATTCGTGCGTGCCCGCCTCCCGCAGCCGTTCGGCAACTCGCGAAGTCCGCTCCGGCGGTGGCACGGGGGTCTGACGGTAATAGGTATGGCGAAGCGCATAACCACCTTCCGGCAAAGGGCTGGTGGCGGCTTGCAAACTGGTCGGCTGCTTGTGCTGACTGACGTAGAGTCCGCCCGGTCGCACCAAGCGAGCGACTTCAGCGAACACCGGCCCCAGACGCTGCACATAACACGTGCTGACAGGATGAATCACCAGATCAAAAGTGGCGGTGGCCAGCATCGGCAAGCGTTCCATCGAAGCCTCGATCACACGGACTTGATAACCCCGAGCGGCGGCCACTTGCCGATCCAGCTCCAACATTTCTGGGCTCAGATCGACCACCGTGACCGCTGCACCCGCAGCCGCGTACAAGGCGCTATGGCGTCCTCCGCCAGCGGCCAGACAGAGCACTTGCCAGCCATGCAGCGAAGGCCCCAGCCATCCCAGCGGGTCGACTTGACGTAACGGGTCAGCCAATTCGGCATCGGTTGCCGGCTGGCACAAAGGTTTACCGGCCCGCGCCATCCGATCCCAAGCTGCCCGGTTAGCCGATAAGATATGCGGTGCCGCCGCCGGCGAATCATCGCTGGCAGGTTCGGCCTCGTCGGAATGTTTATCTATCGCAGCCATGTCGAGGTTCTACGTTAGCCGTTTGGGCACCGCTAGTCCCGGTCCTAGTTTTGAACCGAACGCGTCGCGTGCAATAGAACGGTGGCTAGCGCCAAAACCGCTAACTGCGGTTCCCCGTTAGCCGCTTTGGCGCTAGCCGCGGTTCCCCGTTTTGAACCGAACGAGTCGAGTGCAACAAACGGTGGCTAGCGCCAAAACCGCTAACTGCGGTTCCCGTTAGCCGCTTTGGCGCTAGCCGCGGTTCCCCGTTTTGAACCGAACGAGTCG
>CAZHTX010000246.1:0-4260 GCA_964535475.1 uncultured Pirellulaceae bacterium
GATAGCCACTGCCCGCGAACTCGTTCGGCGCATTAGGAATGCAGACGTAAGGAGGCAGATTTTTCCGCGGGCCATACTCGTGGCTGATCACGCTGCCGAAACTTGGATATTGCAAAGCGGGGCTGGGCTTGTCGCCAGTGAACATGTTGTGCGTGCCCCGCTCGTGAGCCGCTTCGCCATGGGTCATCGAACGGATGACGGCAAACTTGTCAGCCCGTTGTGCCAATTTCGGAACAGCGTCGCTGAACACTTCACCCGTGTTTGTTTTCACGGTGCCCATTTCGCCGCGGTATTCCAGCGGGCTGTAAGGCTTGGGGTCAAACGATTCCTGCTGGGCCATGCCGCCCGGCAAAAAGACGTGAATGAGGCTGGTCGCTTTCGCCTCTAAAAAATCGTAATCCTTCTGGTCTGCTCGTGCATCACGCAGCATCAGCAATTGGGGCAAGGTCAATCCTAAGCCTCCAGCAACGCCAGCCTGCAGCAGTCCACGACGGCTAAAACTATTTCCACGGCATCGAGTCACGAGCGGAATCTCCCATTATGGGGATGAAGGTGTGCAGCAAAAGCACTTGCTAATTAATACCAATGAACCAAAGAAAAAATGACCGATTTTTTCAAATCGCAAACCTCCTCGCGAAGGTTGACACATTTCCTCGTTGGCGCGTTGATCGATTATCAAGTCCATGAAGTAAAAAACTGCGGTAGCGATAGAAACGCTTGCCATGGTGTGGATGGCTCCACAAAATCCAAAGCTTGTTTCTGTTAGGTGGGAGCTGTTGAGGATAACAGCTGTATCAATGTTATAGGCGGGAACCGTCAGCATGGTAAAGCCAACGGTTGGAGTTGTCAAACTTTTGGAGTGACAATTTATCTATACGATAGGAATCAAGTGTATAGCATGCGGGTGGATTCTGTACGCTTGATAACTGTACGGAATATTGCCGCTAGACAACCGTCCGTAAGTTCACAGAGCCTTCCGACTCAGACGGAAAGCGGTGCCTTCAAGGTCTCCGACCGCAATGAAAGAGTCGGCTGAAGGCCACGTCGAATTTTTTCTAGGTCCTTAGTGGCAAGCGCTATCATCGGTGAGCGTATGCACTTAAGGGCGCGCCAGAGATGTTAGCCGACGACAGGGGCGGGAAAAAGCATCGGCAGCGGGTGAGTCCTCACGCCGATGCGGAGTGCGGTTGAAGTGGGGGGAACAACTTTCCACGCGTCCCCCATGTAGAGGCTACCTAGCTTTTTTGCCGTTTTGGCACGTCCAGCTGTTCGGCACGTTGTCCGTCGCTGCCATAGAACAGAACTTTTTTTGCATTTAAGTCAACGACGGCGGTCAGCTTGACGCTCCGCGGTCCATGCATGCAAAAGTAAACACCGCACGGTTTGCCCCGTTTGACAACGACACGTTCAGTCATGGGAAACGCGTCGATCTCAAGATGCCCCAGTTCGGCCAAGCGACCACGAACCAGTTGACGTAAACCATCCGACACAGCACTTGCCTGAGGCCAACCAATCATAAGCTGAGTTACTCCCGCAAAGGTTCCGATAGTCGAGGTTCCCTCCTCGACCCGCGACAACGCTGACGCAGCCAAGACAGCATATCGGACTAAGGAGCCCGACAAATTGAAATTTGCAATTCGGCTCATGCCATAATCTCGCCCCTTTACTAGCGGCTTTCCGGTCAACCGTAATTTGCCGTTTGTATTTTCATATTCCGGACATAATTAGGCTGTTTAACTCACGCTCCAATCACGTTCGTTGCCGGAAATTCTCCTCGGCAGTTAGTTTCTAAAACGCCATCTTGGGCAGGCCCCTGCTAGCGGCTAAGATGAGCCGGCTCAGCAGAGGCCGCCCGGTTGCCGCTCCGGTTTGCGGCTACGGCGGTTTCTAAAGCGGCTGTCTAGTTTCGCCAAGCTGGAGAGTCCCGAGTGCCTAAGGTCATCCAAGATGTTGGCGAAAAGCCATTGGTGCTGCACAGCGATGTGCGTGGCCCGGTTGCCGAATTGAGTTTTCTGCAGCGCTCGCTGTTGTTCGCTGAACTGGCGATGATTTCTTACAATGATGAGGCCGAAGCGAAGCGGGCTGCCGAGGCGATCGGATTTCCGGACGCTTCGCTGTTCGACGACGATGGGGCTCAAGCGTTCCGCTTCCGCAATCGTTTTGACTGCGTGATCGCCTGTCGGGGGACCGAACCGCATGAGTGGGAAGATATTGAAGCCGACGTGAATGTGGGGCGGGTGCTGGCCGAGACGGTGGGGAAAGTCCACCGCGGTTTCAAGGGCGAGGTCGACCATCTGTGGCCCATGTTGGAGGAGGTGTTATCGAGCAACACGCTGCCGCTGTGGTTCTGCGGTCACTCATTAGGCGCGGCGATGGCAACAATTTGTGCTGGGCGTTGTTTGTTATCCCACATTTCCAGCAATCCGGCTGGGTTGTATGCCTACGGCTCACCGCGGGTAGGCGATCACGCTTATGTCAATTACGTCAAATTTCCCTACTATCGCTTCGTCAACAACAACGACATTGTCACCCGACTCCCGCCCGCCTGGCTGGGGTACCGCCATTCTGGCCAGGAGGTCTACTTCGACCGTGGCAACCGCCTTCGTCAGTTGACCGGCTGGCAGCGCAGCCTCGATCGTCTGTTGGGAATGGTTCGCGGTTTGGGGCGCGGCAAGATCGATGCGCTGTCGGACCACCAGGCACACGCTTATGTGGATTGCATTCTTGCCGAGCTCAGCGCCGAGGCAAAACTGATTGCCCGGGGAGGCAATGAAGTCGAAGGCCAAGACGTGGCCTTGCCAGCCCCTGCTCCACTCGAGGGCCAGCCTCCCGAGGAACAAACTGCTGGCTAAATTTCTCCGCTGAGCATAAATTTTTTCTAGCT
Organism: uncultured Pirellulaceae bacterium; assembly: GCA_964535475.1. GTDB lineage: Bacteria > Planctomycetota > Planctomycetia > Pirellulales > Pirellulaceae > Laterigemmans. The sequence continues at coordinate 2,885 of CAZHTX010000246.1, forward strand.
AGTTGAGAATTTTTCTCGACTTCTTGCGTTTTTATCATGCGGGGCTGTCGCCACGGCGGCTAGTTTGCCATGTCTTAATCGTCCCGAATAGCCTTCGTTCCCACTGTCGTTTCTCCACGCTACCCTTCGTCGCGCGGCGAGCGTTTTCGGAATCAGCAACCGCCAACCTGAAAATCGTAAGCTAGAGTGGAAGAACTTCGGCGATTGCCGCTCGCTATGGACCCACCTGTTATTCACCCCGCCTTTGCTGCCGAGAGCTGGTGGCTGTTTGCGCCAGTCAACCACACCGTATACCCTCCACTACTGAGACTTGATCCATGCACCGCAACTTGATGATTTTGGCAGCCGTTTGTTTGACCGCCAGTGGGACCACCACGCTGTCGGCGGCCGATTGGGCCAAGAGCATGTTTCCCGTCAAAAGCCATGATTTTGGCACGGTGGCGGTAGCCGCCAAGACGGAATTCGTCTTTCCAATTAAGAATCGCACGAATCAACCCATTCATATCTCCAACGTTCGCGCCAGTTGCGGTTGCACGACACCGATCTTGAGTCAGCAGTGGATTCAGCCCGGTGAGGAAGGCAGCCTCACCGCCCGCTTCAACACCGGCTCTTTCCATGGCAAGAAGGGTGCAACGCTGACCGTCGTCATTGACCGCCCCGTGTTTGCCGAAGTGCAACTGCGCGTCGACGGCTACATTCGGCGTGACATGGTGTTTAATCCGGGAGCCGTTGAGTTCGGTAAATTAGATGCTGGCGAAGGTGGGCAAAAGACCGTTTCAGTGGCTTACGCCGGTCGTGGTGATTGGCAAATTTTGGGGATCGAATCTCCCAACCCCTTGCTGACCGCTCAGGTGCAAGAAGCTTCGCGAAGTGGTCAACGTGTCGACTACCGCATCAACGTCTCCCTCGCTTCTAACGCGCCAGTTGGCCTGTTGCGAGAGAACTTAATTGTCAAAACAAACGATCGTTCGATGCCCCGCGTGCCGCTGGCTGTCACCGGTGAAGTTACCGCGGCCCTGAACGTGGCTCCGCAAACATTTTCGGTCAACGAAATGAAACCTGGCGAATCGATCAAGCAACGTTTGGTGGTGACCGGTAAAGAATCATTTCAAGTGACGGAGATTGTGTGCCCCGGTTTTGATGTTCAGTTCAAACCATCAGAAAAGTCACTGAAGGCACATGTGCTAACTGTGGAGCTCGTTGCCCTGCCGAATCCAGGTGCCATCAAGAGCACGTTGCTTGTGAAGACCGACGGTGGCGAGGTAATGACAGCCGAATCGATTGTGACCGGTGAAATCATTGATCGCTGAGTGACGGTTTCGAGGGAACCGCACGCTGGCGCGTTGCGGCTGATTCCTGAGGGAACCGCACGCTGG
>CAZHTX010000246.1:4360-8428 GCA_964535475.1 uncultured Pirellulaceae bacterium
GCGGCTGATTCCTGAGGGAACCGCACGCTGGCGCGTTGCGGCTGATTCTTGAGGGAACCGCACGCTGGCGCGTTGCGGCTGATTCCTGAGGGAACCGCACGCTGGCGCGTTGCGGCTGATTCTTGAGGGGAACCGCACGCTGGCGCGTTGCGGCTGATTCCGTTTTGCTTAATGACTTATTGGGAGGTGCTTAGCTGGCGGGCCGCTGTTCCAGCTTGGCCAACTCCAACAACAGAACTTCCAACTGGCGATAATATTCGTCGGTTGGAAGTTCTTTTTTTTGATCTCTTAACTTTTCGATTTCAGTCTCCAGCTCGCCGACTTTAACTTGTTGTTCGGCGGTTAGCACTGGCAATTCGGCCAGCGATGAAAGGATGATGCGAGCGGCACGGCGACCGTCGGGCTGCTGGTCCGTGGCGGCTTCCTGTACCAAACGCGTGCCGCGGAAAAAATTGGGAGATGTTCCTAGCTTGTCGCCGTTGTCGTCGATCAAAGCGTGTTCGGTGAGCAAGCGGTCGTCTTGCTCATAAAAGCGTTCGGTCTGGGAAGCGGCCAGCAAAAAAGCTTCTAAGATCGAGATGCGATCATCATGATCAAGATCGGCGGCCGGGTTTGAGATCGCGCCAGCAAGAAAGCGTCCGAAGTGAGTGAAATTCAATTCGTCGCCCGCTCGCGTCGCCGTGATGATGGTACGGTTTTCAGCCGACAGCGCCCCGATAAAAGGTCCGCTGGCGGCGGCGTTGTTGATGATTACCAAAGGGCGTTCTGAATTGGACAGCAGCAAGGCTAGTTGTGCTGCTGAGATGTCGGGGCCACGGAGATTGAAATTGGCAACGTTATTCTGAAAGGTGCCATGGCCGATCAGCACCAGCCAAAGTGGCTCGGCGAAAGCGGGCGCTGCGGCCAGCGTCCCCAACACGCGGAGCAGCTCGTCACGATCATTCACTTTGCTGGAGCTCTTTGCCGCGGGGCCGATTTGAACCACCTTGCCCCCTTGCTGCTCACCCAGTGTTTGCCAATTGGCAGCCCACTTTTCGAATTCAGCCGCGTACTCAGGAGTCCCCCCCGCTCCCACGACGATCACGAAATCATTGCCGTCGCAACGATTGGTCGCGGGTGAATTTGGCAGCACCGGGGCGAGCAAGCCGATCAGCGTCAGCCAAACGAATTTAGCCGGTCGGTTGGCGACAATCATGGTAACCCTTTCCATCGTCGAATTCCCCATTCGCTGCAGAGGCACAACAGCGCTAAACCACAAACCCACCAGCGATGCCAAATCGGAAACTCCCATAACTCGCGAACCGGTACCGGAGTGTTGATTAACTCCTCAGTGAATTGATCGACCTCACTTAAAGGAATCACTTGGCCGCCAGTGCTCTGAGCCAGTTCCTCGAGCAACGCTAGGTTGGTGCCCAAGTTGGCAAATTCGCGTTGCGCCGGATCGCTGGCCCAACCTGTTTCGAGCGTCCCCAGTTCGCCGCCGTCGGGTCCCGTGGCGGTGATCTTGGCGCGATAGCCGCCGGGTGTCTTGGGCCAAAAATCGACGCTGTAGACGCCCCGCTCTTGCACCATCGGTTCAAGCTCTAACTCGACCGCCTCGTCGTCGACGGGCGTTTCAATTACCACGCGAAGATTGGCACCGTCGAGCGGCGTAAAGTCCACATCACGGGCGGTCACTCGCAAGCGGACGGTGTCTGGCATGTCCCCCGGCTCGATCCTCGCCTCCAGCCGCCGCGCCACATCACTGACTAACCAGCGGACCAGTTGTCGCCACACCTGCGGCGGGTCCTCGCGGTTGGATGATTCATTTGGCTGGTTGGCAACGCCAAAATCTGTTGCCGCCGCCGATTCGCCATCTCGCTGCAGCGACCACCGCCACAGATCTCCGACCATCAAGGCGGCAGTCCGCCCGCGTCCGAAGGGCTGCGTGACCAAGGCGGGGGCGGACCTGCCCGTTTGATCTTCAGCAACGGCCAGCACGGCCGCTCCGGGCTTGATCCGACCAACCCGATTCAACACTCGCAACGGCGGCGCAGCACGCAATCGCTCCGTTTCCGCTTGCTCGGTGCCTCGCAGTCGCAGAAACGGTTGCAGCAATCCCTCCCGCGTGAGTTTTAAAGAAAAGGGGGCGGCGGGTGATTCCTGGTTGTTACTCTGCTGGGCAAACCGGCTGGGAAAATATACCGGGGCCAGTTCGCCCAGCGGCGTGTCGGCGTAGACCCCTTTTTCCAGAGCATCTTCGCCACCGAGCATCAGCAGCGCGCCGCCGCGGTTGCTGACGAACTGGCGTAGCAACAGCAGTTGATCTTGCGTAAAGAAACTGGCTTCCACGTCATCGAGAATAACGGCCGAATAGGGAAACAACGTCTCGGCATCTTTGGGAAAACCACCCGCCAACTCCCCGGCGTCCTCCACACCTAAGCGAATGATGACCGCCTCGTCGAGTTGTTCGGCGGCTTCTTCCTCGGTGCCTCCCAAACCGGCAAACAGCGGATTCGCCGAGGAGCGGACGTCGGCATCGCGGAAGCTGAACTTCGGTTGGCTTTTGGCAATCCGCAATAAACCGACTAAGCGAATTTCAGCATCTTCATCAATCGCACGGCGGATAAACTTGAATTCCCAATTGGGCCGTCCGGAAAGATACAACACCGGAAAGGGACCGCGATCTTGATTGACGGTGACCAGTTTGCGATTGTTGAGAACGGTCGCCTCCACGCTGGAGGAGCCCGCTGCGATCGCGTCGGGTTCGTCGGACAGCACGCACTCTAACGCATAAAAAGAGACGCCCGCCGAGACGGGCCGAAAGCGAAATTGCACCGGTTGAGCTGGTAAATTGGCTTGCAGCTCAAACTGCTGCTGCTCAATCAACTCGCCCGCCTCATCGCGCAACCGCACCAGCACCGAGCGACCGTCGAGTTGCTTGGCGACGACGTTGGCGTTAATCGTGACCGGAGCGGTTTCAAAATTGGTTTCCGAAACGGCCACGTTTTCAATACTTAAATCGCGCAGCTTGCTGGCGTCGGCGTCACGCACCGGATAGATGGGAAAGCCTAACTGTTGCCACGTCTCCAGCGACGTGGCGTCGGTTAAATTTCCATCGGTAAACAACAGGCATCCGGCCACGGGACGTTGACTGTAGCGACTGCCTAATGTCTCCAAAGCCGTCCGTAAATTCGAACCCGTGCCGGTAAACTCTAACGCCGAGAAATCATCAATCTGTTGCAAGCGGCTGTCAAACTGATAGCGTCGCACGTCAAACATTTGGGCGGCCTTGGTCAGCCATTTGGGTTCGGCGGCTAGCAACCCGGAAATGCGATCGGCGTCACTGTCTTGTCGCTCGGCATTCCGCACTTGCATGCTTTGACTCGTGTCGACCAAGATCGGCAACATGTTCGCTTGCGGACGCGGCCGGGTTCCACGACCAAGTGGCTCGATCAAACAAACCGCGATGATGGCAATGCCAACCAGCTTCAACACCAACGCCAAGAAACGCCAGCCTGTCAGACCGCTGACCAGATAATTCCCCAGTGCCGCCAGGCCAACGATCGCCGCAGCAATCGCCGCTGGCAAAATCCAGTGGGGCGAACCGATTAAGTATTCGTCAATGCTCAACGGTCTGTTCCCAGTTGTTCATAATACTTGCGGACGGCGTCCGTAAATTGATCGGGGACCGGATCGCGATCCATCGGCACGATCGCATTCCGCTCGGCCGATTGACGTAGCAATTCGGCGCGCACGTCAAGTTGCAGTTCGCGGAGCGGCTTGGCTAACATCTCCTCAACCTCGGACCAAGTCGGTGGTTTGTAGTTCCGCGTATACTCTCGTCGCAATTCGCGGGCACGATCTCGGATGCCGGCCGCTTGAGAGCGAAGCTCAGCATCTTCGAGCATGTCTTCGACTTCGCGAAGTCGATCGGCCCACTCGGAAAATCCATCTCCCGTGATCGGACGCGGCCCTGACGGACCCGTGGTCGACTCGCTCCAAAAGTTCTCCAGTAAACCGCCACCACCCGCGCTGCCGCCAGTGTTGCCGCCACGCTGACCTTGGCCTGGTTGCTGGCCTTGACCT
>CAZHTX010000247.1:0-8369 GCA_964535475.1 uncultured Pirellulaceae bacterium
GCGAGCGATGTTGTGCTTGACCGATAGCGTATTGGGATGGTCGGGGCCCTCAATCGTGGCCATGACGCGTACCGCCTCCCGGAAGTACTTAATCGACTCGTCCCATTGCTCTAAATCCTGCAACACAAGTGCCAGACTGTTGGCTGCAGCCGCGACGTCAAAGTCATCGCTCCCAAAGGCTTTCTTCTGAATTTTGTAGACGCTTTCCAGAGTCGTCCGCGCTGCGGGCAAGTCGCCCAGCATCCGCTGCACGTCGCCCAATTGCCAGAGCGTCACCATGGTGGCCGGATGGGCGTCACCGTAAATCTCAGTAAATCCGGCCAAAATATCGATGAGCAGGCCTTCGACTTCTTCATGTTTTGCTTGGTGGTCCAGGACCGACGCAAGCTCACGCTTGACATCCAAAATTTCCGAATTAAACACTCTCCCCAGTTTTTGCTGTTGATCAAGTACGTCACGCAGGGCGGTGGCCGCTTCTTCGAACCGATCCTGATTCCTCAGGATCTGCGCCAGGGTTTTCTTAGCATCCAACTTTACGGTGATTCCTTCGGCTGTATCTCCATAGTCGGTTTGGATAACTCGACGAGCCATCTGCTCCGCTTGGGCGTAAGACCCTCGCGAATTTTCCATGCGGGCCAGCGCCAGATAACTCAGCTGGGTCGCGACATTTGATTCGCCAAGCACTCGTTTTCGTTGCTCGTGAACCGACTCATGTAACGCTTCCGCAGCGTCATACTGACCGAGTGAGAACTGGACTTCCGCCAGTTCGTAGGCGAGACCGAGCGTTTCGGGATGGTCCTCTCCCAGCAGACGCTCGCGTGTCTCATACGCGGCAGCCAGCTGGTTATACGCTGCCTCGCGATCACCAATACGACGATAAATCTGCCCCAGCATGAATCGGACAGAAGCCTTGACAAGGGGTTGATCCTTGAACGCAGGCTCCACCGATCGACTGGCGTTCTTGAGCAGCGTATCGACGCGAATATCGGCCCCCCGCGTTTGCTCGGGTTCGGCCGCTGCTAGGAGATCGTTGAGCATGAAGCTGAGCACCGCGCTGGCCTCGCTCGCTTTGCTTTGGGCTTGTTGCTTCGCGACGTCGGCCTCGCTCAACGCCGCTAGCGTCTTGCCGCGTTCCTGAAACAACAGCACCGCGGTCAGCAAGCTGAACAGGGCGACCAGCACCAGAAATACGTAGGTCGACGCCACGCTGACCGGATGCTTGCGGCCCCAGGAAGCGATGCGTTGAAAGCTGGTGGGCGGCTTAGCACGGATCGTCGCCCCCTCCTGAAATCGGCTTAAATCATCCGCGAAGGCCTGGGCGCTCGCGTACCGCTGGGACGGTTCTTTGGCGATCGCCTTGTGCACGATCACCTCCAAGTTCCTGGGTATCTTGGGAGCTAACGAACGCAGCGGCGGTGGATCGCCCTCGCGGACTTGCTGAAGTAGTCGCATCCGGTCGGTTTCGCGAAAAGCGGGACGCGCGGCCAGCGCTTCGTAGAGCGTGATCCCCAGCGAGTAGACGTCGGTGCGGTGATCCTGGATCTGTCGTTCGCCCGACGCTTGCTCGGGGCTCATGTAGCGCAGCGTGCCGACGATGTCTCCGGTCATCGTCATCTCAGCGGCACGCTCCATTTGTGCCAAACCAAAATCGGCGATCCAAATGCGACCGGTATGGTCGAGCATCAAATTGGAGGGCTTGATGTCGCGGTGTACCACACCCTGCTGGTGGGCATAATCGAGCGCCTCGGCCGCATCGACGAAGAGACTGACGATGCTGCGGACAAAATGCTTCCAGTCCGATTGACTGAGCGACAGGAGCTCGAGTTGGGTGCTGACGTTCTCGGCATTCGCCCGCAGCGTGTCGCCCGACGTCGCGGATGGCTGGGGTGCCAGGTCGGCAAGTTCGGTGCTTGAGGAAGCGAATTCTGAGGATCGCATCGCTGGCGTGGCTGTTTGGCGCCCCGTGGCTGTGGCTGATTCGTGTCGCAATTGCGCGAGAATGGCGGAGAGATCCTGGCCTTCGATGTACTTCATCGCAAAGTAATGCACACCACGCTCAACGCCGACTGCGTAAGCATCGACGATGTTGGGGTGGCTTAGCGAGGCGGCCGCGTAAGCTTCGTTGCGAAATCGCTGGAGATGCTTTTCGTCCAGCGTGCTGGCGAATGGCAAGACTTTGAGGGCGACTCGGCGGTTCAGCGAAAGCTGCTCGGCTTCATAGACAATCCCCATGCCGCCGCGTCCAATTTCGCGAATGATGCGAAAATCACCGAGCAGCCCATCGATCGATTCCGCGGCACCCGGCTCGGCGGCGGCGTTAATCCCCGACTGACCCGCTTCGGTGGTCAGCCCCAGTTCGAACATCGCTTTCATCGCGGGCAGGATTTTGCGCGCGCGATCCGCATGATTTGGATGATCGTCCAGCAGTCGCTCAACGCCACTGGAGTCACCGCTCTCAATTCTTGACGCGACTAACTCGAGTAACTCGTCGTAACTGATTTCGACGGCCTGCTCAGATGTTGACGATTTTTCTCTCTGCATGTTCTTAGCCTTCCAGCTCTTTCAGCATTCGCTCAAGAGCCGCACTATGGCGATTGCGGACGGTTCTCTCGGTAACTTGCAGCGACACGGCAATTTCACTAGGGTTCATTTGCTCTAAGTACCGCATTACCAGCACTTCGCGATCCACCTCCGGCAGTGTGTTGAGGGCAGATCGCACGCGTTCACGCATCTCTTCACGTCTAGCGTGCTGGGTCGGGCTGGACGCACTCGTCACGAGGTGGTCAACCAAGTACGCGACCGATGCATCTTCTTGGGCGGTGAAACGCCTTTCGCGGCGGATGTCGCGCGCATCGGCAGCAAGGTGCTTGCGAGTCGCGTCGACCAGACGCTGCATGGCGATTTTTCGCAGCCAAGGATAAAAGGGCGTATCTAGCGAACTCGAATATCCGCTGAGCCGTCGGGCGGCTTCCATTAGCGCATCTTGAACAATATCCGAGGCATCGACTCGAGACTGGAGTCGAGGGTTCAAACGCACTGCCACCAGCCGCTTCAAACGGGCTTGGTGACGACGCAGCAATCGATTCAGCGAATCCGTATCACCGCCGACAGCGGACAGTAAAAGCCGGTGTGTTCCGGATGAGTTCCCCACAGATTCTGGCCCAAATCGTTCTGAAATCGAAACGCCGCTTTCGAGCAACCGGAAAGCGCTTAGTTTGAGTAAGCGTAACTGAAAAGGAAAGCGGAAGTGGACAAAGTGCAAAAATCCGATCTGACACGCAATTCGGGCGCCTAAGGTCGGCGACGAACAATCACCAGAAAAACAGGTCAGGCCTCTTTGAATCGTCATGTACGATATCCGAGGCGTCGACTCGGGACTGCAGCCGCGGATTCATGCGGACTGCTCAGCTCACGCCCCAAGAAATCGGAATCCCCTTTAGCTTAGCGTAAAGTAACCGAAAACCGGCCCCAACGTTTTTTTTTCGCAGTCCGGGGGGGTGTCACTTGCTCCGAGCACCCCGTGGCTCGCCAAGTCACGGACTCCTAGACTGCCGCCCGGAACTATCGACCACTCCATCGTGGATTCATTTGCGGAACTTGCAAAGCTTACGCAAATTGGACATCGGTGCTCAAACACGCCGGCTGTCTTTGCGCTGTTGTCGGCGACTAAAAAGCGTGGTAGCGAATGTCTTCCCACCGTTGCCCGGTTTCGGGATCGGCAAGTCGCACGAAACAGCCGGCAAGCCGCTGTGTCTCAACGCTCAATGCGGAGCCAGGATAGACAAGCACGATTTGATTCTTACCAGCTTTCAAATTCACAGTTTCAGAATCAACAAGCTGTCCGTTGACCAATACGGAGCGTAGCGCTGCGTGGCTCGTCAGGAGCCGAGCTTTTCGTGCGAACGGCGAATAGACTTCGCTCCGCATCACGTAGGTCGGAGAGTAATGATCCCAAGTACCCATCGTACGAACATATTCGGGATTGAGCCATTGATGATTGACGTACCCATCTCGCGAATCGATTCGCCAATGCACTTCAGAACCATCCGCCAATGTCCAGCGTTCGCAATCTCCATCTTGTTGCATCATTTGCACGAACTCAGCTGTGTCCCATTGATCATTGGGAATCGGCCCCAAGATGGCAAACCCGTTCAGGGGCAAAGAGTCGTCCGGTTTTTCACCGGGCGTCTGGCAAGTGAAATGAATTCGTCCCGGCTGCCCGTTCCATTGAAAATCAACCTGCGCTGCGAAATGGGTTTGCCCCCAACGAGAGCCTCGCTCACCAATGGGTATCAACGGCTGGGAGAGGCGCAGGCTTTCGCCATCAAGACCTTCTTGTTCGTGGATCATCGTTTCGACACCCCAGCCAATAGGGACCCGCCAGACGACGCGAATGTCACTCAGAAATTGCGATTCATCACAGCGCAAACTCAAATGGAGGCTTTCTTCGTTGACGCTAATCGCTCCGCGAAGGGCGGGGAAATCCGGATCGGTCGGCAAGTCCTCTTCCCCAGTCTTGTTGCCGGGATTGGCCAGGTGTGCGATCTTCGAAGGCAATTTCTGATGCCGGCTGTGCCCAAGATGAAACAGGGATCGCCTATGCGTTTGCCGGTCCGACATGTCAACCGCCGCATCGGGGCAATATACTCTTTTGATTGCATCGCTTTGGACGCCAGATATCGCAAGGGTCAGCGGCATTTCGTCGTTTAGGTCCAGCAAAGTGGGGCGTGTCAGGCGAAGCCGCAGCGTACTACCTGTTCGCTCGATGGGAGTCAGCTTTGCATGGCGGTACTGGCGACGATAAGCAGCATATTGATTTTGGTTGCAATGCCACACGTCATCAAGCCCCGACAACAACTCAAGTCGCTTGCGAAGCTCATCGTAACCGTACTGCAGGCGGGCCGTGCCATACCACGCATGCATGGAATTGGTGATCATGGGAAATTCTTGCGTCAATCGCTGATCATGATACGCCCAATTAATCGCTTCTTTGAAAACATCGAAGTCGTTGTTTTCGGGCGGCATGATTGGACTGAACTCATGTTTTAGTTCAATGTCATCAATCAAATTAATGTACTCGGCAATATGGTGGTAACCCGCTCTTTGGAGAGTGTCCAACGAACGCTGCAGCACGGCCTTACCTTCCGGCTCTGGGCGTAAATCGATAAACGAATAGGCATACGAAGTGACGGGGCGGTCGAGAGCTGCCTCCCAAACAATGCGAACCCCCAACATCTCCGCAAACATTCGGTTGCTGTGAAAATAGGTGAGGTAAGGATGGGTCAACGAGTGCCCGCCAACTGAGTTTCCACCTTTCAACAGGGTCTTTGCCACGGGTAGATAGTCGCCTCGCTTGGTGTCAGGCGAGAAACTCCGATCATTCAAGTACCAAGTACCGCGAATGCCATACTCTTCCATCAAGTCGCGGGTTGTCTCGTTATCGCTGGTCCAATTATCGTCCCAACGACACGACACAGCACGCCGATGGTCATTGAAGAGGGGCGCGATCGCCACGACCGCCTTTTGAGCCGCTTCGGGATCACGAAAGTCGATCGTGATCTGTTGCGTATACTGGTGATGCAATTCGCCCGCCCAGGCGTTGAGTCGGCTACTCCCAAAGGCCGAGCCGAGAAGGGCAACCGCCAAAAACAGTAGCGCACTGAATCGTTGTTCTAATTTACCAAGATTTCGAGAGTAACGCATTGTTGCCAAACAGACTTATTTCAGGATGAGTGCTTGAGAACATTTAACGAAGCAACCAAACAGGCGACTTCGTTTCCGAATAAAATGAAGAGCAAATTGATTTTGCGGTTGGCGAGATTCCGGCTCCCCTCCACGCATACTTGCTCAGAAAAAAACTGGCGATCTACTGACGGTCGCGCTCGGCAGATGAAACCTCATGCACGTCCCTTAAAAAATCAGTATGCTAGCGAGCCTGGTCAGCGTGCAAAAATCACTTGGAAAACTACAGCCCGTTCACGATAGATTTGTAACCGACGCGTCTAACTGACACTGGTGGTCTTCAGTGGTACAAACCGACAATCGCGAGGTAGGCCCACCCGAAACTAGCGAAATCCTTTTAAATTTCAAGCTCCAATTTGCAGTTTTACGCCACGCGAGTCGCACCGGCGCGAGGGGGGGCCGCAAGTTCTGGCAAAGGAGTTTCCATGAAGATTTGAGAATATGAGCGAATATGAATAAATCATTCGAGTTTCATTGGTCTCACGGTCGCATGCCGCCCGCGCACCGCGACTTCTACTCCACGCTAGCACGGTGGCAGATGAGGATTCGACTTTCACGCCGACTTTCACGCCGGTGCAATTTCTGGTTTTGGGCAATTCTTGCACTGACGGTCATGGGCTTGCAAAGCGACACCGGCGCGGTTGCTGTTGCACATGAAGGTCATACGGGTGCGCAAGAGAACTCGAAAAATGAAAAAACACCGCTCGCGCCACGCACCGAAGAAACACATCAATATTTTCAGTTTTTCACCTTGTTGATCGCAGATTGGCCCAACCCGCTCAAGGACGAGTTGATTTCGCAAGCCGCGGCCGAACACCAAGTCTTGCATGGCGATCCTGCCGCCATGTCGATCGATGACCTGCGGGAGCGCAGGACCGAGCTGTTGCAACGACTGGAGTCGCTGCTGCCCACCGTCCACATCGACTGGCATGAGTCCACTGCCTCGGTTCGCGAAACCACACTGCCGTTGACGGCTTGTCGGTCTCTGGCGTTTCCGTTGCTGACAATCGTTCACAATCAAACCAGCCACGATTTGATGCTGCGTGCGACGCCGGAACAACCTTGCGGCGAAAAACGGCCACCGGTGCACGTGTCCGTGGCTGCTGGTGCCGAAATGATTTTACTGTCGAGTGTATGCTTGGAGCGTGAAACGAATACGGTTGATCGACTAACACTTTCGCTAGAGACACTCGATGGGGAAGATTCAAATAGAAATGTCTCGATTCCCTTGAGCCTGATTGAACCGGCTGTCATCCGCGGAATCGTTCGCGAAGAAAACCAAATTACCCCGGCGCGAGTCACGGTACAGTGCCGAGATGGAGTTTTTCGGTATGGCGGCGAGTTCGCGAGCAAGTCGACGTTCACCGACAAACCGATCATCTATCCGCCCCTTGGAACTTGGCAGAAGACTTTATTCTTTTATACCAGCGGGCAATTTGAGATGAAGGTGCCGCCGGGACGCACGCTGGTCACCGTCGAACGCGGTTTCGAGCATGAACGCCGCACAATCGAGGTGCCTTGCATCGCGGGAGAAACGCACGACTTGCAAATAGCTTGCAACCGAATTGCGAACATGGCCGCGCAAGGATGGATTTCTGGCGACACCCACGTGCACTGGGTTACCAACGCGTGGAACGTTGACGAACCGCTTGAACTGCTATCGCTCGCACAGCGAGCAGAAGACTTGCGAGTGGCAAACAACTTGACGTTGCTGCAACGGTATGCGGATCAAGCCTTTATCAAACCGTCGCAGTCGAGCATGGGCACGGTAACGAAGTTTAGCGGCCCTCAATTCCACATCCAAATGGGTGAGGAATATCGTAACGAAGATTTGTACGGACATCTCTGTTTCCTAAATATTGATTGGTTGGTTCAACCCATCGGCACTGGTTCAATCATCGTCGGCCCGGACTCTTTGGATTACCCCATTAATCGAACCGCGATCGACGCCTGTCGCGAACAAGGTGGAATTAGCATTGAGGCCCATGGCACGGGTGGCAACAAAGACGTCCCCGTCAACATCATTCACAACGTCACCGATTCTCTCGACCAGATGGAACCGGAAATGTATTACCGACTATTGGACTGTGGTTTCCGTTTGCCACTGACCAATGGCAGTGATCACCCAGCAAGAACGCTCGGGATTGCAAGAGCTTACGTGCAGGTCGACGGTCCTTTTACCTATTCCCGTTGGATCCAAGGTATCCGCCGAGGTCGAACCTTCACCACTTCCGGGCCGCTATTGTCTTTAACAGTCAATGATGCAGCCATTGGTGACGTTATTCACACCGGCGCGAGCAAAATTTTAAAGATTAAAGCAAGCGTGGTTGCGCGTGATCCCATCGGACGATTTCAAATTGTCTCCAACGGCGAGGTCTTAGCGGAAAAGATCGTTAACCGATCGACGGCAGAGATCGAACTGAGCATTCCGGCAAACGAAAGTCGTTGGATTGTGGCGCGATGCAGCAACCGTTCTGATGGAAGAGCTGATTTTGGATTCGGCAATTTCAATGCGATTACTGGTCCCGGAGTTGCCCATACAAGTCCCGTTTACGTACAGGTCGACGGCCGACCACGGTTCGACCCCGCCGCGGCTAAGTATTGGGCGGATCGCATGCGACTTCATG
>CAZHTX010000248.1:0-8335 GCA_964535475.1 uncultured Pirellulaceae bacterium
TCACCATCCTTAAAGCAGAGCAGAAACTGCGGAGCTTTCCTGGCTGGCGCGACATACATCACGAAGGAATTTTGGACAGTTCCTTTAGGCTGCGACGTCCACGTCATGCCTACAATAGCGCCGAAGGGATCTGGTCTTTGGCGAAAAGAAGCCTCTGCTCTATTGGAGGTTTTTGGAGCGAGTACCAACATTGGTTGCAGTTCCTTTTTTCCGGGGCCCTCTTTGGCGATTTCAAGAGTGCGGGGACTCCTTTTAAGATCCTTCCATTGACATTTAATTGGCTTGCCTCGCTCGAGATAAAGCAATAAATATGGACTCTCCAAACCGAATGGGAGCCGTGGGATTTCCCCATTTAGCTCTAATGGTTCCTTGGAATACGAGTCCTGTCCCGTAAACTCGCAGCGGTAACCGCTGAGGATTGATGTGCGAGCTGAATTTTGATTCGCGGTGTGTGGTGGGCTAGCAATGTAATCACCGATTACTTTTCCAATTTTGCACACTCCCGCGATCCATCCTCCGGTAAGATTGACACACGCGTACATGCAAGGCTGTTCGGAAAGCAAGCTACAGCCTTGCATGGCTCCCAAACCCAAAGTTGCAATAGCTGCTCGGCGACTAATGTTCATATTCGATTAACCCAGAAATGAATGTGAGATGCATGTAAAGCGGCAAGGTTCCAGGCTACGTAAACTGGACCCAAATATTGGACAATGGGAATGTCAGACACCAAGTCCGCATGTGAGTGGAATTCATCCATTTTCGCTGGAATCCAGTTTGCCATCACGGCATTCGCTTCGGCGCGGGTAATTCCAACTCGCCGCAAGTCCATGGTTTCGGCAAAGAACGCAAGTCCAAGCTCACCAGGCATAGGGTGTTCAACCATCGGGCGCCCCAGTTCGCCCATCGTCTTCCCTCCTTGAGTCAAATAGGTATTGTCCGAATGTGGGTAATGGGAATCGTCGCCGTCGCAAAGCGGACAGGGCGCTCCGTCAATCGGAATATCCAATCCAACCCTTCGATGGATGTTAATGAATTGATATAACGCATCTTGAATAAGCTCTAAAGGCGCTGTGCCGTAGCCTCCCCCCACGTCGCTGTGCAAACCGTATGTGACTCGTTGCTTTGCCCGGCGGCTATGCAGGTTGACGCCGGGGAAGAAGCCGCGATCTTCCTGCCAGGCGATTAGGCTTTCTGCCTCGATGACATTTCCTGCTAAGCTTAAGTTGAATCCAGGGTTAATTCCGTTCCCTGGGAATGAGATGGATCCCACCGGGTCATAGATTGCCATCATGCGAATTCGAGCTGCCGGCAATGCGCGTCTCAGTTCATGTGCATACTGAATACTCCCCACGCCGCCACGGCTAAATCCGGATAAGGAAATTTCCTCTTGAGGGTCTGGTAGTGCTTCAACCGTTCGACGCACTGCGTTGGCGACAATCTCTAAAAGTCCCATCCCGAAGCCGCCACCGAACATTGAACCGAATACATTGTTGTCAACCGCATTACCCACGCCCCGATGATATAACGCTAATCTGCCCCGAGGATCATCTCTGTTGTTATACCTATCCTTTAGCTTCTTAATATTCGAAAAATCTTCCCCTTCCTCTAAAAATTCAACGCGATCGTGGTTCCAAGTTCCGTCGATCAGCACGAACAAATTGCCTGAAGGGTCACGGTAGGTCAGTGGCGCGTTGCTGGAGTAAATATAGCGGTTCAGGCTGGTTGGTTCCATTGCGATCCCGCTGAACGAGTCGGCTTGCAGGAAACGGCCCAATTGTGGTTGATAAGTGCGTTGACGGAGAAACACTCTGCCATTGCTCGGATTCTGCAATTCGCCAGCATAACCGTGCAACGTCGTGAGGTTGGATGTCGGCGCGCCAAAAGCGTTATAGTGAGTGATTGTGCTCGTGTCTCCGAGCAACGATTTCTTAACTCGCGTCGAACCCACGACGTCCGCCCAGAGGGAAGTAAGTGTGCCCGACGCGTCGGCTTCGCCCAGCACGCGATGCCCCGTGACTATCTGTCGCTCGGTCGCTCCCGTGGACACATCACGAGCCTCGAACAGTTGACTGTGCCCGCTGGGGTTCAGCGGATCAACGATCATTTGCAAAGTCTGCTCATGGACGATCGCGTCCGCTTCCCACACGATCTCCGTTTGCTCCATCAATTCTCCACGGGGCCCACGGATCAATTCCAGGCTGCGGGAAAGCTCCACTTCCCCATAAGTCGTCTCTAGTTCGCCAATTAAATAACCCCGCAAATCATAAGTAAATTCAGTCTCGCTCAGCACCAGATCAGTGACCACATCGTGGGTGATTGCTTTGCTGATCTCCGTGGCTCCCGGGCGATATTCATATTCCTGATTGAGCGACTCAACTCCATCAACCCAGTGCGTTTCCGCCAATATCCGGTCCGCCAAGTCATATTCGTAAGCGATTGCCAGATCAATGATTCCATCGCCATCTTGGTCAATTTCTTGCCGAGTACGATTGTGTGCTGCGTCATAATCGTAGACAGTCACGCTGGTGCCCAGGTCGTCAATAACTACGTACTCGACAATCCGATCGGCAGCGTCGTGCCGTAATTGAATTTCACGTGTTTCGACTGGCTGGCCAAGTAAATCGTTGAACGTTTCCAGCACCCGTTCACGGTGTCCCGCGGAATCAAATTCGTACTCGAATCTGGCCAGTACGACGTTGTCTTCCCAAGATTGCGGCGTTGCGTCCTCAGCCAAATAGCGGATCTGCGCCGTGCGGCCAAGCAAATCGTAATCATACAACTCGATCGTGCCGTCTGGGTGAATGACGCGTCGGATACGCCCGAAGACGTCGTAGGCATATTGATATTGAGCAACAGGACTCAAACTGGTGCCATCGCGGTGTGTGAGCGTGACGCTGGCAAATCGCTCCGACTGATCGTAATTGTATTCCACGCGGCCTTGTATTCGCGCTGGATCGTTATTTACCATGGTCGTAGCGGAATGCAGTCTTCCCGAGGTGTCATACTCGTAGCGAATCTCGCCCCCCGGTGTGGTCAGAGCAACCAATCGTTGCGAAGCGTCGAACGCTCGGTAGATTTCGCCAGCAGCAAATTCCTGTGTCACGTTTCCGCGGATGTCGGTGTCGGCGCGCGTCCAGTCAGTCGGCTGGTCGGCTGCATAGCTGGCCGCATCTTGGAAATATTCCGTTTGGAGCAATCCAGGTGCGAGCGGATCCTCCGACCAAACAAACGATTCGATCGTTTGGTCAGGACGAATGATGCGGTTGATGCGGGCCTGCGCGTCGTACTCCCGCTCCTCTCGCAGTCCCTCCGGTCGCTGACTGGCGATCAAATCGCCTGCGGCGTTGTAGTAGTCGCGAGTTTCTCGAGCCTGCGAATAATCTAATGTTCCATCCGTGCGCTGGATGACACCGCTGCGAGTGACAATGCGGTTTCCCCAGTCATCGTATTCAAACTCCGTCCGCGGATGGTAGCTTCCCAGACTTGTGTCGTCGGCCGAAAGCAAAGGTAGAATGACAGCGCTCAGAGCACCCTCGTTGTTATACTCGTAAAGCGTTTCTCGCCCGCCCGCGTCAACCTCGGCGACTAATTGGTTCAAGGCATTATGTTGGGTCTGCTCGCTGCTTCCGTCTGGAAAGATGGTCGTGTTGGCACGCCCCGCATCATCATAACCAAAAGTGACCACTCGCTGCTCCGCGCGGTTGATCTCGCCAGACGGTAAGATGCGAATACCAGTTGTCGTGGAAAGGCGACGCTTGCCTTCAAAGTCGAACTCGGTTCGCGGCCGCACCGAGAGTCCAAGGTCGACGTCAAAATATGCTTCCTCGGTGACCGCGATCGTGTTGCCCAATGGATCATAAGAATAATCGCGATGACCCCCGAAGGCGTTGGTGCTGCGGACAACGCGTCCCAAGGAGTCATAAAGGGTTGTCTCCCGTCCTACCACTTGTCCCGCCGTCACCAAGCTGGTCTGCACGCGACCGCCAGCAAGCTCCTCGCGAGTCGCAATGACATTGGTCAAGTACTCAATGTAGTGCACCCGATTCGCTTGGTCTCGAACGGTTCGGGTGCCCCGCACCGCAGCTGTTCCCAATTCCGCCGCCGTGACCGGCGCTAGTTGGACGACCGACAGCAGGTTGTCGTCGCGATCATCCTCATAAACGGTTAAAGAAATCAGCACCGGCTCGGTGGCGGAGACTACCGTGGTTGTTTGTGAGACGAGCCGACCCCGTCCGTCATAAGCCATGGCAACGGTCGAGCCATCCGTTTCACGCCGCAAGATCACTCGCCCAGCATCATCGAAATGCCAGCGATCATTGTCCAGCAACTCTCCAGGCTCGACAACTTCGGCCGCCTGCGTGCCATCATCGCGAGTGACAATCTCAATCTGGAGCCCCGCCACACGATCGCTGCGCAATTGCTGATCCAAACTATCGTAAGTGTACCGTACGCCGGTGATGGGGCCGCTGTGTTGTCCGTCAAATGGATCTGTGGCGGTTAGCACTCGCCCAAATTCATCATAAGCTGTCCTTGTCTTGCGGACGACGGAGCTACCATCATCTCCCCGCACGGTCGTCGTCGTCTCGATCGTGCGACCCAGATAATCTCGGACACGCGAGATGCTGCGGCCATCTTCCGTGGCGATCAGCGTGGGGTGGTTGATGCCGTCAGGTTCCGCGGTTGCACCGGCGATTGTCTGTCCCGCTTCGATCAGAGTCACGTGAGGGCGGCCCGCGACTTGTTCGATGCTGATTTGTAACCCCACTAAAGCATCGGTGCGGATGACTTGCCCAGTGACGTCGTAATGAAATCGTTTCGCGGTGTTGGGATGTTGCCCAGACGGTACCGGGTTGGTGACGATTTCAGGCTGCCCTTGGTGATTAAATATCTGATAGATAAGTTGCGTTTCTCCGTTCGCTCCCGCAGACTCCATGATCACGGGTCTGCCAGCCGCGTTGAATTGGCTGGTCGTCGACTCGCCAGCCGAGGTCGCTTCGTTCAACAGCCTCCCCGAGTTGTCAAAACTACGCGCAATTTGCGTCGACTTTTGGGTGATGCCGGTGTTGGAGATCAATTCCACTTGCCTTCCCTGAGGACGATCATTGGCGTCCATGCTCCAAGCGGTTACCACTTTACCGCTGGAATCACTCGGGGAGGTTGTGGAGGTTAACACCACGTTATTGTTGGCGTCAAAGGTGGTGCTGGTGTGGTTGCCGAAGCTATCGGTATGTCTAACTTGGCGACCATGCTCATCAAATTCGGATTCAAACAACAGTCTCTCGGCATAGCAGACCGATGTGCTCAGGGGTGAGTCTCCACAATCACCATCCGAGCCTGCGGAAAGATCGACGAGGTGAGCTGACAGGGCATTGCCGAATTCATCTCGGGTGTACCGAATCATCTGTTGGTCTGGTTTCGTAAGGCTCAACAGATTCCCCCGCTCATCAAATTCATAAGACGTGCGATTTCCGAGCGGATCGATCTCAGCAATGAATTCTCCCGTAAACGTATCGTAGATGTAACGCGAGGTTTGCCCATCGGGAGCCGTTCGCGAGAGCACGCGTCCAGCATCGTCCAGCTCCATCGAAAAGACGAACTGCTCGGCCAGTTCACCCGTTGCCTCGTCATACAAGTTGCGAGTTATTCGCTCCGGCTTGCCCGCCTCGCTAAAGGTAAACTCGGTCCGTGAACCAGTGAAGTCCGTGATCGTCGCTAGCTGTCCCCTCGAGTCGTAGGAAGTCTCCACAAACGATACGCCGCCGACGACTGTGTTCTGGGTTCTCGCCGAGCTGTCTACCGCTTGGCTTACATGGTTCCCAAATGCATCAATCTGAGTGATCAGACGCCCGCTCGCGTCGATCTGCCCAGCAAACTGTTGAATGCCGTCGGCATCGATAACTTTCTGCAGTCTCGGCGGACCCTCTAGCGTATAACTCAAGAGGGTCGATTTTCGCTGTTCGATTGGAAGCGTGTTGTTGAATCGATCAGTGACGCTGGTCAATTGATCATGAATGTTATAGCCGTACGTCACGCGATTGCCGCGAGGATCCACGATCGCCACAATCCGATCGCGGTAATCTCGCTCAATTTCAATGCTAACTCCCGTATCACTGATAAACCGATCTTCTTCAAAAGTAATCATGTTCCCGTTGCGATCCCGGATGCTCTCGGTCTCGCCACTGCTCGCCGTGATCCGCCGCACTGATCGATTAGGATGCTCGAGCTCATAAAAGTTCCCAAGCTCCGGGTCGGCTGGATGGTAGGCAATGTTCGACTCGGTCACATATTGTCCGGCGATGAACCGAATGAGTTCATCAGGGCCTGACAAGCTGGTTTCGTTGCCAGGATCAGGAATAAACTTTGGTTGGTAAACGGGTGGGTGCCCGGTGAATCCCGGGATTGCCTCCGGCACAAAGGTGAATCCTTCGCTGCGACCGTCTGGCAACACCACGTGCAGCCGGGTTCCGTCGATAAACGATTGATACTTGCCCTGCCCCACCCCGCCGAGTGTTTGTGGGTCGACGGAAATTTTGGTTACTCCCACGTCCAAATTCCATCCCACGCCGAAATCACCGGGACGGTCGGCGTCGAGACTGTTGTATACTCGTCGAATAGCCAACGGCATGCCAACCAGCGGAATCTGTAAATCGGTGGCGACGAATTGATAGCTGCCCAGCTTCAAAGTCCCATCAATCTGTACCGGTACTATCTGAGTCGAAACACCCTCCCCCGCGTCGGTCGCTTCGAGTAATAACTGGTAGGCCCCATTGCTGAGCAGCGTCGGGTCCAGCGTTCCAATTTCACCATCTTGAATTGCTGAGAGAAACTCGCCACCATCGGCCTGGTATTCCGCGAGCAGCTGGGGCGGAAAATTTTCGTCCGTGGTTGTCAAGAAGAGCCGTATCGAAGTTAGCTGGTCTTCAGGATCGGAGATTGTTGCCCGAATAGTTGTTAGTTCGGTAAACGCAGCGTTCTCGGCGACGTTGGTAAAGAAAACTTCCACTGGTTGGTCGTTCGGGTCGCGAACGATGACGTCGATTTCCGTGCTGGCAGTGTTCTCCGCAGCATCCCCCGCTTCGCCACGGATTGTGTAACGTCCTGGGCTGGGAAATTGATAAACGGCGTACCCTTGAGCGTCGGTGGCTAATGGTTCGCCTGCAATGAGCAGAGTGCGACCGGTGACAGCCACGTTGTCGAAAGCACTGAGCAGAAAAACGATTGACTCGTTTGGTTCCACCAGCAACCGGTCCGCCGCAACGCTGACTGTCGGTGGCTCCGCGTCAGCAGCGACGTTCAGCGTGAATGATTGAGTAATCGGTTCGCTGATCCTGCCGTCGGTGACCGCCAAGGAAACTGTCTGCTCTCCAATTTCAGCAACCGTGCTGGTCCATTCGACACGCCCAGTTGCCGCATCGATCCGCATGCCGATCGGCCCATCGATCAGCTGATAATCGAGTTGGTCTTGGTTCGGATCAGTCGCTTGGAAATTATATTGGTAAAACTGTCCCGCTACGATCTCGCCCAACGGTTCGCTGGTAATCACTGGCGGTTCGTTCGCTTCCCGCACTGGTAACAGAATATGATACTGTGCTTGGTTTCCCGCGATGTCGGTTGCCTGCAATACCACCTCCGCCTCTTGGCCAAGCAAGCTCAACGGTACATCCCAGCTAAAGAGCCCAGCAGCGTCGAACGTGGCATTCTCGGGTGCGGTGATTAAGCTGTAGGTCAAGGCATCCTGCTCAGGATCACTAGCTAAAAATATTTTCCCATAAGGTAAGCCGGCTTCGGCAATTCCAGGTTCCGTATCGAGAAACTCGGGAGGATCGTTAGGTCCAGTCTCATCAATTGTAAGAGAAAACCTTATGGTTGTGCCTTCGCCAAAGCTATCGCGGGCGTTGATCGTGAATTGAAACGTACCGAGCTCCGTGGGCAACCAGTTCATTAGTCCTGAGGACGCGTCGAGCGTGGCACCATGTGTGGGGAAGCCTGGTAGGAACCTTAGCTCCACATCGTCGTTGTCAGGGTCGGAAAAGGAGAATGTCGCTGCATAGTGAGTATCCACACGATGATGCGACGCCGGACTCCCGGTCAGTTGCGCTGGTGAGTTATTGCCTCGTACGGAAATTTGGAAACTGATTGAGTCTGAGGCGCCCGTTGGATCCATGGCGGTCACTGTTACGGGGTGGATGCCGATCTCGTCCAGCGTCGGTGTCCACTGCAGCACGCCGTTGTCGCCGATGGTCATTCCGTTTGGCGGGCCAGTGAGCGACCAGAAGATGACGTCGCCGTCGGGGTCGAGCGCATTGAGTGCAGTTTGATAGATTCGCCCCGCGAT
>CAZHTX010000249.1:0-8325 GCA_964535475.1 uncultured Pirellulaceae bacterium
GTGATCCCGCAGAGCTTACTTCTGGACTCACGCGTCCAACAGCTCTTCGAGCCACCAAAGCGCGTCATCACATCGATGGGTGGTCAAGCGAGTCATTAACTCTCTCCAATTGCGCGACGCGTCCATCTCCATACGCAATGAACGCGGGTTGGCACTCAGCTTGATAACCTTCGCCTCCGCTAAAATATCTTGTGCCAGTACGCGAATTTGCAAGTCAGGCACAGATGCCAAGGCCAGCTCTATCTGAAAGATGATTGGATCGAAGGCATGCCATGCGGCGTTTTCACCAACCAAGATCTGCTGAATGATCCGGTACTTGCTGGATGATTGCGATTGCTGAATATATTCACTCAGTGCTGGATGAACAAAATAATGAGTTGACGTTGGTAAGTCGCCAGCCGCACCGCTGAGCGCGTCATCCGGTTGGCGAAACCTTTGATAATGCAGATCCTGATCATCTCGCTTCACCACTCCCAGCAAGCCCGCCAAGAATAGATCCCGAAACGGGTGAAATATCTCGGCCGACTCCTCATCAAACTCATACATACCGTCGGCGGGCAAACCGTTAAATTCACGGCTGACCGCGATCGCCTGAGCTTTTGTCATCACATTTGTTCGCAGCAGCCCCAGAAATTGCGATTGGTTGGCGCGATCGAACAAGCAATCTAAGAATACGTTGTTCTCATCAAATAAACTGGGAACCAATCCAATCGCGCTGGTCTGCCGTATGACTTCGCAATACCTTCGCTCATCCAGCGCACTCTGGGACGCTGACAACTCCGCCGCGATTGCGACGAAATCCCGTGGCCGCCCAAATGTATATCGCTTCAAGAATTCAAAACTATCTTCGGGGAACGGACGCCTGGGATGCTTGATGACATTCACACCAACAAACGCCTGAAATCCATCCACGCCCTCATAACAAGTGGTTAATTGGTCCATCAGTGAACGAAGTTCTTCTTCCGAGTACCGCAACATCGTTGTCGCACCCAATAAGTTAGCCTTAATGTCCGACTGGAAATTGGCAAATGCCTCTTGGCGAATCGATGCGAAAACTTTGATATGGCTGTTTGCGCTCATCAAGTCCCAAGCGGCTTCGATCAAACCAGCCTGAGTATGAACCCAGGCCCCGCGCGATAAATGCCGAACCGCTTGATCCACTTTATCGATGAACATCAAGGTTGCCGCGTGCACATTGCGAATCTGCTCGTCCAGAAAATTTTCCGTGGCGTCGATCAAACGATTCACCTCGCTGACGGGCAAGTTTGTCAATTCCTTAAAGACTACCGTTGGTCCCACTGCTGCACCGCGCAACCACCGCTGAATCCGCTGGGGAAATACTTTCAGCTCGAACTGTTGGTCCTCGGCAATAATTTCTCCATGATGGGAGAGCGTGGAGATCCGCAGCGCGGCACCCCATAAACGTTT
Source organism: uncultured Pirellulaceae bacterium (assembly GCA_964535475.1). Classification (GTDB taxonomy): domain Bacteria; phylum Planctomycetota; class Planctomycetia; order Pirellulales; family Pirellulaceae; genus Laterigemmans. The sequence goes on from CAZHTX010000249.1 coordinate 1,429, forward strand.
ACAAAATGAAAGGTCCGACAGTTGCGTGTCATAATGTTTGGACAACAACTTCATCTCACTCATGAAATCCAGAAAAGGCTGCCCACTGGGTATCAAACAAACGGCTCGCTGCGCGTCAGCATCTTTTGTCATCAGATGACGTTTGAATTTCATTAGCAACGTCTTTCCCAATCCTTTGGTGGCGGCTAAGAAATATTTATTGGGCCGTTGCAGATAGTCGTCAATAAAGTGATTTCGAAAAACAACCCGCTGTAAATCTCGGTTGTCAATCTGACTGGAATCAGTGGCCCAAGTTTGGGCTGCAGACGACTTTCTTGCCTGCCCGGCCCGCTCAGGCCTTTGCCCTCGTTCCACTCCGAAGACTTCCAAACTTCGGCACAATCGCTGAACCACGCTGGCCACGTTAGACCTGCGATACTCAATGACCGTCGCTGAGCCAAGCGCCGCTCGCCAGGCTGGTGGATGCCCCTCAAACTCCTCGAGCGACATGTCAATTAAAATTGGCAAAAACGAACGGCCTAACTGATTGGCTTCCATTACTTCGTCGGCAAAGGCTTGCGATCCAAACGATTGTCTGGAAATCAAAAGTAACGACACACGTGTCGTTCGCAGTGAGTCACGAACTTGTCGTGCAAGCGGTATCCCGGGCAAAGCGTCGCGTTGGTAGAACCACGCCCGATAGCCCTCGGCCTCCAAAGCTGCCGCCAGCACTTTGGCCACGAATGACTCAGTCTGCGTTTCCGTAATGTGGAGGTCGGTGCACTTTTCGAATACTCCGCCACCTTGCTGCTGCGACAGAGCGGACTCAAATGCCGCGGCGAATTCGCGACAAGTTGCAAATCGATTCTGAGGTTCCTTATCGAGTGCTCGCATCACCGCCGAAACAACTTCTGCCGGCAAATCATCGCGAAACTCACTAATCAGTGGAGGCGGCTGCACCATCTGTGCTTTCAGCATGCGAACCGCGTCGGTTTCCAAAAAAGGCCTGCGACCCGCCAGCAGTTCAAACACCACCAGCCCCAAAGCGTATTGGTCGCTTCTGCCATCCATGCTGCGGCAGTTGGCCTGTTCCGGGGAGGCATAAGCGGGTGTCCCCATGAAGCTCCCCCCTCGCGCACCGTCATGCATGCGAGTGGCAATGCCGAAGTCCAACACTTTGGGCGTTCCACTGGCCGCTAAACAAATATTTTCAGGCTTCAAATCACTATGAATGACTCCCCGCGCGTGCGCAAAGTCGAGTGCTTCAGCGAGCGATTTGAGCATGCCCGCAACGTCCTCGACCGGCCAAAGAGGCGGCCGTCTGAGAGCCGCTTCGCGAAGATTACTACCATCAACGTACTCAAAAATCGTAAACGGTCGCCCATCATGAACTCCGGAATCGTACACGGAGGCAATTGACGGGTGATTGACAAGCGCCGCCAGTTGCCCCTCCGCTACCAAATCTGGCGTACCACGCATACGACTTTCCGTAGCGGCCAAACTGACCTTCAAGGCGACATCTCGGCCCAACACGGGGTCGCGAGCTAAATAGACTCGCCCCATACCGCCGGCTCCCAATTCACTCATCAACACATAACGATTCGCCAGGGTTTGACCAATCGCCAAGTCGATCAACGTGGTGAGATCACGGCCGTTCCAGCTACGAGTCAACAGACCACTGCTGGTCACTTCGCAAAAAGATAGGGCCGTCACATTCGACTCAGACATGGAAACTCTCGATACGGCAGCGGGAAAGTTGACTCGCACGCCAAAATTACAACACCAACGGCTACAAAGCTCAACCGTCAGGCCTACCTGACTCAGACGATCATAATAAAAAAACGTTGCCAGCCTATACACATGAGCAATGGCGAGCGCATTTGCACTAGTGCGATTCGGCCGATTCGCTTCAGTTAACCGGCGGCAGCTTCAATGTGCCCTCATAGCAGTGGGTGGTGGGCTTCTTTGCCCGATCCGAGCAACCGCTACCTTTTCACCAGTTTCCCAGACTGTTCCCCCCAATGAGCGCGAGCACCGATTATTGCGCATGTTCCTTCAAAGCGGGTTAATCGGCTGGCCGATGCAACCCTTGGGGATAAGGGCTATTCGGGAACTCATGGTTGGGCAAGAAATTGGATCGTCAGGATCGCCGATGCGCGTGGGTACTTTACTGTGCGGGACTGGCTGTTGCCACGTTGTCGCTCACCGGTTGCTCGCGCCGTTATCATCGGCGAGACGCAGACCAACAGGTGCGGGAAATACTCACCGATAAAGATGCTTGCGAGCCTTACGCATTGCCGGCCGATTTCAACGTCTATCCGGATCCCCGGGCAAGATTCAATGATCACGCGGATCCAGACTGCCCCGTGCTGCCGAACCCTTGGCCCACGCTAAATCAGTACCAACTCCCGCCGTTAGTATCTGGAAATCCAGCCGCCAGCGACAGCGATCTGGAAGAGGCGGATATGGCTGCCGCGGCTGAGACGCTCTCAGGCACGACCGACGAGCGTACGACCGAGCAGCCCAACACCGAGTCGCTCCCGGGGCCTTCTGCAGCGTCGAGCGAGGAGCTGCCGCCCGGAACCGCTGAAGCGGAAGCGGCCGACACTCGGGATGCTTCAGCCGATCGCGATGCGGGTGGGTTACGGATTGTTCCGATTCCCAAAGCGACCTGGGAAAACATTCCGGAAGTTTGCCTACCGCGGATGATCGAATTTGCCTCGGTCCGGGAGGAGTACCAACGCAGTTATTCGGCCCCGGTCCCCGCGAACTTTGCCAGCGATGCGCCACGTCTGAGTTTACCCAACGTGATGGAGTTGGCACTGATAAACAGCCGCGAGTATCAAACGCGGAAAGAAGTTCTTTATCAAGTTGCTCTGCGACTGACTCGACAACGTTTTGAATTCCAGCTGCGGCCGAGTCAATTTGGTAACGGCACTGCCGCAAATTATCGTTCGCTGAACTCCGCTGGCCGACAGGTTAATACGCTGGGGGTTCCCACTCAGGCGGCGCTAACTCAAACGACTGCCACGGCCGGGCAATTCCTGGCATCCTTCGCCAACAATGTGTTGTTGACATTCAACGGGCCACAAGGTTTTGCCGCCGATGTCAACTCAGAGATCTTGTTTGATTTTCAACAAACTATCTTCCAGCGTGACATCGTTTTTGAACAACTCACCCAAGCGGAACGCGATGTCATTTATGCCTCCCGTGATTTGATTCGCTTTCGGCGTCAGTTGTTTCGTGACCTCGCCTCTCAATACTACAGCCTGCTGCTGTCCTATCGAGCCATTGAAATTGCCTCACAGGATTATTTCAGTAATCTGCGAGGGTACTTGCAAGGTCAAGCGGAGTATGAGTTTCGCGGCGGTCTGCCACGCGTGCAAGTCGACCAGTTCGAACAAAACGCATTGCGGAGCCGCAGCGATTTGGTCAGTCGCTGTAATCAGCTAGAGACCCAATTGGACCGTCTCAAATTGGCCGTCGGTTTACCTCCCGAGATGCCGTTGAATTTGGCGCTTGCCGAACTCGAAGCGTTATCGGCCAGCGACGAATCGACCGTGGCACGAGAATTGATCAGCCGTGCGCGTCGCGAACTTGTCTCCCAAAAACAACGTCGCCAAAGCGATCTAACAGCCCTGGTCAACGCCGCCAGCGTGTTGATCAATCGGATTGAAGACATTCGCAACCTCAGTCAACAACTGGAAGCAAGCGAAGATCCAACCCCCGCCGATGATGCTCAAAGAGCAGCGGGCGAGCGCCAACAGAATCAAAACCAAGTTGACGAGCGGCGATACTTGGAAACTGCCTATCAACTCTCCGTGTTGGAAGCAAAGTCACGCGTCGACGCGCTCCGCGGGGAACTGGCCCGAGACCAGGAAGAGGACACGGCGCTGCTTGCTCTGCAAGTATTCGGCAGGAATGTTGAATTAACTTCCGGCGTCTTGGAACTGGCTAGACGTTTAATTCGATATCGCCGTTTGACGACCGCCGGCGATCCGCTCACCCAGCTGTCAAACGACCCAGGGGCTGGATTACTCACCACCCCGCCAACCGAACGCCTCGATGCGGCGCGCGAATATTTGGATGAGTTGAGTGACGAATTGACCGCCATGGAAGCCGAATTCGCCGACTTGGAAGCGGAAGCAACGTTGCTTCAACTACCGAGCTATGTCGAACGGGCGGAAACGCTGCTCAGACAAGCCGACCAATTGCTGGACGCTTTGGCGTCGGGCATCCTACCCACAAACCAAGACGCCTACGCAAAGTTGATCAACCAGACGGTCGACGATGCGATTCAATTGGCCACCGAATCGATCACAGCCAGCGGCGGTGGTTTAGGTGAAATTGACGTTGAAGAGGAAGCGGCGATGTTAACGGCTTTGGTCCAGCGATTGGACCTTCGCAACCGTCGCGGCGAGTTGGCCGACTCACGTCGTCAAGTAAAATTTTCCGCTGATGATTTGCGTTCCATTCTTGACCTCCGCGCGACTCAAATTCTCCGCTCGCCCGGCGACGTCAATCAGCCATTTAATTTTTCTTTCGACGATAGTGAAACTCGGCTCAGCATTGCTTTGGATACACCGCTCAACCGGCGTCAACAACGCAACAATTATCGTGCGGCTCTGATCAACTATAACCGAGCCATCCGCACCCTGATTGAGTCGGAAGATGGTATCAAGTTTGAGATTCGCGATGATCTTCGCGGTTTACGACTACGTCGCACTCAATATGAGATCGGTGTCAAATCGGCCGCCTTGGCGTTCGAGCGGGTTTCCAGCACGCGGCTTCAACTGCAACTGGCGACCGGCAACGTGGTCGCCCGTGACTTCCTGGAAGCTCAACAAGATTACACTTCTGCGCTGAGCAGTGTTGCCAGTCAACACATTGGTTTCATCTTAGATCGAGTTGAATTGTTCTTTGATTTGGAAGCAATCCGACTCGACGAGGTAGGGTATTGGCCAGGACTGCTCGACGAAGATATGCAGCCTCCGACTGACACCAATTTCTTCGAGAACAATCCGCGGCCTTATGGTCGCCTGGTACCGCACCTTAAATATTCGCCAGAAATCCGCCGTACCGTGCGGTGAATGCGAGTTTAGCTGCGAATGACGATTCTTCGCGTGGGGTTCATCCCCAACGCGGCCAAGCCGGCGATAAAAAAGGCTAACGCACAGGCAATGAATACAAACGACTGGCCATAGCTGGTCGTTTCACCGTAGGACATCAAATACGGCACCATGACCGATATGGCCGCGGCCCCCAGATTGCCCCACATGTTGGCCCAACCAAAAACCGTGGCCGTCGATCGGCCACCCACGTCTTGCATAAACGCCCAGATCGATGGGTTCCCCACGTCGTTCAAAAACGAAACCATCGCACAACAAATCACCACGGCAATTGCCGAGTCAAAGGCAATGCAACCGAGGTAAGACAGCCCCGCCAACCAGGTCGCAATTGTGATCGGGAGAATTCGACCAAACCGTAAACCAATCATTCGCACACTTGCGTCGGTCGCCCAGCCACCTACTAATTGTCCCAGCATCCCCATCGAAAGCACCACCGTTACCATGATCGATCCGGTGCGATCAGGCACTTGTTGCACATCTTTTAAATAGGTCGGCAGCCAGGTAATCAAGAATGCCCAACCGACGTTAATGCAAAACTGCCCCAGCGAATTCAGCCACAAACTGCGACTTGTCAGACAAGCCAAAATTACCGACCAAAAACCTGCGGGGAGCAAGTCTTCATCATGGTCATCGTGCTCGCCAATCCAGGCCCTCTCCGCCTCATTGCAACCAGGGTGCTCCGCGGGGCGATCCCGCACCATCGCATAATACCCGAGTCCGACCAGCACACCCAGAATGCCATACAGCCACATCGTCGGCCGCCAACCTCCCACCGATAAGATTAGCATGGTGGTTAACACCGGCGCCAATGACCCTCCCAAACGCCCGCCAAACGAAACCAAGGAACTCGCTTTGCCACGTTGCGATAGGGGAAACCAATTCCGCACGACCGCGCTGCTGGTCGGGTACGCTCCAGCTTGCGCCGCACCAAAGCCAAATCGAGCCAGCATCAATCCGCCAGCTCCCGTCATCAGGCCACTCAAGCCGGTCAGTGTCGACCAGCCTAAGATGTAGCCTCCCAACATGCGCCGCGCGCCCCAACGATCGCTGATCCAGCCAGCCGGCACCTGACACAGCGCATAGGTAAAGAAGAACGCGCCCAGAATCCTCCCCACCGCTTCGTTGGACAATTCCATGTCGGCTTTGAAGGAGTCACTCTTTACCACCTCCCCCAAACAGACGCGATGCAGGTAGAGCGTGAAAGCCATCAACACGCTGATCGCGATAATCCGATAGCGGACTAGGGAAGGAGGGGCAGCGTACTGGTTCATCCAGGTGATCTCGAAGGGACGAGCGGCGAAAAAAACTTGTCGTATGCATCGACGCGTTAAGCAAGGATGTCGGAAATCACGTGTCCGTGAACGTCAGTCAATCTCCGATCAATCCCGTCATGGCGCACAGTCAGCCGCGTGTGATCGATTCCCAATAAATGCAAAATCGTGGCGTGGATGTCATAAACCTGCGTGGGGCGATCCCGATCCAGCGGTTTGTATCCCCATTCATCCGAAGGGCCGTAAGTCACGCCGCCGCGAATCCCGCCGCCACTGAGCCAATTGGTAAAGACGTAGGGATTATGATCGCGGCCCAGACTTCCTTGCGTACTCGGCATACGACCAAACTCAGTGGTCCACAGCACGATGGTATCTTCCAACATGCCGCGCTGTTTGAGATCTCGCAATAACGCCGCGGTTCCGACCGCCATGCCACGGGCGAGCGGGCCGTGATCGCGTTCTAAGTTCTCGTGACTGTCCCAATTGCGACGGGGAAAGCCATTGTCGTTGCCGCTCCA
>CAZHTX010000250.1:0-8315 GCA_964535475.1 uncultured Pirellulaceae bacterium
CTCGCGCCAGCGTGCGGTTCCCGGTGGCGTGTTGTGCTGTGAAAACCGCAGGCTGACGCCAGGTGGCTGATATGACTTAGTTAAGTTCAGCAGGTCCGCTACCGAGATGGCTTTGCAGATACGAGGCGCGTTCGATATTGCGGTCTACCGTTCCCAACAGGCGTCCTCGTAATTTCTGTAAGTGGGCCGGTTGGGTGTGAATGAACAGTTTGTTTATCGTGGTGACCGTCAAGTCGGGGATGAGGCCGAGGTTGATTCCCATCCGGACTTTCGAGAGATAGTACATCGTCTCTTCGCTGCTGATTTTCTTAGCCGTGCAGAGAATTCCGAAAGCGCGGCTGACGTCGTCGTGTAAATCTTGCTCACTCTGTTCGACCAGGAATTGCCGAGCGCGACGTTCATAATCAATCAACACCGGGACAACTTCGCTGACTTGCTCGACCAATTCCAGCTCGCTGCGACCGAGTGTGATTTGGTTGCTGACTTGATAGAAGTCTCCCATGAACTGCGAGCCTTCGCCGTAAAGTCCCCGCACCGTGACGCTGATCTTCTGCAAGCTGCGGAAAACCTTATCGATTTGGCGGGTGATCACCAAGGCTGGAAGATGCAGCATCACGCTGACTCGCAAGCCAGTGCCGACGTTGGTGGGGCAAGCGGTCAAGTAGCCGTATTTGGGATGAAAGGCGTAGCTGATCGAGCCTTCCAGCAAATCATCCAGGCCATCAATCTGCTCCCAAGCAGCTCGTAGGCTGAGCCCGCTGTGCATGACCTGAATGCGCAGATGATCCTCCTCGTTGATCATCACGCTGAACTGTTCGTCCGGGTCGATCGCCACGGCGCGGGGGCCTTCCGAATCGGCCAGCTCACGACTGACCAATTGGCGTTCCACCAACAGTTGCCGATCGACTTCGCTGAGCCGGGCCACGTCGATGTAGCGAACGGATTCCCAGCCTTCGATTTTGTCCATCCGCGAACGGACGGTCCGCTCGATCGCTTGACGATCTTCCGTGCTGGCTCGCCGCACAAAGGGGTATTCGGCCAAGTTCCGCGCCAGTCGAATTCGGCTGCTGATGACGATGTCCGATTCCGGTCCCGTCCCTCGCAACCATTCGCCACAGCGACCGGCCAATTCGTTGAGTTCCCCGTTTGCCTGCACTACAAATTCCTGATTCTACTGGGCGTCTGGCGTGTCGCGTTCCAATTCTTGCAGCCGATCGCGAATTTCGGATGCCCGCTCGTATTTCTCTTGCTCAATCGCTTCTTCCATTTCCCGTCGCAAGCGAATTAATTCAGCTTGCCGATCCGCCGAGGGGGCGATCCGTTTGGGACGCTTTCCCTGGTGTTCTTGGGCGTCGTGGATATTCACCAACAGGGGAATCAGATCTTTTTCGAAGACCGTGTAATCATACGGGCACCCCAATCGGCCGGCATTGCGAAAGTCAAAAAAGGTAATTCCGCAGACCGGACACTCTTGCTGATCGAGCTTTGCCAGTTCGTCTGCTGTCTGCCCTAATTTTAACTGTTTCGCCAACACGGTGGCCACCGAGGCGGCGGGCGTGGAGGACTCCGGCGAGAGGTAGCTGCGGGCATGTTCTTCACACAGGTGAAGAATCTGCGGTCCCGACGGCTCTGTCAGCTCGGTGATGTGGAAAGTGGCTGGCTTTTCACAGTGCTGGCACTTCATGGCAGCGCACACCCCAACGCTTGCGGGCAATGACGTGACGGATTCACTGCCCTAAACTAGTGAAAGAAAACAAACTCGCTTTGCCTCGAAGCCTTAAGACATATCCGAACACCCAAACGAACCGCGGCTAGCGCCAAAGCGGCTAAGGGTTTTCGGATAGGTTCTTAGAAAGGCACTTGAACTGTGTCCGCTCTCTTGGCAAAGCTTAGCGATTCTATCGGTGCCCCTTAGACTGTCAACCATGCGACCAGCTGACATCGAGCCGGCAAAGGGTTAAGTTTGCCACTGCGACTGGACTCCTCGCTTCACTTCCCAGCACTCGAATATTATGCATCTGCCTGATCCGGAAACTTTCGCCCGCGCGGCTAGCCAACACGAATATGTTCCGGTTTATCGGCAGCTGCTCAGCGATTGGCTGACCCCGGTCAGCGCGTTCGAATTGCTCGATGACGGCTCGCCCGCTTGCCTCTTCGAGAGTGTAGTGGGGGGGGAGAAAGTGGGCCGGTTCAGTTTTTTAGCCATTCATCCCGTGATTCGCTACGCCGCTCGCGGTAACCAAGTGCAGATCACGGAGCTCGCTTCGGGAGAATCGCAACAAGTAACGGTCGAGGATCCGCTGGATCACTTTCGCCGCTTTCTGAGTCATGACGTCGCCCAGTTTGAGGGGCTGCCCCCCTTCACTGGCGGTGCGGTCGGTTACGCCGGTTACGATGTCGTTCGCTATGTCGAGGCTTTACCTAATTCGCCGCAGGATGACCGCGGTCTTCCCGATTTTGATTTTTCGCTCTACCACACGGTCGTCGCCTTTGACAACGTGACCAAGACGATGACCGTGCTGGCGCTGGCTCGTCCGGCCGATTTCGACTCACCCGCAGCGGCCCGCCAAGCAGCTTGCCAGCGGATTGATCAGGTCGTCGCCCAGCTCAGTCAGCCGTTACCAACGCCCTCGATGGCCGATGTTGGCGGCCAACCCCAGCAGCCGCTCGAGATTAAATCGAATTTCACCCGCGAATCGTTCGCCCAAGCGGTGGAAAAGTGCATTGAGTACATTCGCGCGGGGGACATTTTCCAGGTCGTTCCCAGCCAGCGGTTTCGCGTCAGTTCGACGGCTGCTCCGCTGGAGGTCTATCGCTCCTTGCGGGTCGTCAATCCCAGTCCCTTTATGTTCTTTGTCCGCACTCCCGATTGTGAATTGATCGGATGTTCACCTGAAATTATGTGCCGCGTGGTCGATCGCAGCGTGACGGTCCGCCCCTTGGCGGGAACACGTCGCCGGGGGGCGAACGAAGCGGAAGATCTCGCCCTCGAGCGGGAATTGTTGGCCGATCCCAAGGAGCGGGCCGAGCACGTGATGTTGGTCGACTTGGGGCGTAACGATGTCGGTCGCGTGGCTCAGTTCGGTTCGGTCGAGCTAACCGAGGTCATGGTGGTCGAGCGTTACAGCCATGTGATGCACATCAGCAGCGAAGTGCGGGGGCGATTGCGAGATGGGCTGGATGCTTTTGATGCGCTCAAAGCCTGTCTGCCAGCGGGGACCGTCTCAGGCGCTCCCAAGGTGCGAGCCATGCAAGTGATCGACGAGGTTGAACCGCATCGCCGTGGTCCTTACGGGGGTGCTGTCGGCTATGTCGACTACCGTGGCAACATGGATACTTGCATCGCGCTGCGGACGATGGTCGTGCGGCAGGGGGCTTTCGATGTGCAAGCTGGTTGCGGCGTGGTCGCCGACAGCAATCCAGATGCTGAGTACGAAGAGACAGTCAACAAGGCGCGGGGGTTAATCCGCGCGATTGAGCTGACCCATGCCAGGCTGGGGCTTTAGGGCAGCCAGTTCGGTCAGCCAACGAAAACAGCCAGCTAACTGGAGCTGGCTGTGATGTTGATCTCGGCAAGTGCTTGGGATCGACTACTTGGCGGCAGCTTTGGCCGATTTGATCAAGTGCGACAGGCGACTTTTCGTGCGGTCGGCGGCGTTCTTGTGGATGATATTCTTGGCGCCAGCTTGGTCAAGCTTGCGAGCGGCCAACCGAAATTCGGCATCAGCACGTTCAAAATCGCCATCTTTGACGGCGGTACGTACTTTGGAAACCTGAGCCCGCATCTTGCTGCGAACCGCTCGGTTACGCATCCGATGAACTTGATTTTGACGGAGGTCTTTTTGAGCGCTAGCTGAATTGGGCATCGCAGAACGGAACGTCAATAATGAAAGGGAACGGGAAGGCAACACGCAGAGCCACGAATTATGCCCGAACCGCTTCACCCTGTCCAGTCCAGCCGAGCGGCAAGTGGCGAATTGTTGATTTTGGTGCATGAGGAATAACAGTTGCCCTGTTTGCTTTCAGGCCATGTTCAACCTAAACCTTTGAGGACGGGACCTCCAATTCCTCTTTGGAACCAGTTTTCCGCTATGCCACAACCGCTACGATCGTTATTCGCTCTACTAGCCGCCGGTCTGCTGGTCTGCTCGCTCGGGTTTCATGGCCAGGCCAATGCCCAGCAGTTGCCAGCAAATCCTCCGCAGCCTGAAGGAAATCTTCCACCGGCTGAAGGAAATCTTCCACCGGCTGAAGGAAATCTTCCACAGGCCGAAGCTGGGCCAGCCAAGAAGATCCGCTACTGGACGACCAATTGGTCCTTTGATTCGATCGATATTGGGAACCTGCTCGGACGACTTCGCCAATTCGGGATTGAGATTCCTGTTGAGGCCGAGGGTGAAGTGAGTGTGCGGTTCACCGTCTCGGTTCCGCTCAACGCCCTGCGAGATGCCAAAGCCTATCGTTTCGAGGGAACCCTGACCTCACCGAGTTTGCGGCTGGAAGCACTTCTGCTGCGGCAACTGAACACGCGTTTGGCCTATAAGCAAGGTGTTTTGCAGTTGACCGAGCTGACAACCGGTTGGGGTGACTTGCAAACGACGACCGCTGATCAAGCTGAAGGTACTTTAACGGGATCGGCCTCCTTGCAGTTAGTGCCAAGCGGCCAGTTTGCAGGCCAGTTCACAGCCGAATCGCTGGCCCTGCGTCCGCTGTATGATCTGTTCATGGCTGTTCCGGCACCGCAATCAACGCTGCGTGGTTTTGTGAGTGGGCAATTGGCTTTTGAGGTGCCGCTCGAAGCGGTCGACGTGCCCCGTGCTTGGACGGCCAACGCCAATCTTCGCGGTGATCGTTTGGGGTTTGGTGATTCGTTGGCGTTAACCGCGGTGACCGGCCCGGTTTTTCTCAATGATGGTCGGCTACAGGCCGAGGCGCTGCGACTCGGTGCGGTGGGCGATCCCAGCATCCGGTTGGCTGCCAGCCTCGATGTGAACCTAGCCGCAGCACGCGACTTTAACCTCAGAGTCCGCGGCAATGACTTACCGCTGGCGTCGATGGCTCGGTTGGTAATGCTGGAAGACTCGGTTCCGCTGACTGGTAAGTTGGATCTTGACCTGCAAGCTGAAGGTCGGTTGGGAGACCAGCTGGGCCCAAATTCCCAGTGGCAAGTTGCCGGTCGAATTGCTTCTCCCGATCTCAGCGTGCTCGGTGTCCAATTGGGGTTAATCCAGCACGACTTGGAGTTTAACCAAAGCACGTTTCGATTGGCGAACCGTCTACCGACAGCCCCGCCAGGGATGTTGTTGGAGCGGCTGCAGAGCAGTTACCGCTGGACTGAAGAGGCTTTATCGCTGCAGCAGCTCGACGCGGAACTGTTCGGTGGCTCACTTAGCGGTTCAGCGGAATTGGCACTTGCTGACGGCGGCTCGCACCGTTTGGTCTTAAGCTGGCAAGCGATCCAGCCGCAATTGGCTGGGCAAGATTGGTGGTTGCCCGCGGATGTTCGTTTGCGATTGACCACCAGTGGCGAAATTGATTGGCTGGTGCCAGCCGATCAACTGCAGCAACCAGCCGCCCATCAGGGAACTGCTCAAGTGGTGCTGGATAACATCGTGCTGAATGAAGCTCCACTGGGGAATGCTCAGCTGACGCTGACGGCTGATCAAGGTCGGCTCGAGCTGAGTGGTCGCGGCGAGTTGTTCGGTGGTTCCTTCGCGGTCGATACGGCGACTGAACTGGCCCAGCAAACGAAGATCGATGTGTCGGCCACTTTGTCTCAGTTTGTTTGGCAAGGGAATGCCCTCGCTCGTCGTCTGCAGCTCGATCTGCAACTGACCCCCGAGCAGCTTCGCATTGTCACTCTAAGTGGCGAAATGGGGGGCGGTCGCGTGCGGGTCAGCGGGCTCATTCCACTACCGGGCGAGGGCGAAATGCTGGCCGGCCAGTTACAGGCGCGGTTGGCGGGAGTTGATTTGCAAAGTGTCCTGGGTTCGTTGTGGGACGAGGGGGACACTTGGGCTGGCGGGCGTTTGACGGGCGCTGTGACGGTCCAGTTGGCAAGGCAGTTTACGGCGCGGGGAAACCTGCAGTTGCGTGATGCGCGGTTAACCACGTTCGCTCTTGGCAACGCGCGGGCCAGTTTGGCTGCCACCGCGGCCAAAGACTTGCGGCGTTGGTCGATTCGCCTGGGCTCGATTACCAGCAGTCTGCAGGCTGGCGAACTCTCTGGTGACGCGCGGCTTGATTCATCCAGCGGTCGTCCGGGAGCGGTTGATTTGGCGAGCACTTGGGAGGCCAAGCGGTTTGATTTTGACCGCTTGATGAATCCTCTCAGCCCGCAAGTGGGCGGTTATGCCCGCGGTCAAATCGACGGCAAACTCACTTTAACGGGGCGAGCAATTCGATCGGTTGCCGATTTGCGAGGCGTGGTTGATGCGCGGCTCAGCAATACGTCGGCGCGGGCTGTCCCTGGATTGATCGGCGCGCAAGCGTATCTCGGATCCTTGTCGTTGGTCGGTACTCAGTTTGACTCAGGCCGCTTGCGTGGCACGATCGGCAACGGCATCTTTCGCTTGGATCAATTCTGGTTGCTCAGCGATCGAGCTCGGGTTTCGGCTACCGGCGCGGTTAATCTGGCCAACGCCAGTTTGAAGGTCGACGCTTTGATTTCAACGGGTAATTTTGAGGCTCAGAATTTGGCCCTGATGTCGATCGCCGAAACGGTGGCTTTGCCCGCCACGCCAATCTCAGTTTTGATTCGGCTCAACCGGGCGCTCAGCGATCGCAACATCTATGTCACCCTCCGTGGCCCGCTGACGCGTCCCAGCTTGCGTTTGCAATCACTGCGCACGCTTCGCGAAGCGACCGCTGGCTATTTGCTCCGCGAGGCGACCGCAGCGCTGTTGCCGGTGCCGGGGGCTGTTGGCTTAGCCCAACAGTGACGACAGATTAGCCAGTCTTGCCCGATCGCATTCCCCTCCGCAGGGCAGATCTGAGTGCCAGTCATAACGATTGTAGGGAACTAATCAGAATCCTGGGTTGCACCTGCCGCGAGGACCGATGGACCACAAGGTGTCTCTCGTGGTTTATTCCATACAATCCTGCGGATGCGAAGCTATGTTACGTCAGCTCAGCCTCTTATCTCAGCTCGGAGTCTTGTGTTGCCTATTTGCTGTTACCGGCTGTAGTAGCTTGGGCTTATCGCTGTATCCAGAGGGTGAGTTTCTGACGAACGAAGCTCAGCAAGTGCTCGACAACGCACCGCGGGGTGTCAACTTGCCGCGTGAGCTCAGTCAAACAGTGTTGCCAGCACACTTTATCCAGCCGGGTGATTCGCTCTTGTTGGAGCCGGTCGAGTTAGATGCCAAGGTGGTGCTCCCGGCCGATCAAGTGGTAATGGCCGATGGTTCTCTTGATTTAGGCGGCTTTGGCCGACTGGTGGTGGCCGGGATGACATTGGAAACCGCCGAGGAGTTGATCGAACAAACGATCGTGGCCGCCGGCGCGCCGGCCACCGCCGTCAATGTTCGCTTGTTGGAACCGGTGCATCGGTTTTACGTGTTGGGTGCCGTTGCCTCACCTGGCAGCTATCCATTGACCGGTTACGAGACGGTGCTCGACGCCATCCTGGCAGCCGGCGGTTTAACTGCTGATGCGGCACCTTGCAAGATCTTGTTGGCCCGCCCTACCCCGCCGAGCGGCTGCCGCGTGGTGTTACCAATCTGCTATCGTGAGATCATCCAACTCGGCGACACCACCACGAATTATCAAATGCAGCCTGGCGATCGGATTTTTGTCTCCTCTCGCAGCTGTCTTGATGATCTGATGTTTTGGCGTGCCAGCCGAGGCTGTTCGCATTGCCAGGGGCGGCAAGTTCCATGTTGTGATCCTGGGCTAGCAAGTTACACCAATCCGATTGCATTCTTGCCGCAAGCGATCCGGGAACACTTTCGGCAACCGGCAGCGGAGCTTGAAGTAGAGCCGCAGCCTGAAGTCACTAACATCGCACCGCCGATGATCAACGAACAGCCGGTGGCACCTCCGCAGCTCGGCGAGCTACAGTTCGACACGCCGATCGAAGCGATACCATAATGGTAGAACGGCCTTGGTAGCTGCCAGTTGTTCCCCCGCCGAGGCAAGCTCGACGGAAGGAGCCGCTGGTAGCTACCAGTTGTGATCCCGTCCGAGGCAAGCACGAAGTGATATGCTTCCGCTCCGGGCTTGTCCCGGCGGAGCAACAACTGGCAGCTACATCGCTCGCCGCACATATTGCCTTTTCCGCCCGCGATTCGCCTTCGGCGAATCGCGGGCGGAAA
>CAZHTX010000251.1:0-8310 GCA_964535475.1 uncultured Pirellulaceae bacterium
ACGCCATGATTCCCAACGTCGTCGTTCCCGGCAATCATGAACAAGCACGCTCTTTTCTCGGAGTCCGGCGTCTTTCCAATCATTGGCGACCGCAATTCACCTTGCCCGAAAACGGCCCTCCCGGGCTGGAAGAGACTTGCTACACACTTACCTATGGCCATCTGCGAATCATCGCTCTGAATACCAGCGAAGACTACGCGGTGCAAGCGGAATGGTTGCGCAAGGTGCTCAGCGAAAACACTTCGGAATGGGTTGTCTGCACCTTCCACCATCCCATTTTTTCGACCGGCAAAAATCGCGACAACCGTGCGCTTCGCAGGTCTTGGAAACCAGTGCTGGATGAATTCAAGGTTGACCTAGTCTTGCAGGGGCATGACCACACTTACGGACGCACCGGTTTGACGACTCCCGACGATTTGCCAATCACTGTCGAGAACGTGCCTACGGGAGTCTCAAAAATTGATGAATCGACTGGCACGGTGTACGTCGTCTCCGTCAGCGGTCCCAAGATGTACAGTCTTGATAAAAAACCATTCATGGTGAAAGCGACCAGCAACACGCAACTTTATCAAGTGATCAAGCTCGAGGGGGACACCCTGCACTACGAAGCTCGTACCGCGGTGGGAGAACTTTACGACCGGTTTTCGCTGAAGAAACAGCCGG
Organism: uncultured Pirellulaceae bacterium; assembly: GCA_964535475.1. Taxonomy (GTDB): domain Bacteria; phylum Planctomycetota; class Planctomycetia; order Pirellulales; family Pirellulaceae; genus Laterigemmans. The sequence continues at coordinate 664 of CAZHTX010000251.1, forward strand.
GTGAAGTCAACGAGTTAATCGAGTACGAGATTGCTCAAGATTGACGAGCAATTTAGTGTTCCTTCCGGTTACATCAGCCGTTGAGCGCCAGCTCACGGTTCCGCGGCACCGGACTTACGAAACGTGATTCGTCCGCTTGGGAAACTGAACCACTAATGGGCACTGATTGACACTAATCATCTCAACCGGCATTGGATTAGTGCGGATTAGTGAAGATGAGTGAAGATTAGTGTTCCTCCGAAATGCACTAAGATGCGGTGCCGGATCATCTCCCCGGTCAAGCAATGAGCCGCGATTTCATTTGCTTGGTTGGGTCGCGTCGGAGTTCCTAGACGCGTTGGATCACATTGACGGTCGTTCGCAGCCCGGTCCGTGTTTTAGCGCCTCGCATCAATGTAGCTCGCTCGGGGATTGCCATCTATCTGTCAGAATTTAGGTCGCTTTCGTTCCCAAGATCGTCTTCGAAAAAATCGGATGCAGGAATTCCGTTAATATATTTCAAAGTGGAAATTTGCAGCAGACTTTCTCGATCGCGTTCCGGATTGTAGTCGAGACCTAAATAGACGACGGGTAATTGTCTGAGTATGCTGATATCGTCAACACTCGCCCCGGTCAAGTCCAACGACTCGATCGGATGCGGCAACAGAAATTCCAGATCCTTGAGTCGCTTACAATCTCGCAAATTGACTCCGTCTAAACCCGACAATTCCAACAAACCACTTCCGTCAATATTCGTTCCCGCAAGTCCCAATACTCGTAGCGAGCGGAGTTGCCTCAAATGCGTGAGGTTTTCGTCAGTTACAGCGGTTCCCCACAGTTCTAAATTTAGGAGCTTTTGCAGTGCGCCGAGCCCAGCAAGGCAAGATCCATCGATTGACTTCGACGCTAACTCCAAATACTCCAGATTGACCATGTCTTTTAAAACCTCCAGGTCTGCGTCGGTCATTCCTGAGTATCGCAATGCTAACTGATTCAAGCCCTGCATCGAACCAATATAATCCCAGGCGTCCCGCGATGGTGAATTGCCAACCAATGTAAGCTCAGGTAGATAGTTAGCAGCTAGGCTTTTCCAGCCAGTATCCGTAAGTGCATCCGTGTTCACAATGAATCGACGACAGTCAGACACAAAGGACAACAAAAATATCAGATCCTGATCGCTAATGGGCCCAAAATCGGTCAGGTCCATCGCGAAGAGGCCACGCGGGCGTTGGTTAATGGGAAACGCCAGGAGTTCGCCCTGTGTCTTTCGAAGAAGTGCGCCGGCTTCCACAAGCCGGTTTAAATTCGTTAAGGCTTCGTCGTCGTGTGGTGCGCCATTGAATAAGGCGTTGTCGAGTGGGGCGCCTCGGTCCTTACTCTCTGTGCTTACTGGTTTACTCCCAATTTGAGATGATTCCGGAACGGTGTCAAAGACTTGCCATCTCTTACCCTCACGCGCTGCGACCACTTTTCCTTCAACGTAGTCGATCTTGATCCTAGTCGTTTCACCATCCTTCAGAATAAAGACGTCGGTTTCAAATGCAAAATCACCGCGAAAGACTTTCAGGGTTTGCCCAACACCTGACTTAACCTTGATGGCTTGGGAATCGTTCTCCTGGTTGATTGTCAGGCCATCGGCCGATAGGACAACTTGCAGACTTGGGTCATCAATTTGTACTCGTATGAGTCCTCCATTTTCCTTGGAAATCCAAAAAACAATCCCCAGTACTATGATGGGTGCTAGCAAGCTAGTGGCTATTAAAGACGTCCATCCGTTTCGACGCCGGTTCCCCGTCCCCGACATAGACACGACGGATTCCGGTTTTGGAGATGGTTTAAGTTTCTCATCAGTATAACCAACGGAGCTGTTTTTATACTTTCCCAAGACGGCAGCGAACTCGGTCATTGACGCGTATCGCTGGTCCGCGTCCTTCTCGATCGCCTTCAAACATATCGCCTCAAGTTCCGGCGAGACGCCTGATCGTAACTTCGCTGGCGGTTCGGGATTTTTCCTGGCGATGTCATCTAGAACTTTTAATAGGCTGCCTGTAAAGGGAAGGTAGCCGGTCAACATTTGGTACATCATAATGCCTAACGAATAAACATCGCTGGCTGGCCCCACTGACGCCGCGTTGCGAATCTGTTCCGGAGACATGAAGGCGGGACTTCCCACAATCATTCCCGATTGAGTCAACCGCGTTAATTCGGGTGCTGAAATCTGACTCGCTAGTCCAAAATCTGTCAGTATCGGCTCGCCTTTGTCGTCGAGCATCACATTGGCTGGTTTGAGATCACGATGCACCACACCTTGCCGGTGCGATTCCTCGAGAGCCAACGCCAGTTTGTGGAGGAGCCGCACGACCTCTGCTTCGTCGAGCGGTCCATTCTCATGCATATAATCGGATAAGCAGACACCTTCGATGCGCACCATCGAAATGGTGTGGTAGCCTTCTTCGACACTGACATCGTAGATCTGACAGATATTGGGATGCCGAAGACCCGCCGCCATTTTTGCTTCGCGGAGAAAACGCGTTACCGTTTCTGGTAAGCATGAGGAAAGTCGAGGAACCTTGAGAGCCACCTTGCGATCAAGTCGTGTGTCTCGGGCAAGATAGACTTCGCCCATCGCGCCGACACCAAGCGTTTCGATGATCACATAACGCCCAAGACGATCGCCGGGTTCGAATTTGGAAAGGGGCGTCGCGGTCAAAGCCCGACCTTCCTTCATATCCTCCGCCATGGTCTCGCAACTTTCGTCCGATAGCGGACCAGCCTGGCGGTCCGTAACGGCAGTGTCCGAATTGCTTCGGGCGATCGTCTCAATCAGTCCGGCGTATTCATGGAACTGTGCGGAGAGCCCAACCAGGTCGAATGGAATTGATTTTTGCTCGCAATAGTGATGTTCCAATTCAAGCAGCGCCGTAAATAATTCAGCTCGCGACTGCGGATTCAGCGTCTGATCCATGTAGTCAGCCAGCGATGGTCGCTGGCCGGCGAGCCAAATGTCTTCGAAGTTATCGGCCAAGCGGTTGACCTGTGTCCAGTCCACCCTTCGATCCTTTTCGCCTATGTCCATGATTCAGATTGCTTTGAGCAAGTGTTTTGACCGATGAGCCCTCAGTGAAAGACCACCTGGGTAAATCACTGTGTCCGACAGAAATATACCTCTGGTTCGACGGCAGCTCACCCCCAATGAACTAGACGAGACCTGTACTTGGGGGTGGATTTTTAAGGACTTATCCGAAACCCAAAAGAACCGCGGCGAACGCCGAAGCGGCTAATGGTTTTCGAATTGGTTCTAAGTGTAAGCGCATGTCGTCCCCATGAGGATCGGCATGACGCAATACGGTGGTGTGTCTTTCAAGAAGCTCGTAGCCAAATTACATTTTCCCTCACGACGATTGAATATTTTTCGTGTTTTTCCTCTTCGATCGGATGGATTGGGATTTCCACTACCACTCCAGAGTATCTTAGGAGGGCGAACTGAATCCCTCTGGCCCATTTTCCAGTTGTGAACGCATGAACGAAGAAGATCTTTCGGTCACCCAGATATTAACCCGCCTAAAGGGTGGCGACGAGCGAGCTGCCGAATTGATTTGGCGGAGATTTTTCGAGCGCGTAGCGGCATTAGCGAGGGCAAAGATGGGCAGTCTGCCCAAACGTGCTTTGGACGAAGAGGACATTACGTTAAGTGCCATGAACGCCTTTTATCACGGCGTTTCGGAAGGCCGTTTTCACAAGCTTGAAGACCGAGAAGATTTGTGGCAATTGCTTTGCATGCTCACCTCGCGAAAGGTAGCAAATGCTTGGCGAAAGCAGGCTTCCAGCAAATTGGTGGGAGAATCAGCGGTCTCAATGCCGCAAAACACCCAAAACGTCAATTCGATAGGCCTCGAATACATTGCGGAAAAGACGCCTGATGACGGCTATGTCGATTCGCTCAGCCAATTATGCAACGAGCGTTTAGAGGGTTTGGATGAACGACTTCGCGAAGTCGCTCTGCTCAGGCTGCATGGTTACAGCAATCAAGAAATCGCATCGAAGATCGGCCGCTCAATAAAGAGCGTCGAACGTTATCTCAAATCAATTCGCCAACTGTGGCTTGAACAATCTTGAAAACGGTACCTAGCCGATCCTGTTCCGCGGACGTTGCTGTCGGAAGGGGCTTGTCGCTGCGATATCGCAAGCCGCTTTAGAAAAAGCTAATTTTTCCCTTTTTGAGTATTTTTGAGTGAGGGCTGTGCGGGCTTTCGCGCGAGTGACCTTCTGACAGCAATTGCTGTCAGTAACAAAGCCCCGCTTTCGGCAAGGTGACTCGTGCAATTCCCTAAGATCTTACCCGTTCTCTTTGCTAGCACTCGACAACGTTCTTCCCGGCGTTCAAATCGTCGAATCACGGCTTGTGCGAGGTACGCCCGATCCGCTCGTCTTCGTTTGGAAGTCCTGGAGAAGCGCGAATTATTGGCGGCGGCCATCCTCCGCCCCTGGGACACCGAGATCAGTTTTGACCAATTTACTGGCGGTGATGCCAAAGTCTTTGCGGTTGGTTACACCGATTCAGGGACTGAGCAACCGACCTTTGCGGGCTATGATTTCTGTTTCGCTGCTGATTGCGGAGGCAGGCCAATCCAACTGGGGGGCATTGCTGGTTTTGGGCCCGCCTTGTTCGGCGCCGAAGCGGTGATGGAAGTCCAAGGACGGCTGGGCCTTGAATATGGCCTTTATGCTAACGCGGGCTCCGCGGACTTAATCTACGACGGCACCTTCGGTTACGAAGTGATTGATTCGGGCAGTGGTCCTATCGAAATCAAAACTAGCATCAATCATGCCGCAGGTGGGATGTTTACCCAAACTCCAACGGTTCGTGCTTTTGCCGACCTGGTGGTTGAGTTCGAAGGGAGCATCCAGGCCCGAGCTTGTTTCTTGGACTGCGTCGGACCAGGATTAGTTGAGTTCGAAGTCGACGAAACCATCTCGCTGGCCTCACTGAATCGAAATGCTAATGGCAGAGTGGAGATTATTGGCACGTCACTAATATCCGACGCAATAGGAGTCTACGGCCAACTCGGAGAGGCGAAACAAACGATCCAGACAAGTGAGCGTGACATTTTCACAGCGGAAAGAGACGGTGTACGCGCGGGCACACCATCCCAAGCAGCGGACGCGAATCAAGCGAAACAATCGGCCACGCAACGTAAAGTACAAGGGCAAAACAGCGAAGCAGATACACGCCAACGCGTTCGAAGCGGTTCGTCCAACAAGAAATTTGGCGGCGGAAAAATTATTCAAGTTTCGATTGGAGAAGCCCCCAGTGACCTACTGGGAGTCGAATTGGGCTTGGGGATTGGCATTGGCTGGAAGGGGGCGGTCAATCTCGGCAAGGAATTGGGTTCCATCAGTCTCACCGTGCCAGACATTTCCTTGACCGACACGACGATCGATGATGCAGGGGTCTTATCTGCTGAAACCGAACAATCCGACACTCGTCGGGATGTGGCCAAGCTGGCAACGAATGTGGGCGCCATCTTAGGCGGCGGATTTGGATTCGGCCGGACCGATATCGATTTGGCAGGAATCAGCATCGGCTTGACTACCGCCGATTACATCATGGAAACATCACTGCGGCTCAACCAGGATGTGTCTTCAACGCCGGCCGAGCGAGCCAGGTTTGACTTCGTCGACCCGATTACAGGCCAACCAGTCCTGGTCGACGTCACCATCGACGGGACGATGTTGCAGAACATCAGTACGGTTGAATTCGACGTCGGCTCGTCCGTGTTTGTGGAAACGGGAACGCGAAAAGTTGCTGTGCAACCGAAACTAATTCCACGCTATGACTTTGCCAATGACTTCGGATTAGATCTCGATGTCGAAGGGACCTTGAGGGCGCTCGCCTTGGACATCTCGGCGTTCGGTAAATCTCTCGTCAGTACGGATCCTCTGCTAGAACGCTCCAACCCGATCGGCAAGCATGACTTCGGATCGATCTTTGACACATCGTTCCACGTTGAAGGGGATGAAATTGCTTTCGAGCCTTTCATGGTGGGAGGCCCAGTTGCTGACCTGCTGCTTGCGACAAGCGTGGGGCCGAAAACCGGCTCCGGCAATATTATCACGAATGACCAACCCGGTGTTTTTAAGATCATCGTCACCAACCAAGGGCCGCAGATTGCAGAAAATATCTCGATTCGCACGGAACTGCCCACCGGAGAGCATGGCAGCATCTCGGTCAACACGAGTTCACTTGATCCGCAAACCATGGAACTGGCTCAATCAAACCTGCTAGTCAGTCGCATCGACACACTGGCCCCAGGTGCATCACACACCTTTACCTTTGAAGCGACTCCCACCGTACTCCGATCGAGAAGTTTGAACGTTTTTAATCGTGCGACCAGTGACTCAAGAGACTCGAACCTGTTCAATAACAGTAGTCGCTTGGAAGTCGACACGACAAAAAGTGTTCAGATTTTCGTCGATAACTTTGCAGAACTGATCGGCCCCTCGGGAGATCTAGACAAATGTCCCAACCAACCTTGCACCCTTCGAGGCGCGATAAGGCTCGCCAATTCAAATCCCGGCCCCGATGTGATCCTGTTGCGTGCGGGAGAGTACACGCTGTTAGATGAGAACGGACCTCTACAGGTAACCGACTCGCTCAGCATTTTCGCCTTTACCGGAACAACGATTCGTTTTGATCGCTCGTTGATCACCGCTAGTCTCCGTCGGGATGAAAAGAAACTTGTATTGAGAATCCCGACTCCTCCAGGAGATGTGGCAAAGATCACCGCACAACAATTGGTAGACACGCTCAATTCAATCTCTATCGCAACGAGCTTCCCGTTCTCCGCTTTCCCAGTAACCGCTGAGGTCAAAGATGGGGACGGATCAGGGATTTTTGAATTCGGAAGTGGCGAATCCCTATTGTTCGAAGATGCGTTTCCCGTCGGTAGCAATGGCTTGATCGCCCAAACGGTCAATCCGGACGGACCAAATAATGCCTTTAGTATCAAGCTTAGAGATTCAGCCGATGCCGAGGAATTTGGCAGCCTCTTCAGTGGTTTGGATATCGAACTGCAATCATTTACTCCTGGGCGAACAAGAATTTTCGAATTCGGTGGAAGTGGAGAAAATGATTACTTGATCCGCGGTTTAACACTTGTCGAAGGAGACGCAAGCGACTCAGCTGACACGCGTGGTGGTGCGATTCGGCTGGCTGACCCGGATGATCATTTAGAACTAGATAATATCAAAATCGAAAATAGCTTTGCGAGCAGCGGAGGAGCACTGGCGGTTTTGGACGGTGCAACTGCAACGATCAGCAGAGCCACATTTTCGGGAAACGCAGCGCTCGACTTTGGTGGAGCGATCCATGTATCCAATTCTTCAGTCGTGCTTGAAGATGTATTGTTGGAGAACAATCAATCACGTAGTGAAGGAGGTGCGATCGATAATTTTGCTTCTGCGGGCAGGACTAGCCAAATCGACTTGCGTAATGTTACCGTCCGCAATAACAGAGCTCCTGTTGGCGCTGGCTTCAGTAACCTTTCGCAAGACGACGGCTCGCTGGCAACCATCACAACTATGAACTCCGCTTTCTGGGACAACGAAGGTCGAAACGCGGAATCCTTCGCCTTTGATGGCCAAGCAGCTATCGAATCCTTAGGCTTT
>CAZHTX010000252.1:0-8289 GCA_964535475.1 uncultured Pirellulaceae bacterium
AGTCGGTTTATTCAACATGCCGCCTTGGGGGACGATGCGCGGGCCATGATCCTCTCCGGCGATCCCCTCAGCGAATCGCAGCGGCAAGTCGTAATCGACGGTCTCAACGAAGTGTTACTGGCCCGCGACGTGTATGACTCGCGCGCCTTCAGCAGCGTCAATTTAAGTCCCGAGACTGAGGCGACGGCTCGCAAGATCAACGTGCGGACCAAGCCGGTGGATCGGCGACGGTTGAACCGGATGTTGTTAGAACAGAGTTTTCCCGAGGCAGTTGCCCTGCACCAGTGGGATTCACCGCAACGTCGCTTTGCGGACCGGACTAAATTATGGAGTAACGCTAATTTTGCCTTGCTGCTGGCCGCTCTGGTGGCGATCTGGACGCTCAAGTCGGTGCGCAAGCTGAGCTTCCGAGAAACCGGGGTGGAAGTTGAAGAGGCTTTGATGAGCGGCGGAGTGATTATCTTGATCACGGCCGCCGGCGGAGCTTTCGGCGCTATGTTACGCGACGCGCGAATTGGCGAGTCGATTGAGGCGGTGTTCCAGGAGACATCGGCGGGCGGAATTAGCCTGCTGTTGCTCGCTTACGTGATTGCGGCCGTGTTGAAGGTTGCCCAGGGGAGCAGCACCGTGGCGATGATTGTCGCCGCTGGGATGGTCGGTGCCATCGCCACCGGAGTTTCAACCGGCTACCATCCAGTTTACTTGGGGACCGCGGTGGGAGCGGGTTCCCTGTTTGGCAGTTGGATGAATGACAGCGGCTTTTGGGTGTTTGCGAAAATGGGTGGGCTAACCGAAGGCGAAGCGCTGAAGAGCTGGACGCTGCTGCTGTTCGTACTTTCCTTTACAGGTTTGCTGACGACGATTTTGTTAAGTCAAATCCTCCCCTTGGTGAGTTGAGCATGGCTGCTGACCTGCGTCCAAGTCGTTCCCATCATGCTTCACAGCTATCCACGGGTATTTCGCATGGGTGTTTGTTTGCGGTGATTGCCACGTTGATCACTTGTGGCATGTTATTTATTAACGGCGCCATCGTGAGGGCGCTGTGTGATGCTGCTGCCGATCCTTGGCCACGCGTGTTCGGCGACCATCGCGTCGAGCAATTCATCTACTTTGTGGGGCCGGTTGTCTTGGTCGTGATCCAGTGGATGATGATCGACTACGTTATCAGTCGCGTCCGCCGCTGGCCTTGATGCAGCTTACCCAAGGGCGACTGGCCTTCAAGTTTGCCAACATGGCGGCGCGAGCATTTTCGGCTGGCACTATCGGCTGCCCGCCGACCCTGGCAATCGTGATTCGGCGGCGGCGATCAATTGTCCATCCTCATCACGAGCGATCCCCTGCGCGGTGGCGATGGCGCTGATCGATTCCACTTGGTGTCCGAGTTGAGTCAATTCCGCCAGCACTTGTTGGTCAATCGTCGGTTCCGCTAATAATTTATCCGGACGCCACTGATGGTGGACTCTGGGAGCCGCCATGGCTTCTTCGAGCGGCATGCCGCAGGCCAGCACCCGCAGCAGCAGTTGTGCCGTGGCACTGATGATTCGTGGTCCTCCGGCTGCTCCGCAAGTCATCACGGGCTGATCGCCTCGCAGCGCCAACGTGGGGCTCATGCTCGACAAAGGACGCTTGCCGGCAGCCGGCGCGTTCGCCTCGGCACCGACGAGACCAAAAGCATTGGGCACGCCCGGCGCGATGGCAAAGTCGTCCATTTGGTTATTCAGCACGACGCCCGTGCCGGGAATCACGACTTTGCAACCAAACGACGTGTTCACCGTCGCCGTGATTGCCACCCAGTTTCCGGCCGCATCGGCGGCGGTAAAGTGAGTCGTGTGACGCTGGCGATCTTGCTGTACCGAGGGTGGGAAAAACTCGGTCATCGCAGCCGGCGGTAGGCCCGCCCGCACGTCGGCGATTCTGCTTTCGGGATTGATCAAAGCGGCGCGGCTGGCCAAGTATTGCGGATCGAGCAACCCCCGCGGCACATCAGCAAAATCGGGATCACCCAAGAAAACGGCTCGGTCGGCAAAGGCCAATCGCATCGCTTCGACGACTACGTGGTAATAAGTGGCCGGCGAATTGCTGGCTAAATCGGCCATGTCAAACTGTTCGAGATAACTGAGGATTTGCCCCACGTGCACTCCACCGCTGCTCGGGGGCGGGAAGCCGATCAGTTCGTACTCATGAAACTTGGTCCGCACCGGTTGGCGATCGACGGCACGATAGTTGGCGATATCTTGCTGCGTCATCAAGCCACCGTTGGCACGCATCCAGCGGTCGGTCAGTTCAGCAAAACGCCCTTGATAAAACGCGTCGGGGCCCTCGTTTGCCAGTTCGTTCAACGTGTTTGCCAAGTCGGGCTGCACCAAGCGTTCGCCCGCCGCCAAGGGTTGTCCTTGCGAGTCAAAATACAACGCCCGCGCGGCCGGAAATTGTCGCAGCGTCTCGGCCACGGCGCGCAACCTTGACGCGGTCGGACGGCTCAGCGAAAAGCCCTGGCCGGCGACCTCCGCCGCTTGGCGGGCCGCCATTGCCCATTTGCCCGTGCCAAGCCGCGTTGAGAGGGCGTGATAAGCGGCCACTGCTCCGGGCACACCGGCGGCCAGCGCACCGACTTGGCTCAGCTGCGGCTGCGGTTTGCCGTTTCGAAAAAACATCTTGGCGTGCGCGGCGGACGGTGCCATCTCCCGGCCATCAATCGCTGTCACGCGGCCATCGGCGCTGTGAGCCAGAATAAAGCAGCCACCACCCAGCCCTGAATTTTGGCCATCCACGACCGCCAACATCAAACCGGCCGCGACCGCCGCATCCGCCGCGTTGCCCCCCGCCTCAAACATGGCCAACCCGGCCCGCGTCGCCTGGTCGCTGACCGTGGCGATCGCCGCCGCCCGGCCGCGAGCGATCGGTTTGCTGGCCTGCGGGCTGACTGCTTGCTCGCTGGCTAGAGCCTCGCTGGCTAAACCGCTGGCCAGCATCGCGCCGGAGCCTAGGAGCCATTCTCTGCGACTAAAATTCATCAAGCCCTACCTGTGTAACTGTGATGGGGTGGTCCCGAGCGGTTTCCGGCAAATCGATGGAAACCCTTTTTTTCCGCTTCGCCTATAGTGTAAACTCCAACCGAACTGTTTTATACATCAAGATTCTTCGCTCGCCCGATGGTCCGTCAGCATGCCAGTGTTTGCTCCCCTCACAGCCAGTTTCGCAAAAACTTGGGCTCCGCTAAAGCTACCTTGCACGCACTTCATTGCCTGCGTGATCGCCACGCTGTTGGGCCTCTGCGGCAGCCTACCCGCGTGGGCTGCTGATCCGACTGCGGCGATCAATGACACCGTGGTTCGCAGCCACATTCAGTTTTTGGCGGACGATTTACTGGAAGGCCGTGGCCCCGGTTCCCGCGGCGACGCACTCACGCAACTCTATCTGCAAACGCAATTTAAATTGCACGGACTCCAACCCGCTTTCCCCGGTGACAGTTGGGTTCAAGCGGTCCCGCTGGTTGGCTCGCAAACGCGTTCCCCTGACAGCGTTACGGTGCGGAAAGGTGCTGAGAGCATTGAGCTGAAAAATTATGATGACATCATCTCATCCGTTGGCCGCCCTGTTGAGCAAGTGAAAATCGAAGACGCGGAAATCGTCTTCGTTGGATATGGTATCGTTGCTCCCGAGTATGACTGGGATGATTACAAGGGGGTCGATCTCAGTGGCAAAATCTTGTTGATGATGAATAACGACCCGGCCGATGACCCCGAGTTATTCGCTGGACGTCGCAGGTTGTACTACGGACGCTGGGATTACAAGTACGCTGCTGCTGCCGCACAGGGGGCTGCGGGTGCGATAATCATTCACACGACTCCCTCAGCCGGTTACCCATTTCAAGTTGTGCAAACGTCCTGGAGTGGAGAAGAGTTTGAGTTACGGGCTGCGACAGGCCCCAGGATGGATCTCAAGAGCTGGGTCAGCGATGACGCGGCCAAACGAATCGCCACGCTGGCGGGACACGACCTTGATGCGCTCCGCGCGGCGGCCGAAAGTCGCGATTTCCAGCCTGTGCCGTTGGGCACGACGCTTTCCATGGAATTGACTGCCTCGGTCCGCAGCCAAGATACGGCCAACGTCGTCGGTGTGTTGCCAGGATCCGACCCGCAGCTAAAGGATCAATACGTGGTTGTGATGGCGCACCATGATCATCTCGGCATGTCCGATCAACGTGATGCCCGCGGTGATAATATTTACAACGGTGCCATTGATAACGCCTCCGGAACCGCCGGGCTGTTGGCCATCCTCAAAGCCTTCACCGAGTTACCCGAGCGACCGGCCCGTTCGATCTTGTTCGCCGCCGTTGGTGCCGAAGAGCAAGGTTTGCTGGGCAGCAAGCATTTTGCTGAATTTCCACCCGTTCCCGCCGGTGCGATGGCGGCTGTTATCAATATCGATGGACTCAGCGTGCTGGGCCGCAGTTATGACGTCAACGTGATTGGCAGCGGCAAATCAAGTTTGGACGAGATCGTTAAAGCGGTCGCCGCCTCGCAAGATAGAATTGTCACCCCCGATGCATTTCCCGATCGTGGCTATTACTATCGCTCCGACCAGTTTTCGCTAGCTCGAATCGGTGTGCCAGGCGTCTACCTGCACGCTGGCACACGCGTTCGCGGCAAGCCCGATAATTGGGGCAAAGAGCAGTTGGACAAATGGGTCCAGGAAACTTATCATCAGCCCAGCGACGAATATCGCGAGGATTGGGATTTGTCAGGAGCGATCGAGGATCTGCAACTGTTGTTCCACGTCAGCCTACGAGTTGCCAATCAGAGCCAATTGCCGACGTGGACCCCCGGCGACGAATTCGAAGCAGCCAGAAAAGCGGCTTTGCGAGTGCTAGAAGGCCAAGAATAGCAGTCTGCCCGCGAATTCCCTTTCACTAATTGTTGTCGTTCCTCTTTTCATCACTGAAAATAATTATGAATTCCGATCCTGATGCCATTGGAATCGCTTTAGCTTTGCTAATCTATGGATTTGCTTTCCTCATAGGCATCGGCATCAGCGCGCTGATTAGCTATTTTTTGTATCGCGCAGCGGCGGCCCTCCCGGAGAACCAAAGATTGGTATCTCCCGGCATGGCTTTCCTATTGATGATCCCTTTGTTCAATCTTATCTGGGTTTTCATCTACACCAGTAATCTTTCCAAGTCTTACCAAAACGTCTTCAGCCAACAGATGGCCGGAACAGACGACTGTGGTGAAAAACTAGGGATGTGGTGGGGAATCTGCGGCCTGTTGAGTTTTGTCCCTTGCGTTAATTTCTTCTCGGGAATTGCCGGTTTGATCGTGATGATCATGTACTTAATCAAAGTCAGCGAGTGCCGCTCCCGGTTTATGCAGTTTGGGATGCCAGGCAATAATTTTTATGGCACTCCCACGTCACCAAGCAAAATGGATCCAAATAATCCATATACTTTCTAAACGCTCATTCCCAGGCTCCCGCCCTCTTTAGCTAACACATCCTGTATGACCCCAACGAGCTTGCCTCGTTCGGTGAATCAGGTTGTCAGCTAGAGATGCAAGCCCCGCGACTCTCTCCGCCCGCGCTTGGCTCGTGGGTGAATAAGGTTCGCAAGCCAGACGCCGTTTTTCCCATTTTGTTGTGACGGTGGTTTCTGCATGGTAGCATGCCGAGTGTCGATCGTCGGACATCAGACTCTTTTGGGAACCGTCGAATGCTATGCCAGATCGCTCTGTTTTGTTTGTTGGCCGCCGCTCAGTCGAACCAGGGCCCTGAGATTGTTTCCGGTCCCGTGATTGTTTCCGGTGTGGTGATGGATTCTCGCGACAGGCCGATTGCCAGTGTGACCGTGGAGGCGAGAGCAACAATCTGGTGGGAAGCCGATAGCGCTCTTGAACCGACCCGAACACAGACGGACGCGGACGGTAACTTTCGCTTCGAGTTGCCAATTGAAGAACAGCAGCTTGCCAGCGTTGAGCTGACGGCCCATAACGCGGACCGGACTGAGCTCGGGCTTTATCCCATCCGGCTGCGAGGTGCCGACAGGTCTGAGGAGATCAGAATTCGTCTTTCCGAGTCGCGAACCATTCGGCTCCAAGTGCAAGACTCTGATGGCAGACCGCTCGCAGGTGCCACGACGGGTTTGGCCATCAAGGTCACAGGTACATTGATCAACGAGGACAGAATGAGCGACCGCGTTTTTCTTCAGCCGCGGGTCACAGATTCGGCTGGCATCACCGAATATCAAATTCCTCGCGGCGCCCAAGTTTTGAAGACACTGGCGTGGAAGCAAGGACACACGATCGTTGTGGGCGATTACGCAATGGAAAACCCCCGCGCGGCGAATCATTCCGCTGACTTCCTGGCGGAGACTCCGGCTAGTTTTCCCGATTCGGGGACCGAAACGTTAGTCATTTCCACAGCGACACCAACAACAATCCGAGTCGTGGGAACAGATCAGCGACCGATTGCGGGCGCGAACGTGACTCCCCATTTTATCTTTGATGCTGAAAGTCGCTCTGCCATTTCGGAGCTGTTTCTATTGGGAGAGGCAAGAAAGCAAAAGACAAACGACAACGGGGAAGTCAGCTTTTCTCTGCTGCCGAAAAGCGGGCAGGTCACCGTCACGGTTGAGACAGACGGCTACGCATCTTCCCAACAAAGGGTCAATCTCGACGGGGCCGGCGCGCGTCCAATTCTTCAACTGCAACCGCTTGTTTCCTTTGCCGGGCGAGTTCAGTCAGAGTCGGGTCAGCCGTTGGGCGGGCTCAAATTGACCGCCATGGGAGTCGATCATGGCGTTTACGCCTACAGAATGTATTCGGCAGTCACCGACGATGATGGCGTGTATGTCATGGACGTTCCGGCAGGGAGAGTCTATCAGATCATCGTCAACGATCGCGAATGGGCAGCTCCGGTGCAAACCAACGTGGTGACCGCGGAGGATGAGCCCACCAAGGAATTAAACTTTACCGCCCGTCAACCAACTCGCTTGTTTGGTCGCGTGACGCATGAAGAAACCGGTGAGCCATTGGCCGATGTGAGGCTTCTGATCAGTTACCGAGACGAGTCTCGGGTGACAACCGACGTCGAGGGTTACGCCAAACCGGAGGGGAATCGTCAGCCACGATCGAACTCTCAACAATTCAGGACAAAGACGGATGCGGAGGGTCGGTATGCGTTCCCGTTGGGGGACGGCCAATATAATATCGCACTGCTCGATGGTTCCTCGGGCACGCAAGATTTCGAGATCAGCGGCCAAGATGCTCTTGAAATTGACCTTTGGACAGCATGGCGGGTGGTGCAATTTCCACTGAGCGGTCAGATTACCGAACAAGCAACCGGTCAGCCATTACCGTGGGCGAGAGTTGCGATTCGTATCCCGAATCAGATGTCGAGAGATTATGTAGGCACTGCGGATCACCAAGGTCGCTTTGAGGTAACATTGCGTCGAGCCATTCGAGGAAGTGGTCCTGAGAACATCCCCCCCATCGAAGTGTTCGCCGTTAGCGCTGATGGAAAACTGTCTGGCGCGCTGGGACTGATGCGTCGAGTCGACCACTTTACCTTGCCGCTGGCACCTCCAAACTCAAGCTCGATTGTGGGGGAACTGATTGGTCCCGATGCGGAGATTCGTTGGGCGAATACGAAGATTTTTTTCCAACAGTCTCCCGCAAACGGTCGCCCAGCGGCGAGTCGTCGCTCGGGTAGCGTAACCACCGACGAGGCTGGAATGTTTCGCGTCGACAACCTGACCTCTGGACAGACCTACGAGTTTTTCTTTACGCCTGAACCGGACGAGTCTGAGTCGGGAAATCGACGCGCGGGTGTATCTCAACGGCGGACTAGCCTCGGAAAATTTATCGCGACGGACCAAGATCCGGAAGTCATTAAAGTCCGCCTACCTGCTTCGCGATACATCGGGCCATCGATACGCGAGCGGGTCAGCCGTCTGCTCGCCAACACCGACGACGCGTTGCGAGCCTTCCAACTGGCGACGGAACAGCCTGCCGACCAGCCTCTGATTGTCCTGTTCGCGGTGGCTGACGAGCCACGAACGATGAAATTGATGGAGCTTCGCCTTTCACCACTAGGACGCGTGGTCGATCGCTTCAGAGAATGTCGTTTGTTGCTTGTTCCCAAGAATTCACGCGAGGCGTCAGGCCTAGCCCGCGAACTGGGTGAGCAGCTCGATGACACCAACGACCTGCTGATGGTAGTGTTGGACCGGGAAAATGCGAAGCAAAAAACGATCAAGGGAAACGACATCTTTCTTCGTGATACACTCTCCCTACC
>CAZHTX010000253.1:0-6171 GCA_964535475.1 uncultured Pirellulaceae bacterium
CCACGGCCAGCGAGATGCAATGATCCTGAGCGTCCCCGAAATGCATGGGGTTGAGGATTCGCCACATGCTTGGCCAATCACCATTGATCCCGTTGATGTCCGAGGAGAGACGGTCAGTGAGTTGCGAGTCAGCGGCTTGCCGGTCGGCACGATCCTTTCCGATTCCTCCCATCATCATGCATTGATTACCGATCCATCCGCTGTCATCGATGTTCATCAATGGAACTTGACGGGTCTGGTGATCTCGCCTCCCAAGCATTTTTCCGGCGTTGTCGATGCGAGAATTGAGCTTGTCACAAGTGTCTCAGATGCGGTCGATCAGACGGCTGATGTTCAGTTACATTTTTCCGCTGTGACTGACGCCGCACAGCTACTTGTATCCGAAGCTTTTGGAACACAGGATACGCTGATTAATTTGCAAGTCGCCGCTGAGTTAGTCGATACCGATGGTTCGGAAGTATTGATGTTGGAAGTTAGCAACATACCGGTTGGCGCGACCCTTACCGACGGCGTTAATCGGTTTGTTAGTGGAGTGGGGATGGCATCAGTGGATATTACGAGTTGGGCTTGGAAACGACTGGGGATCATACCCCCCGCGGGTTCCAACGAAGATTTTACGTTGCAACTCAACGCTACCACGACCGAGTTGGAGACTCTTGAGAAAGTTACTGTAACGAGCGATCTAAATGTCACAATCGCCGAGTTGTTTGTTGAGATGCCTGAAGCTGCTGAGACTGGCGGTTCTGTGGCAAGCGAATCACAATCGCTCCCCGCGGAAGCGGTTGATCGAGAATCAAAAGGTGAGGAAGCTGTGACGCCCACGGTCACGGGTGAGCCAATGGTTGCTGGTATTGGCATGTCGGCTGATAAGAACAATGAAAGACAATCCGACGAAGGTGGCACTGCAAAACCGGCAGACTGGCGGGAACTGGATGAGGCATCGATGCGGCGTTTGGACTTTCAGGTCGATACTGAGTTGTTGTCATTTACCAATGATCAATTTGGACAGTGGAAGTACCTGAATGAATTTGATATCGAACAAATAAGCTGGGAAGCGGATTTGAATCAAAATCGCGCCGAGGGATCGGTCAGCGGCCCGCAAACGCAACAGAGCCAGCATTCGGCTACATTCAAGGACTATCAACCAGTCGAAGAATCAAGGCAAGAGAAGCCGAAAGCTAGTTTTGGAATGCTCTGGGCGTTGATGAGATCTTGGAGCGGAATTGCTGACCTGGCAGGACCTCAATTGCCGGAAACGGTTCGCCGTGGACGTGAGCAAGAAAAATAGCAAACAGGCCGGCGCCCAGCCAATCGCAGCTAGCATTACCGGTTTTGCTGATTGTAGTAGCCTCCATCCAAGCGTTAGCTTGGTAAGCAACGTTATCTTTTTTGCCGGTCGGCTCGCTGTGACCTAGGCTCTCGAGGCGGCTTGCTTCTCGACCTGCAATCGTTGAGCTTCGTCGTCAATATTCCGTGCAAACCTATCTGACGCGCAGGGGAGCCTGCGACCGGCGGACGAGCGGGCATCTGTCTGTGGATAGGTTCGATCAGATGTGGTCGAAGAGTCGCGGCGGACATTAACGGGGCAAAATTGAACGGGTCGACATATGTTTGGATTAAGTCAAACTAACGAGGCGGGAGTTGAAGACGATGTCTGGGGGTTGCTCATGCAGCTCAAAGCCAACACCCCAGCAAGTGTACTTAGCCAACGAACGTCGAGTCGCCTAGAGTTGCGAATCTCGGTTTTGTTGCGGCCCGGTAACGCCAGCGAGCGTCACGTGGAAGCGATTCCCGCGACCTCTGCTGATATCTCAGAGGGGGGCTGTCAATTAGTGTTGGACCGGCCAATTTGGGTCGGAGATTTCTTCTTATTGGAATTTGACCGCGCGCACTTGGATATTGATCCAGTCATGGCAAGATGCTTGAGGTGTCGTTTGTTGACCGAGCATTCGTTTGAGTGTGGATTCAAGTTTTCCACTGCCATTGAAATTAATAGATAGCTAAAACCATGAAACCCAGCCACCACGCCACTCAGAAGCATCCCGGTTACGCCGCTGACGATGTGCGTTCGGAGCCTGAGCTTGCGCCGGGTACGTTCTTTGATGGTATTCGTCAGTTAATTCACGAAGGTGCTGGAGATAGTCGGGTTTGGGCCACGGTGCTAGAACGTGTCCGCCGGGGATGGGATTCGCCATTCGCTGCGGTTCGCTTGGTCACCGACCGAGGAATGACGCATGAGGAATCCACCGCTGGCAATACGCGGGCAGCGATTTGGAGCCCGTTGGCTAATGCCGAATTGACGCAAGTTGTCATCAACGGCAAGGCGTCGAGTCGATTTTATAGTGATCCCAAGAGTGGTCTATCGATTGTTATTCATAGCGTGCCGATTCTCGATCTGCGCGGTTTACCCTGCGGCGCAATTGGCGTCGTCACCGATCTGATGCCAGAAGCCTTTTGTCTTAGCGCGCAGAGTCAGTTGGCATCTTATGTGGACTTGGTTGTTGAAGCTGGGTGGTTGAGTGAAACGCCGCCTGCGATGGAGGAGTCTAAGGCGAATAGAAATGGCGGCGACGATTCCCAGCAAGGTGGCAACGACGACGACGAATTTGACTTTTTAAGTGCCACGCTAGCGGCGAAATTTCGCAGCGTCGAGGAACTAGGGTTTAGTCTTACGAATTCGATTAAGACCCGACTCGGTTGTATCGAAGTTGGCTTAGGAGTGGTGCGTGGGGAACGCATTCGACTTTTGGCTATTTCCGGAACTGACAACGTCTTTCGAAACACGCCTGGTGCCGAGCGCATCACTCAGGCCATGGAAGAGTGTTTGGATCATGGAAATACGGTGTACGCCCAAACGCGAGCCCTCGGTGAAGAGGAGTCCGGGGCGAAAGCTCTACCGATACACCGATCTTGGCGGGCGGCCACGCAGGGTACAAACTGCATTTCACTGCCCCTTGGTGACGCTGGCTCCACGACCGCTGTGATTTCGCTCCGCAGACCCGAGGAGCGTCCATTTGTAGCCGAAGAATTGGCGCAACTGCGGGCTCAACTAGCCTCGATCGGCGCGGCGATCGATGTTGTCGCTAAGGCCCGCAGGGGGTTATTCTTGCATACCATGCATGCGATTGGTCAGCAGTGCAGATGGGTCGCTGGCCACAGCCTGTTACGGCGGGCATTGGCTGTCGCGATTGCAGTCATCATGGTGCTCGCACTCATCTTACCGTGGCCCTATCACATTATGGTCGATGCAAAGATCAACAGTGCGGAGGGGCGTGTTTACTCAGCTCCGGTCGAGGGACGTCTAGACAAAGTACATGTCAAGCCAGGTGAACGTGTTTTGCCGGGCCAACTTATGTTTGAAATGGATGTTCGCGAGTTAGAGGCGGAGCGGTCGCGACTCCAGTCTGAGTTATCGCTGCACCGAATTCGCATGGTTGATGCACTTCGCAATCATGCGAGCGCGGCGGCATCCGCGGAACAAGAACTAGCGGCATCCGTTGAGCTGGAAATTCGCGATGCGGAGATAAAAATTAGCAGCGCGAAAGTCTTTAGCCAGGAGGCGGGAGTCGTTACTAAAGGTGAGGGGCATTTGCGAGTCGGAGAGATGCTTGCCTTTGGGAGTCCCATTATCCAAGTTGCAAACAGTGAAGGTTGTGACGTGGAGTTAAAGATCGCGGATCACTTGGCGGCTGATTTAGCACCGGGAATGGAAGGCTGGTTTGCCGGTCAAGGCGAACCGGAACGCCGCCGAGATATACTGGTCACCAGACTCGAACGCCAAGCAACAGTTGAGGAAGGGCAAAACCTGTTGTCGGTTTGGGCTGAGCTCGAGGAGCCGGCGGTCGATTTGCCAGTGGGCGCAACAGGCTTTGCGCAAGTAAATGCTGGCTCGCGCCCCGGATGGTGGCTGTTACTGCACAAACCATTGAGGAAGTTGCGATGGCAGTTGATCCCCATGTAGAACAAACGCGGGACAGGGCTGTTACGGAGCGCTCCACCATGTCGCAATCATCTGCAACAAAGCCCGCAGATAACCGCAATGCTTCATTCGCGGAAATTCTGGCCGATGTTATCATTCGGACTCGCAGCGACTTAGTTGTCAGTCGCCACGTAGTGAGCGGCAAGCCACAATACGTGCTGCAAGACGAGATCAGCTTTCAATCACGCGCTTTGACACTGCGCGAGTATCGCATCTATGCATCATTCGATGGCGTTCACACGTGCAGCGACAACTTTCAAGGTCTAGTAGCCGAAGAAGTTCTTAGACCGGAAGATGAGGAGGACTATTATGGTTTCCTCTTGGCATTGCATCAGCGCGGGGTTTTGGATCTGCCAATTTCAAACGGCAAACAACTTTATGAACGACATCTTCAACGCAAAGCTCGCGTGCGTCGCTCATTGCCGATGCAAGTCTTGTGTTGGAAGCAATCCCTGGGAAATCCAGACCCCATCCTCAATCGCTGTGCACCGCTGCTGCGGTTTCTGTTTACCTGGCAAGCGTTGGTAGTTTGGGCGGGGGTGACCCTGTTTGTTATCAGCATCGTCATGAAACGATGGCAAGAGTTGGTCAGTCCGTTGGCGAGCATGCTTGCCGAGCAGAATATTTTCATTCTCATGGCCATTTTATGTTTCCTGAAGGCCTGGCATGAATTGGGGCACGGCGTTGCCTGCAAGATTTGGGGCGGCAAAGTGCCCGACTGTGGTGTTTTGTTTATCGTGGGGACGCCATGCGCTTATATCGATGCCTCTTGCGCATGGTCGATGCCGAGTCGCTTGCGACGGATCGTTATCAGCTTGGGAGGTGTGTACTTTGAATCCTTTGTGGCCATCGCCGCGTTTTTGATTTGGTGTTTGGCGGAAAACCCATGGACGCGTTCGATCGCGCATCACACGATGGTGCTGTCGACATTGACGACATTACTTTTCAATATCAATCCGTTGATGAAATTCGACGGTTACTTTGTGCTCAGCGATGCGCTAAACATGCCCAATTTGCGAGGCAGAGCAGACGATGCATTGCGCTGGGCTACCAAGCGTTTTCTGTTGGGGCTTAACTTGCCCGCTCCGGCGGAGACAAGCAAGCGATTAGTTGGGTTGGTGTTGTTCGGTTTCTTGGCAACGCTCTATCGCCTGCTGATTATGTGCGGGATTATCGGTGTTTTGATGTGGCGGAGCCCGATTCTGGGAATCGTGTTGGCGACCGTTTATTTGTTGCTCATCGGCTCCCAACAATTGATCCAAATCGGGCGGTATCTTTGGCGACACCCGGAAACAACCGGCAAGCGTCGTCAGGCGATATTGGCAACCACTGCGATGCTCGGTGTTCTGCTGGGAGGTGTGTTTATTCCGGTCGACAAAACGGTCACGTTGCCTGGTGTTTTTGGATATCAAAACGAACATCTAGTGCGTGGACTGACTAGCGGCATTATGGAGCGAAAGCTGGTCAAGTCCGGCGACTCGGTCGAAGCTGGTGAGGTCATTGCGATCTTCTCGGAACCTTCCATTTCACATGAAGTAAATCGCACGGGAGCCGAGTTGAATGCGGTTCGATTACAGCTCCGCGAAGCCGTTGCGCGGGGAGCCAATGATACCCGCCGATACGCGCATGAGGCTAACACCACAGAAGACCGGTTGGGGCTCCTTGAGAAGCAAATGGCTGAACTACAACTCCGATCTCCATTTGCCGGAAAATTGATTGACTGGGGCGAAGGGGTCCGCGTGGGGGCGGGATTGCCAGCTGGACAGATCATTGCCAGCGTCGGCAGCGGGCAATCAATTCTGCGTGTGCTGGTCAACCAACGGGCGCTCCGCGAGTATCAGCCAAGAGTGGGTGAGACCGTGTTTGTCGTACTGCCTTGGGATTGGCAACAAAGAATTCCCGGAAAAATAATCAGCGTCGCGGGTTGTTCGCTTGATCGAGTTTCGGCTCCCGCGTTGACCCAGTTGGGCGGTGGTGACATCGAAGTGTCTCCCGCCGATATGCGTCCCTCGCAAGATGCCTTTGCCATCGAGGTGTTGATGGATTCGCCACCGCCGGAAACGGGCCGGATGGGGGTTCGGGCAAGTGTTCAGTTGCCGCAAAGACGAACCAGCATTGCGCGTTGGGCTTGGTACCGCTGGTTAGACTTCTACCGTGGATTTCTCCGCGAGCAAGTTTAGTCTGGCGAGCAA
>CAZHTX010000253.1:6271-8270 GCA_964535475.1 uncultured Pirellulaceae bacterium
CTGGTTAGACTTCTACCGTGGATTTCTCCGCGAGCAAGTTTAGTCTGGCGAGCAAATTTAGTCTGGAAGATTGGCGTCAGTCTTGTTCCTCGCTGCAAACGCAGTTGTCACGGTCGTTCAGGTTCTCAGTGCCGCGTTGAGCGCTGCGATCAGTTGCCGTAGTTGCTCGGTCGTGTATTCCTTGCGACTAGCTAGAGTTGCTAACGGCCCCTCCATGGCAACCGCTTTGCCGGGGGGTAATCGCACCAACGCAAAGCCCAGCGGACCGGGCAACCCGAGATAATTAAACTCGTCGGCATCAACTCGCATTTCTCGCTGCTCATGGAACGGAGTCGGCAAGTAGGCGCCAGCGGGCAGGGCCAGTTCCAACTGGCCGTTGGGATTTTCTTTCAACAGCCACAGCAAGTGTCCCAGCTTTCCACTCAGCGGATCGACCCAGATCAAGGTTCGCATGATCAAAGCCTGATGTTCACCGCGGAGCGAAAATACGGCGGGAGAATCCAGCAGCATGAGCGTGGAACGACGGCCAATAATCCGCATTTCATCGAGCGACGCGGCGGCACCGCGGACAACTTGATTTTCCAAAATGCCAAGCTCTGGTGGTTCGAGCCCGGCAGCCCGCGGTCCGCTGGCAACGATCAATGCTCCCGATTTGGAAATGGCGAGCCCAAAGCCGACTTCGACCAAATGATGACGCACGTTGTCACCAACTCGCTGACGTTGAACATCCGCCAACACCACGAAATGCAACAGCTCCGCGTACTGAACAACAGTCGATGAAACTTTTCCCAAGTCTCCATGAGCGACTTTGGGAGTGGAAACAAACACGACATTTGACCAACCAGCCGGCGGCCGAGGTCCAATCAACGTTCCCGAAGGTAATTTTTGCACCTTGTCGGCTGCCGACGCAGCTATGGGCATCAACAGCGATAGCAACAGCACGCACTGTGCACAGTATTTGCTTGACTCGCGTAGTTGCCCACAGTGCGATCGGTAAATGCGTCGATTTCGTTGAGTTGGTCCCGGCATGGTGACCTCCTGTGGGCAAGGGTCAATTCGGCATTGTCGATGCACTCGACTCAATCGGTCTTTACTTTTCGTTCTAGCATGTTCGCGTGACCAGCAGATAGGTATTTCTTGGAAAAAATGGCAGCTTAGGTGGACGTTTGTTGCTTGATGTCGTCATTTGCGGCCGTTTAACCAGAGGTGGGGTCACTACCCCACTCGGCATCACAAACTGTACACTTTGGAGAACATGGGACTGTTGAGATGAGATTGCCGATCGATGAAGAAATCTGGGAAGATTTGTCGCCAAGCGACGTTTCAACCTGAGTGTGATACTGAACACAGGGACCATGAGTTCGCGACGGCTTGATCGCATTAAGGAAAGTTGTTGTCGCGAGTGCTTCGGGTTTGCCCCACTTAGGATCGTTTGCTGGATGGACATGTTTAAGAGCGCTCATCGCATTAGTTCTCAAAACCGCCCGCCCCAAGGTCTGAGGACGCTTGTCGAGGTTTGTCGTTGGCAGGCAGAGCAGTTGACCGATCACAATGCCTTCGCGCATTTGGCAGATGATGGCCAGCAGGAAACAAGCTTGACGTTTGGCGGTCTTGACCAGCGCATTCGGGCGCTTGCTGCGGTGCTTAGCGAGCATGGTTCGGCGGGCGATCGGGTTTTGATTTTGCAGCATCCCGGGCTGGACTATGTGACGTCTCTGTTTGCCTGTATGTATGCCGGCATGGTGGCGGTCCCCGTCTATCCGCCGGATCTGTTTCGCTTGCGGCAGACTCTCCCGCGGTTGCAGGCGATCACTTCGGAGGCGGACGCCAGCATTATGTTGAGCAGTCGTGAGGTGCTGGGAGAGTCTCGTGGACCGCTGTGGGAATTGGCTCGTGAAACGCCGATTGCCACGGACGAAGTTGACAACTATTGGGCGAGCAGTTTTGAGCCCTTGCCAGTCAAATCGGATGACTTGGCGTTGTTGCAATACACGTCGGG
>CAZHTX010000254.1:0-3577 GCA_964535475.1 uncultured Pirellulaceae bacterium
CCGACGAATTGCTTCGGCGAAGAGCTGGTTGTCGCACGATGTAGTCGATCGCTCCGCCGAGCTGTTGCCCTGGCATGGCGACGCCGATGTCCAGCGGATGTCGCCGGTGGCTGCCTCCGCTCAATATTTGAGCCACATCCGCCGCGCCTGGGATCATGCCTTCCCAGCAGCCCCGCTGGCCCAGCAAGATGTGGTGATTACGCTGCCCGCTTCGTTCGATGAGGTCGCGCGGGAGTTGACCGTGGCGGCTGCCAAGCAGGCCGGCTTGCCACGCGTCTTTTTGATCGAAGAACCGCAGGCGGCCTTTTATGCGTGGATCGATCACCATCGCGATCAATGGGAGGAGATTGCGAAGCCGGGGCAGACAATTTTGGTCTGTGACATCGGTGGCGGGACCAGCGATTTCACTCTGATCCGCGTCCGCCCGGCGGGGAGTGATGCCAACGCCGACGTGCATGGGCAACGTGTTCAATTCCACCGTGTTGCCGTCGGTAATCATTTAATCTTGGGGGGTGATAATTTAGACTTGGCGTTGGCCAGCTTTGCCGAACAACGGTTGACGCACGAGGCTGCGGAACCAAGCACCAACCAAGCGTTGCCGCCCCGCGATTGGGATCGACTCATTCAAGTTTGCCGAGTGGCCAAGGAAACGTTACTCGCTGAAGCACGCCCGGAGGCTTATTCCCTCACCCTCAGCGGCAGTGGTTCGCGGCTGATCGCCGCCGCCCGCACGATCAGTGTCAGCAGCGAGGATATCGATCAATGTCTGGTCGAAGGCTTTTTTCCGTTAGTCCCCAGCGACGCGCGGCCGACCAGCGGGCACAGTGGCTTTCGCGAGTTTGGTTTGCCCTACGCCAGCGATCCGGCGATCACGAAACATTTAGCCGAATTCTTGGCGACGCACGCCGAAGCGGGGCTTTCCGAGGACGAGCTGGCTGCGGCGCGGGCGCAAGGCGTTTCGCCCGGCCGCCCCGATTTGCTGCTGTTCAACGGCGGCGTAATGAACGCGCCCCGGTTGCGAAATCGGTTGGTGGAGACGATTGGCAGTTGGTTCAGTAATTCGCGAACTGCTGCCGAATCGCAACCAGCTGCCGAATCGTGGCGACCTCAAGTTTTGGAAGCGAATCGGCTCGACTTGGCCGTGGCTCATGGTGCCGCCTACTACGGCATGGTGCGGCGTGGCCTGGGAGTGCGAATTGCGGCCAATTTGGGACGCTCTTATTACATGCAAGTCAGCGAATCGCCGCCGCGGGCAATGTGCTTGATTCCGGCCAGCGCCGAAGCCGGACAAACCTACTCGCCAGCCACCGAGCTGCAATTGGAATTGGGCACACCGGTGCAGTTTCCTCTCTGGGTCAGCAGCACGCGACTGGCCGACACCGCCGGACAGTTGATCGACATCGACTCCACGGTGCTCTCGCCGCTACCTCCGATTCGCACCGTGCTGTCGCGGGGAAGTCGGCGGCAAGCACAGTCGATCGCCGTGCGAATTCAGACTGAGCTGTCGGAGATCGGTACGCTGGGCTTGTTTTGCGTCGATGCCGACAGCGGGAAACGCTGGCGGCTGGAGTTTGACATTCGCGCCACGCTGGAGACCGACCGCGAGCTGCACCACGGCGAAGGCGAAGCGGCCGGGATCGTCGATAGCGAAACGACGGAAGCTTGCGAGCAGGTGATTCGAGCCGCTTTTGCCACCCAGCAGCTGCCGCCGGGTAAAGTGATGCAGCGGTTGCGGACAGCCACGCAGCTCGATCGCGGCAACTGGCCTCCTTCCCTGTTGCGGGAGATTTGGCGAGTTTTGCTGGAGTGCCAAAGTGGGCGGCGGCAATCGGCGGCCCATGAGGCTCGCTGGTTGAACTTGGTCGGCTATTGTCTGCGCCCAGGTTACGGGATGGCGGTCGACGATTGGCGAGTCGGCGAGGTGTGGCGGACGGTGCATGGAAAATTGGCTTTCACCGCCCCGCAGTCGCGGAGTGAATCACTGATCCTCTGGCGGCGGATCGCCGGCGGGCTGACCACCGGCCAACAATCCCAGTTGTTGGCTCCGCAAATGGCGATGCTCGCTGGGAAAGTAGGAAAGCTCGAAGCGCACGAAGCGGCCGAATTGTGGCGGATGGTCGGTTCGCTGGAGTGGCTGCCGGTCAATACGAAAATTCAGCTGACCGAATTGGCACTGGACGAATCGGCCCGCCGCCGCAGCCAGTCTTATCGAACGGCACTCGTGTGGGCGATCGGGCGTTTGGCCAGTAGGCAGCCAGTTTACGGGCCGTTGAATGCGGTCCCCGAACCGGCCGCGATCAATCCGCTGGTGAAAAGGCTACTCGACCAGCCGCTGGATGGGGGCCCCGAGCAGCTCGGAGTGCAGCAATTGGCGCTGATGCAAATCGCTCAAAAAACTGGCGATCGTTATCGCGACTTATCGCCGGAAACGCGTCAGGAAGTCGCCGACTGGCTGCGGCAAACGGCCGCACCTGAGCGATATATTGATCAGGTACTCGAGGGAAATTCGTTAGCCGCACAGGACGAAACGGCGTTATTTGGCGAGTCGTTGCCGCTGGGAATTCGCTTGATTCGCTGATTTTCACCGCCGATTATTTCCCACAATCGCTTGACAATTGTCGCGGAAATTGTGATGCTTATTGTTATTGAGACTCGATCTCAATGTAAGTGAAATGACGGTAGTGGCTCAGGCGGCTCACGGAGATTGGAACCATGACGACTTTAGATCAGCTAAAACCGGGCACACAAGGCCGAATTGTCCGCATCGATGGTGCGGATGGCATTGCCGCGCGTTTGCGAGAGATGGGCTTTATTCCCGGAGCGGCGGTGCGAGCGATGCGTCCCGCGCCCTTCGGCGACCCGCTCAAATGTTTGATTCACGGTTGTCGGATTGCACTTCGCAGTGGCGAAGCGCGTCGCATCAGCATCCAGCCTGACGGCTGAGCATAGTAACGTGGCTGAATCTTTAACGCTGCCTGCCGCTCCCGCTGCTGTGCTCCGAATCGCCTTGATTGGCAATCCCAACACGGGCAAGAGCACCGTCTTTAATGCCTTAGCCGGCATGAATGCGCGGACCGGCAATTATCCCGGCGTGACGATCGAAAAAAAGGTTGGTCGATATCGCTCGGGGGATACCACCGTCGAGTTGATTGATCTGCCGGGGACGTACAGTTTGGCCCCTCGTTCACCGGACGAGTTGGTGGCGGTCGATGTGTTGACTGGCGAAACGTCGGTGACCGAGCCGATTGACGCTATTTTGTGCGTGGTCAGCGCCACGCAACTGCAGCGGAATTTGTTTTTGGTCAGCCAGATTCTTGAGCTGGGCAAGCCGGTGGTGTTGGCGATCAACATGAGTGATGTCGCCGAAGCACGCGGTCAGAAAATCGATATCGAGCAGCTTTCCCAATCGCTGGGGATTCCCGTTGTGGCCACCGCAGCCGCTCGCCGACGTGGAATCGAACACTTGCGAGAGGCGATTGAGCGGGCGGCAACCGGTCGGCAACACCCAGTGCATGCCAGGCCGCTGCCGGCGGAGTTCTACGCGATTCGCGATCAGTTTCGCCAAGTGCTGTTGGAC
>CAZHTX010000254.1:3677-8266 GCA_964535475.1 uncultured Pirellulaceae bacterium
GCTGCCGGCGGAGTTCTACGCGATTCGCGATCAGTTTCGCCAAGTGCTGTTGGACGTGCCGCCGACTCAGCAGGCCAGCAACCAGCAGGCAACCGTGATTCCCGACGACTACGTGTTGGAACGGGCATTGTTGGATGTCGATGGTGAAGCCGAGGCGCGGTTGCGACGCAGTTACGGCGAACAGGTCAACGCCCAGATCACTTCCGCTCGTCAGCGGATCAATGATCAATTAGGCAGCATGGTCGAGGTGGAATCGAACGCGCGTTATGCTTGGGCGGCTGACAAACTGGCTGGCACGATTCAGCAAACGCAGGCCGAAAAAACCAGCTGGACAGATCGACTCGACGCCATTTTCACGCATCGAGTTTTTGGTTTGCTGTTGTTTGCGTTAATGATGTTTTTGGTCTTTCAAACCATTTATTCGTTGGCTCAGTGGCCGATGGAGTGGTTTACCACGAGTCAGGATTGGTTATCCGATCTGGTAGCCGGCGTGATCCCGCCTGGCATCTTGCGAAGTTTAATTATTGATGGGGCGATTGCCGGAGTCGGCGGCGTGTTGATCTTTCTGCCTCAAATTGCCCTCTTGTTTCTCTTCATTGCCCTGTTGGAAGATTGTGGGTACATGGCTCGAGCGGCTTTCTTGGTCGACCGGGTGATGAGTATTTTTGGGCTCAGTGGCAAATCCTTCCTGCCGCTGATGAGCTCATTCGCTTGCGCGGTCCCCGGCGTGATGGCAACCCGCGTGATTGAGAATCGTCGTGACCGCTTAGCGACGATTATGGTCGCTCCGTTAATGAGTTGCTCGGCGCGGTTGCCAGTTTATTTGCTAATGATCGCCGCGTTCGTGCCCGCGACGACTTATCTCGGCGGGTGGGTGACGTTGCATGGTCTCGTGCTAATGGCCATGTATGCGGTGGGCGTCCTGGCGGCGATCCCCGTGGCCTGGTTGCTGAAGCTGACTTTTTTGCGAGGTGAACCAGCACCTTTTGTGTTGGAAATGCCCGAGTATAAAATACCGTCGCCGCGAGTCATCTTGGAACGCGTTTATCAATCATGCAAAGCGTTTGTGATTCGAGCGGGAACGTTGATCTTTAGCGCCTCGATCTTGATTTGGGCCGCTGGTTATTTTCCTGGCGATCATTCGCAGCAATTCGCTTTGATGCAAGAAATCGAAACGCTGGAAGCGACTATCGAAGAGTCTTCCGCCGAAGACGCTGAGGCTGAAGACGCTGAGGCTGGAGAGGCTAGGGCTGGGGCTGAGGCTGAAGAGGCTTTGGCACCACAACTCGAATCGTTACAGCAACAATACAACGCGGAGAGCAGTCGTTTGTTGGCCTCCAGCTTATTGGGACGAGCTGGCCAGTGGATTGAGCCGGTTGTCAAACCGCTTGGTTGGGATTGGAAGATCGGTGTGGGAGCGATTGCCAGTTTCCCCGCGCGGGAAGTTATCATTGCCACGTTGGGAACGATCTATAGCTTGGGTGGCGAAACGGAAGACGAGGGGCTGATAGACGCGTTGCAAGCCGCGCGGTGGCCCGACGGACGCCCCGTCTATACACTCCCGGTGGCAATCTCGATCATGGTCTTTTTTGCCCTTTGTGCGCAGTGCGTCAGCACTTTGTTGGTGATCAAGCGGGAAACCAATTCTTGGCGATGGCCGATCGCCTCCTTCGTCTACATGACCGGCTTAGCCTATCTCGGCGCATTGGTCGTGTATCAAGTGGGGAGTCGGCTATGATCTGGCAAACCATCATTGCCTATGCGGCGGTCGCTTTAGCATTTCTGTGGGTCGTGCGGCACTCAATCCGCACCATTCGAGCTGGACTGAAAAAAGGTGGCTCAGTCAGCTCATGCGCTGGTTGCACGATGAAACAGCAACCGGGTAAATCACTGCGAGTGCGGCCACTGATTCAGTTGAACGCACCCCAGCGCGAGCACGCTGAGCAGTAAAAACGGTCGAAGATGCAACCGTCGATATCGGCTGATTTGACTCCCCGCCCGACTGTCACCTGCCTGCCCGCTTGTCATCTTTCTACCACCATATTTTGGTGCCTTCCCGCGGTTTAAGAATCACTCAGCAACTTGAGCAGGTCGGCTAATTCCTGAGCCGTTAATTGCTCCGCTAGACCTGCTGGCATGATGGAGACATCGCTGAGGGAGCGCTCTTCAATTTCCGCCGGATCGAGTGTGACGACTTGATTTGCTCCGGTGATTAAATCGATGCGGTTATTTGATTCGTGCTGGATCAAACCGGTCAGTAAGCGACCATCGACGGTTAAGATTTGGGTGGGTTGGTAGCTTTGTTCGAGTCGGGCATTCGGGTGGAGGATTGCTTCTAAGAGTTGTGCTCGCGTGCGGCTGGTGCCGATGCGGGAGAGGTCGGGGCCGATGTTTGCCCCGATGTAACCGAGTTGATGGCACGCACTGCAGGCGGCCCGTTCGCCACGGAACACGTTCAGCCCGGCGAGGGCATCCCCAGCGGGCAACTTTGCCAACGTGTCATTGACGCTGGCAACAATGTCGGCTGGGGCAGTCTGTAAAACTTCGATCAACGTTTCGACGCGCTGACGGATTTCCGGGGAATGTTGGGTAAAGGCCGCCCGCAAAGTGGTCGCGGGCAGGGTCCGCGCGGCCGGCAGGGAGGCGAGTTTATCGATTAGAGCGTCGGTCGATGCAGTGGCCGGGTCAGCCGCTAACGCCTCGATCGCCACCGCCAGATCGAGCGGCGAAATTTCTTCGATGCGTGTCAGCAGATGTTCGCGAGCAGCGACAGGTAATCGGACGCGTTGCAAGACGGACACTGCCATCTGCCTGGACTGGCCGATGGCCGGTGCATTCTCTCCGGCCGTGAAAGTGGGCTCTGAGATGAATGCCGTTAGCACGACTTGAGCGAGTTCCGGGTTTTCAATTTGTTGCCCGCGCGGCAGCGCGGCCAACAACGGCAACGCCAACGCGGGTTGGTCGATTCGCTGCGTTGCCAAGTTTAATAAACGAGTCGGCAGCGGACTATCGGACGCAAGATTGGCCGTTAACGGACGCAGCCAATCGGCCAGCTCGACCGCGGTAGACGCGGGTAAACTGAGCAGCAAATCACTCAGCGGTTGCTGCCACGCGGCAGGCAGCGAGGCACCGGGGTAGCCCCGCAAAATTTGCAAGATAGCTGCCACTTCCGCCGCTTGCTCCCCCTCGATTTGCCGCAGCCAGTTGACGATCAGCGTCTGCATTTCCGACTGGTCGCCCCAGCCACGCAGGCATGCTTGCAGTCCGGTCGCTAGACGTGGATTGTCCGCAGCAGCATGCCAAGCTTGCTTGAGTGCTTGTTGGTCGGCGGCGCGGAGCGGTCGCTGATTTTCGCTGGCGAGAATTGCTAAGATTGAAGTTTTGACATCGTCTTGGGCTGTTGATAACAACTGCAAGAGCGTGGCCAGTTGCAATGTTTCCGGTCGCACTTGCTGCAAGATAAATAACGCGGCGCGGACTTCATGGGGTTGGCCGCTTTGCAAATAACGCACGAATTGCTCCGCTTCCGCTGGCTGCTGTTCCGCCCGCCGCAACAGAGCTAGCAGCAAAGCGTGCTCAAGCGTGCGATCATTTCGCGCTGCGACCAACGTGTCGAGCAATGCCACGACGACTTGTGAGTTTTGCTGCGAGTTTTTCAGGCGGCCCAGCGCGGTGGCGATCGCAGCCTGCGCGACGCCGCTTTCGCTCGTGGTCAGCCGCTCGCAAAGATTCACCTCGGCAGGCTGAAAGCGATGTAGGCCGAGCGCATGAGCCGTTGCTGTCAGCGTCTCGACGGGGAGCTGTGGTTGAGCCAATAACTCGCCGAGGCCGGCAAGGGCTTGAGGGGTTTCGATTTGGCACAGAGCCCAGACGCAAGTCGTTCTTGATCGTACCTCGGCGGCACTATCTTTAGCCACGCGGATCAGCGTTGGCGAAGCGAGGTCGCCAAGTTGTTGCAGGCGACGCATGGCTTGGCGGCTGAGGATCGGATGCGGTTCAGCGGCCAGCTGAATCAATGCGTTCACATCGTCGCTGGTCGCCAGCTCGATCGACCGCTGAGCAATTGACGTTTTGGGCAGTGAAGAGCTGGCAGCCGAGTTTGAATCACTGAGTGGGCTCAGGCGATAGATGCCTCCGGCCGCAGTTTTTTGATCAACCCGCGAGCTGGGGCAACACAGATCGTACCAACCGCCCGTATCGAGCACGATCAAACCACCATGGCCATCCTCCAGCACATCGGTGGGATGAAAGTCGACGCGTGGCGAAGCCAAAGCCACCAGATTTTGGGAATTAAAACCCGCGCCGGCCGGTGTCAGGTGATGAAACGTGACTTGATGAAGATTGAAGAGGGCGGCGGCTAAGACTGGACTGTTCGGCGGGAAGAGTTGATCCGTCAGTGCGGTTGATTCTAAATAAGTCAAACCACTCGGAGCGGCCGCGCCCAGTTGAATGGTGATTGGCATCAAATCGCCGGTCCGCAAGTGGCCATTGAGCACGCCATGCTCTTTGCCATACAGCCCACCGTAGGCGATGTGAGCAATCCCGTCGCGGAGTCCATTGCCCGGATGCCGCAGGAAGGTGCTGGTAAA
>CAZHTX010000255.1:0-8262 GCA_964535475.1 uncultured Pirellulaceae bacterium
CGAACGGTGGCTAGCGCTAAAACCGCTAACCCGAACAGTGGCTAGCGCCAAAACCGCTAACCAGGTGAGCATGTTCCGTGCCGTGAGGGGAAATCACGACAACCGGCAGAAATCAAGTAATGCGGTCTCTGCTATTTCAATACGGGGCCCGTTAACTTGGCACCATTGGTGTCAAGAATTTGGAAGTGATGAATGCCATTTCGCTTGCCATCCACATAAGTCCATACCACCTGCTTGTCTCGATTAACTTCGATCAACTTCGGCGCCTGCGGGTCGGCACCACCGCCAGCATAGCTAGTAACCACCACGTTTCCATTTGGTAACAACTGTCCGCCACAAGGATCTTGCAGCCACGGTCCTGGCAAATCCTCATTGGTCAATTGCCACACAATTTTGCCAGCCGAGTCAAAATCGATCACACGATTACCGTGGGTGCAACAAACGAGCGTCATCCCCTCGCCGTGTCGAATTGCCGTGAATGGCCAGCTGTGGATCGCTTTTCCAGCGTCACCCAGGACAGTGGTATCAATCGAGCTTAATACATTCCCGCTGGCGTCATAATTTCGCACGGCAAAATCCAGCAGATGCGGAACCAGATAAGTGCCGTCGTCCAGCTTGCGAGCCATGCGTGTCTGCATGTGATGATTGGGCAACTGACACACCAAACCAAATTCCACCAGCACTTCGCCGTTACCATCAATTTCCAACAGCCGAGGCTTGGGGCCGGCCTCCGTCAGCACAAACGTGCCCTCCTTCGTAGGATGCGTGCTATTGACCTCCGCCTGAGTTCCCTTCCAGAGTAACTTCTCCTTGCCATCGGTCGCTATTTTCACCACAGCGCCCCCTGGGTAGGTAGCCGACTTACTGAGCGTCAGCACAATGTCGCCGGAATCCAGCACGTATCCATCGCGGGTAGCATGTGGATAGCTCCAAACTTTTTCGCCATCCGCCCCCATGATGTACGTCTCTTGACCGCAAGCCAGAAAGCTATGAGTGGTCTCAGCGGCCGAACTGGAACAGGCACAAGCGGCAACTGTCACACTGGCTAACAAGAGCGAGCCTGCATAAGATTGCAAACCTAACATTGGGGACTCAGACGTAAAAGGTGGTTAACAGCAGGAGGCACGTCGCAATTTAAATATAAGTCCGTATCCCCAAGAAAATATTAGGCAATAATGCCTTCAATCAAATGGCCTTTGACATCCGTCAGCCGCATGTCGCGACCGCCGAATCTGAACGTAGAGCGGGTGTGATCGACGCCGAGTAAATGTAACATCGTGGCGTGCAAGTCATGCACTTCGGCACGATTTTCAACCGCTTTATAGCCCCATTCGTCCGTGGCACCATAAATCGTTCCCGGCTTAACCCCACCTCCAGCCAGCCACACGGTAAAGCCATACTGATTGTGGTCACGTCCGTTAGCACCTTGCGCAAACGGAGTTCTACCAAACTCACCGGCCCACACCACAAGGGTCTCATCCAGTAATCCGCGACTGCGAAGATCCTTGAGCAGGGCGGCGATCGGTTGATCGACCGCGCGGGCGTTATTCTCGTGCCCGTCTTTGAGATTCGAATGCTGATCCCAGCGATCTCCACCAACGGATGGGCAGGTCAACTCAATGAATCGAACACCCTGTTCGATCATGCGACGGGCGAGCAGACACTGGGTACCATAGGTCCGAGTGGGACCATACTCCGATTCCAAACCATACATTTTCTTGATGTGGGCCGGTTCGGCTTGCAACGACATCAATTCGGGCACGGCCATCTGCATCGCATAAGCCAATTCGTAATTGCGAATGGCCGACTCCAGGCTATCGTGCTCACCAAACTGATCGACGGCAAAACCATCAAGCTGGTTGATGAGGTCTAATTTGCGCCGCTGGGCCTGTTGCGTCGACTCGGTGCGGGAGATGTTGGCCACACCACTGCCGGAGGGCTGGAAGACCGAACCTTGAAAGCTGGCTGGCAGAAATCCGCTGCCAAAGCAATCGAGTCCCCCTGGAGGAATCAGTCCACCGTTGATCACAATGAAGCCTGGTAAATCTTGACACTCACTTCCCAAGCCGTAATTGACCCAAGCGCCCATTGAGGGGCGACCCTGCAGACCGCTACCGGTATGCATAAAATAGTTCGCAAAGGTGTGCTCAGGAAACTCTGAGACCATCGAACGGACCACCGCCAACTCATCGGCGCAGGTCGCCACGTGGGGAAATAAAGAGCTGACTGGAATGCCCGATTCGCCGTACTGCTGAAATTTCCAAGGGCTGGCCAGCACGGTGCCGTTGTTGTTGAACTGGGTCGGTTCAACATCAAACAATCCTCCGGGATCCTTACCATTGTATTTATCGAGCAGCGGCTTGGGATCAAACGTGTCCACTTGCGACGGACCACCATCCATGTACAAGAAGATAACGTTCTTCGCGCTCCCACGGTGATGCGGACCGTGCCCGGCAAAACCGAGTTGTGGCTGCGGTTTGGCATCGGCCGAAAATGCGGGATCCTCGCGCAACGCGGCCAACGCGACCGCTCCGAAACCGCCAGCGCATGTGGCCAACATTTGCCGACGTGAGACCGGCGAGGTTTGATAACGTTGGCAAGGGAATTTGGGTTGTTGTATCATCGGAGAAAGATAAACTCCTTGGTGTTAATCAACGCGTGGGCAAAATCGGCCCACACCTGCGGGTCATCTTGCGGGCAACTGCGGCGATTGGCCGTCGCATCGATATATTGTTCCGCTACGGACATCTCCGCAGCCGTTGGTGCTCTCGTAAATGCTGCCTGATACATCGCCTCGATTCGCCCCACGATGGTATCGTGCTGCTCCAATGTCCTGTCCGCCCAGTGTTTAGCTTGCGAAACTACCAAAGGGTCGTTCATTAAAATGAGTGCCTGGGCTGGTACGTTGGAAACATTTCGACGCCCCATCGTGCTGAACGGAGCGGGAGTATCAAAGGTCAACATAAACGGGGATAAGAAATTCCTTCGTACGGCGATATAGATTGAGCGGCGACGGTTGCCATCAAGGGGACCATTCGCGCCTGGTCGTCCGCGTCCTTGCATAAAGGCGGTCAAGTGAATCGGCACAGGCTGACCATGCATGGTCGGATCGAGTTGCTGAGAAATCGTCAACAGCGCATCTCGAATCGCTTCACCTTCCAGCCTCCGCGGCGGGCGATGATGCCATAGTAGATTTTTCGGGTCGGCTTGCCGCGCCTCAGCGTGCGGTTGGCTGGACATCTGATAAGTCCGCGACAGCACGATGTTGCGGATCATGCTTTTTAGGCTGCGACCATCACGCATGAACTGTGTCGCCAAATGGTCGAGCAACAGCGGATGGGTTGGCGACTGACCGAGCACGCCAAAGTCATCCGTGGTGGGTACGATGCCACGACCAAGCAAATAATGCCAAATCCGATTCACGGCAACACGAGCCGTCAACGGGTTGTTGGGATCATTAATCTGTTCCGCCAATTGCAGCCGACCACTGCCTCTGGAAATCGGCAGCGGCTGGTCGCCGGTAATGGCGGTCAGAAAATGACGGGGCTCGATCTTCCCGAGCTTCGAGGCGTTACCGCGGATGTAGATATGCTGCTCTTCCCCCGAACCATCGAGCATGGCCATCGCCAGTTGAGAGCGATGCTGGATTTGGTTTTGCAACTCGCTCCGGGCGGATACCCACTCCTGCAACAATGCGGCCGACTTTTCCACCACACCGCCGGCTTCAGCCGCGAAGTCGTCGATCAACTTGGCGCCCGCTTGCTGGTGCTCGAGGAGTTGCTGTCGCACCGCCGGGGATGCACCTTGAGTGACGAGGATTACCTCCAGCTGCGCATCGACGTCGGGCGTAAACTCGAGGTGCAAACGATGGCCCAAGTAACGGTTTAAATTCAGTTCGACCCAATCACCCCCGGGATTAATCTTCTTAACCGTCTCACCATGCAGCGGACCGGCGATTAAGCGATGGGAATCGACACAGGCGACGACGTGTCCTTGCCCCCGCACCAAACAGCTAACGTTGGGGCTGGTCAACTCAAAGCTGGGTGTCCGCAACGTTCGCCCGCTGCGCGGAATGCTAGCCAAACGACTGCTGTTGCGAACTCCCGGTTCGGAAATCGACTCGAACTTGCCCCAGAACGGATCGTTGACAGCGGCTCCATGTTTGGCGAATTGTAACTGGGGCGTTTCGCCATCAAGCATCAGCAGCGGTTCACCCAGGCGACGTGGTTGCTCGCCAAAGATAAAGCCATCTTGGAAAAACTGGTCAGCAGATAACTGGCCGTAGTCCACCACAATGAAAGATTGTAGTGCTTCGGGTACTGGAGGTGGTTGCGGCGGATTGATTTCCTGCTGTGCGAGTTGGTTGAGAATCTCGCTCTGATACTGGTTGTCCAGTTCGGCTAACTTTTCTGAGATCTGATCGTTGTGTGCGATCGATTCAAAGCGGACTTGCCGATAATCGCTACTTTGCAAGAATCCCAGCAGCGAATAATAGTCGGCCGTGGAGATGGCGTCGAACTTGTGGTCATGACAGCGGGCACAAGAGACCGTGACACCCAGGAAGGTCTTGGACATCACATCGATCATGTTATCAAAACGGTCGGCTTCGTCTTTGCGAATATCAACTGGAGAATGCACCCATTCCCCCAGGAACCAAAAACCGGTCCCCAGGACTGACTCGTTAAATCCCTGCTCGGGATGCAGCCGAGGCTCGGCCAACAGATCGCCAGCAAGATGTTCACGGACCAATTGGTCATGTGGCACGTCAGCATTGAAAGCGCGAATGATGTAGTCGCGATATTGGAATGCATTGGGCGCGTCATTATCAAATTCGTGGCCGCGAGATTCGGCGTAACGGACGAGGTCCAGCCAATGCCGGCCCCAACGCTCACCAAAGTGTGGTGAGGCGAGCAATTCGTCGACCAGTTCCGCAACCGCTTGCGGCGAATCATTGGCGAGAAAGCTGGCCGCCTGAGCGGCTGTTGGGGGCAACCCAATCAAGTCAAAATACAAACGACGGAGCAACGCGGCGCGATCGGCATCGGCGGCCGGTTGTAATTGGTTCGTCTCCAGGTTGGCCAAAATAAAATGATCCAACGGCCGCTGTGGCCACTGCGAGTTGTTGACCGTCGGCAACGCGGGATCCTCGACGGGTTGCCAGACCCAGTGATCGGCTTTTCGCTGTTGCAGATCAAACTCAGGGCGAGTCTCCCCCGCGACGGGAGCATCTTCTTTTGGCCATGGAGCACCCATTTCCACCCAACGTTCCAAATGGCTGATTTCTTCATCAGCCAATTTTCCCGATGGGGGCATTTCGTAACCGTCATACCTCACCGATTCAATCAGCAGGCTGGCATCGGGATCGCCGGGAACCATGGCTGGCCCCGAGTCACCACCCCGTAACAGTCCGCTGCGGCTATCGACCAACAATCCCGCTTGCAGTTTTTCGGAGGTCGTGCTGTGGCAGGCATAGCAATGCTCGGCAAACAACGGACGGACGTGCTTTTCAAAGAACTCCAAATCCGCAGCAGTTGCCGGGGAAGCGTCCGCAGCCACATCCGCAGCCGACACTTGGCTGCAAAACAACAAGGCAATTAGGAGCAGCGGAGTGGTGAATCTCACTGGATACCTGGCCGGGTGAAAAAGGAGGTGGGTCGGGAAGGCGGGGCAACGGCTTAGGTGGACAGCTTGCGGTCTGCTTCCCTTTGCATGTTGCGATGTTCAAAAGCCAGAGGATGCTAAAGGCTTTGGCCTATGACTTGCTGACAACTGACTTGCTGACAACTAACTTGCTGACAACCATACTGACTGCCGGACAACAGTTGCCAAAGCCGACTACATTTTAAGCTATTTACGACCGTCATGTCGAGCAGATTATCGATCTCCGCGTTGGCAATCGTAAAATGTTCGGTAGACGAAAATGGTTTTGCACCCCTAATTTGAATTAGCCCCACGCTGGAAACTCACGATGCTGACATCACATCCAACTCTCGTCTGCTTGACACTGTTTTCGCTGGCAATGGTTTGCCTGCCCCAAACGGCGGCGGAAGAAACAGGTATCGCCGTGCGAGTGCGTAGCCACGGAGCAAAATTCATTGGCTCATCAATGGGTGGTGTGCGGGTGTTGATCAAAAATGCTGACACGGGGGAATTATTAGCGAAAGGAATCACAAAAGGCTCAACGGGCGACACCAAAAAGCTGATGAAAACGAAAACCGGAGTGAACGATTCTTTGGCGACTCCGGACGCAGCGGTCTTCAACGGCTCCATAAATATCGATGAACCAACACAGGTTCGCATCGAAGCCTCAGGGCCACTCGCCCAACGGCAATCCCGCCAACAAGTGAGTCACACGCGTTGGGTCATGCCCGGGAAGCATTTAACCGGGGGAGATGGAGTTCTGTTAACTCTGCCCGGATTTGTAGTTGACATTCTCGAACCACCCGCCCACGTGAAGTTGACAGAAATCCCGCAACAAATCGTGATCCGAGCAAACGTCACGCTCATGTGTGGATGCCCAGTCGAACCTGGAGGCTTGTGGGATGCGGAGCAGTATGAGATCAAGGTGATCCTGAAGAGAGACGGTGAGCGAATTGCAGAGCATGCCCTCGCGTACGCTGGCCAGCCGAGCCAATTTCGCCACCAGCTACAGATCAAGGAACCAGGGGTCTACGAAGCGATCGTCTACGCACACGATCCCAAACTGGGTAACACGGGCTTAGATCGAACGACCTTTATCATCGCCTCGCCGTGATGCGCCGCAGGCAAGAGCCCGGATACCAATCCGCGGATGCCAAACGATACATCAGGCCCCAGCATCGCTCATGCCAGGATCGCTTGGGCCACGACACCGGATACATCGGTGAGGCGAAAATCTCGCCCAGAGTACCGATAGGTCAGGCGCTCATGGTCGATGCCTAGTAAATGCAACATCGTTGCGTGCAGGTCATGCACGTGCATGCGATTCTCGACCGCGGCGAAGCCAAATTCATCGGTGGCACCGTGCACCATGCCACCCTTGACACCGCCGCCGGCGAGCCAAACAGTAAATCCATGGTTATTGTGATCACGTCCTTTCGCACCTTCAGATACCGGCGTACGTCCAAATTCGCCACCCCACAGCACCAAAGTATCCTCCAACAGGCCGCGGGCTTTCAAATCTTTCAACAAGGCGGCAACCGCTTGATCGCTCTTCTTTGCCTTGCCAGCGTGGCTGGCAATATTATCATGATCGTCCCAAGGCTGGCCATTCCCATAATAGACCTGGACCATGCGAACACCTTGCTCAACAAGCCGACGGGCCGTCAAACAAGCATCGGCAAATTCACCCTTTCCATATAGATCACGAGTCGCCTGCGTCTCGCGATTCAAATCAAACACCTCTTGGGCCTCGAACTGCATGCGGAAGGCCATCTCCATCGACTGAATCCTGGCCTCCAAATTCCCATCCTCACCCCCGCGCTGCGCTAAATGGATGGAATTCATTTCATTGAGCAAATCTAACTGCGCTCGTTGAGAAGTCCGCTCGAGGTTGGGGTTACGAATGTGTCGAATCACCTCTTTGGGATCGAGTTTGGCGTTGTTGATATGCGTGCCTTGAAAAATGCCCGGCAGAAAACTGTTACTCCAAAGTTGCGGCCCGACCACCGGCTTGCCTGGACAAAGCACAACAAAGCCGGGCAGGTTCTGGTTCTCTGTTCCCAGGCCGTACATCAACCACGAGCCGAGCGAAGGGCGGGTGGGCTGCGTCTCTCCACTGTTCATCATCAGCAAAGAGGGCTCGTGATTGGGAATGTTGGTGTGCATCGAGCGAATCACGCAAATGTCGTCGATGCAACTGGCCACATGCGGAAAGAGTTCGCTGACCTCAATTCCCGCTTCACCATATTGCTGGAATTTAAACGGCGATTTCATCAATCCGCCCGTTTTCCGCTCGGTTTTCAGGTCAGCCGCCGGTGGTCGTTTACCATCGTACTTGGTCAGCTGGGGCTTTGGGTCAAAGGTGTCAACTTGCGAGGGGCCACCGTTCATAAACAAGTGGATCACGCGTTTGGCGCGGGGGCGAAAATGCGAAGCCTTCACTGCCAACGGGTTATTGGCGACAGCATTTGCAACCCCACCGGCGGTGCCGGCACCACTCACATTCTCACTGGCTAACAAATTCTCATCGGCTAGCAAGCAGGCTAGGCCGAGCGAGCCCAAGCCGGTACCAACCCGCTGCAACAACTCTCGGCGACTCGGTAGCGACATTTGAAATTCCTG
>CAZHTX010000256.1:0-8237 GCA_964535475.1 uncultured Pirellulaceae bacterium
GTAATTACTGACAGCATACGCGTTGGGGACCGCGTTGAGGATGCCGCCCCACAAATTGGATCGTTAGTTTTTGCTAGAACTATTCTTTTGTTTTCACAATTCACCCGGCGATGGCGTTGCGACGTATTGCCGCTTGTGTCATATTCTCGATCAGCGATGGAACTGGTGACCATCGCAGCCCAGTTGTGTGTCCAGCTTATTCGCTGTCTCCCACAAATCACTTTACAGATGTGCTAGAATTAAGAGCAGTGCTTGCTTTGCTGAGCCAACTCAGGTTTGTTCGCTCAGAAACCGACTGCCCAAAGTTACGCAGTACTTCCAGATTCGGTTCCAATTAAGTAACGCTCGCCCCCAAGACCGTGTTCAAATCGTTGGCACGGTATTTTTTTCAAGCTGACTTTGTGAAAACTTTCACAAAGCCGGGTGAGGGGGGTGGTTGGCGGAGTCGCGAGATGGGTCGAGCGGGTTTGGCGAGGGGTGGGTAAGGCGGTTTGAAGTGATTGTGGTAGTGCGGAGTTGTTGAGTTAGGACGTCAGTAAACGAACATTTTTCATTGACGAAACAATGACGGTCATCAAGCGAGGGTTGGACCTTCCCATTCAAGGTTCGCCGGAACAGCGGGTCGATGTCGCTCGCCAAGTCAGTCGAGTTGGCTTGATCGGGGACGACTACGTCGGCATGAAGCCTGCGATGATGGTAGCGGAGGGTGACTCGGTGAAGCTGGGTCAGCCGCTATTTGAAGATCGCAAGACACCGGGCGTGATGTTTACGTCACCTGCCGCCGGTCGCGTTGTCGGTGTGAGTCGAGGGGCTAAGCGAAAATTTGAGTCGCTGGTCATCGAAGTCGAGGGCGAAGAGGCTGTCGATTTCGGCACGATCAGCCAGGATGCGTTGGCTGGTCACGACCGCCAGCAGTTGGTCGACCTGCTCGCCCGTAGTGGTTTATGGACTTCGCTGAGGACTCGTCCTTACGGCAAAGTGCCGGCGCTCGACAGTCAACCGGCGGCGATTTTCGTGCAAGCCATGGACACGAATCCACTAGCCGGCGATCCGTTGTTGGCGCTGCCTGGACGGGAGTCGTACTGGGTTCGCGGGTTGACGGCTCTGTCGCGTCTCACTGCTGGAACGGTCTACGTCTGCAAATCACCGCAAGCTTCGCTGCCAGGTGAAGGGATCAGTGGCGTACGGCTGGAAAGCTTTGGCGGGCCCCACCCAGCAGGACTGCCCGGCACACACATTCATTTTCTTGAGCCGGTGAGTCCCAAAAAGACAGTTTGGTACCTGAGCTTCCAAGATGTGTTGGCAATCGGTGGCTTGACCGAAACGGGTCGTGTCGATCCGCGGCGGTTGGTTGCCCTGGCTGGTCCTCGGGTCAGCAACCCGCGGATCTTAGAGACCCGGTTGGGAGCCGATCTGGGGCAGCTTACCGAAGGTGAATTGATTGGCGATAACAACCGCGTCATCTCGGGCTCCGTCCTGGGTGGCCGCAAGGTCGTTGAGCCGATGAATTTCTTAGGTCGCTATGCCACTCAGGTCAGCGTGCTCGGTGAAGGGAACCAGCGCGAGTTTCTGGGTTGGCAAAGACCTGGAATGAACAAATTTTCGACCACGCGGGTGTTTGCCTCCGCGTTGGTCAAGAATCGACTGTTCGACATGACGACCAGTACGGAAGGCAGTGAGCGGGCGATGGTTCCCTTGGGGACTTATGAGAGAGTGATGCCGCTCGACATTCTGCCAACTCAACTTTTGCGTGCCTTGATCGTTCGTGACACCGAGTCCGCCCAACAATTGGGTGTGCTTGAGTTGGAAGAAGAGGACTTGGCACTCTGTACCTTTGTTTGCCCTGGCAAGTATGAATACGGATCGATTCTGAGGGACAACCTTAGGAAGATCGAAATCGAAGGTTGATGGCTTTCAATCTAACTATTTGGAATTAGCGAGTTCGAGATCATGCAGGTGCTTCGCGATGCATTGGATCGCGTTCACCCTTATTTTGATAAGGGTGGAGTGCTCCATAAAATGTACCCCATGTATGAGGCGTTGGATACGTTTCTCTACACGCCTGGGGAAATTACGAAGGGTTCCACGCACGTGCGGGACGCGATCGATCTAAAGCGGATGATGATTACGGTCGTCCTCGCTTTGGTTCCCGCGATGCTGTTCGGTATGTGGAATGTGGGCTATCAAGCCAATTCGGCGATTGCCAAAATGGAGGTGGTCGAAGCTTCATACAGCTTTGATTGGCACCATTTCGTGCATGCTGAAGTCTTCGGTATGGGGCACGACCCGGGCAATTTTCTGGACAATTTCATCTACGGGGCAATTCACTTTCTACCGATCTACATCGTCTGCATGTTCGTCGGTGGACACATTGAATTGATCTTTAGTATTCTTCGTGGCCATGAAATCAATGAAGGGTTTTTGGTCACGGGGTTGCTGTTTCCCTTAATATTGCCCCCCAATATTCCATTGTGGCAGGTGGCGATTGGGATCGCATTTGGCGTGATTGTTGCCAAAGAGGTGTTCGGTGGCACGGGGAGAAATATTCTCAACGTGGCACTCACCGCGCGGGCCTATTTGTACTTTGCTCACGCCACTGAGATCAGCGGCGACCAGGTTTGGACCGCCGTCGATGGTTACAGCGGTGCGACCGCTTTGGGCGCCATGGCAATCGCCGACCCGGCGATCGGAATGCAGACCTTAGAATCGGTCGGACGTCCTTGGGGTGAATCGGCTATTACCTTGCAGTCGGCTTTCCTGGGTACGATCCAAGGTTCGATTGGAGAGACCAGCACGCTGATGTGTTTGCTCGGTGCGGCGATCTTGATTGCTGCCGGAGTTGGTTCTTGGAAGATCATGTCGGGCGTGGTTGTGGGTGTCGTGGCGACCAGTTTGGCGCTTAACGCCGTCGGCAGTGAGACGAACGCATTGTTTGAAATGCCTTTCTACTGGCACCTCAGCATTGGTGGTTTGGCCTTCGGTTTGGTGTTCATGGCGACCGACCCGGTCAGCGCTTCGATGACAGAAGTCGGCAAGTGGTTTTATGGCGGACTGATTGGTTTCATGACGGTGTTGATTCGAGTGATAAATCCAGCATTCCCTGAGGGGATCATGTTGGCCATTCTGTTCGGCAACGTCTTCGCCCCGCTGATCGACTATTTTGTAGTTCAATTTAACGTACGCCGGAGGGTAGCTCGTTATGCCACAGCGTGATTCGATAGGATATACAGTTGGTGTTGCCGTCGTCTTGTGCGTAGTCTGCTCACTCGTTGTGAGTGTTGCCGCCGTGCTCCTCAAGCCGCGTCAAGAGCTGAATAAAAAACTGGATCGCCAGCGAAACATTCTTGATGCGACTGGGCTAGCTTACGCCGAGACCGGCGAACCCGCCTCGCAGTTAAACGCCAAGCAAGTCCAGGACTTGTACACCCGAGTGGAAGAACACTTGGTCGACTTGGAGACGGGTGATTTCGTCGAGGATCTCGACCCTGACACTTACAACGAGCGGGCTGCGGCTCGCGACCCGCAGCAGCAGGTCAAAATCAACACTTCGAAATTCGATCCGGGATTCAAATTTCGCGAGGGAGTCGTGCGTGTTTATTTTGTTCGCGGCCCCGAGCAGGAAATCAAGCAGGTGGTCCTGCCGGTATACGGCAAGGGGCTGTGGTCAACGCTCTACGGCTATCTGGCCCTTCGCAGCGATTTGCAAACGATCCAGGGTTTGACCTTTTACGAGCATGCCGAAACTCCCGGGCTTGGTGGCGAAGTTGACAACATCGCCTGGAAAGCACAGTGGGAAGGGCGATGGCTGTACGGAGAAGAAGGAACGCCGGCCGCCGGTGTCGACAAAGGACCGGCTGACGACGACGACCAATATTTAGTGGATGGCCTTTCCGGGGCCACGATTACCGCCCGCGGCGTCACGAACCTGATTCGCT
Source organism: uncultured Pirellulaceae bacterium (assembly GCA_964535475.1). GTDB lineage: Bacteria > Planctomycetota > Planctomycetia > Pirellulales > Pirellulaceae > Laterigemmans. Next base: position 3,936 of record CAZHTX010000256.1, read on the forward strand.
ACTGGGCCAGCGACGATGCCTTTGGGCCGTTTTTAGAAAAGCTGAAAGCGGACATGGGGCAAGGCAGTACGTTGGCTAGCACAACCGCAGAACCTATGGGGGCAAGCAATGGCCAAGAATAAGACAGTCGATATTCTGTTCGGTCCGGTTTTTCGGAACAACCCGATCGCCTTGCAGATCCTTGGGATTTGTTCGGCACTCGCGGTGACTACCAAGATGGAGACATCCTTCGTGATGTGTCTCGCGGTGATCGCCGTGACGGCCTTCAGTAACGCATCGGTCAGTGCTATCCGCACCTACATTCCGAACTCGATTCGGATCATCGTGCAGATGACCGTGATTGCCTCTTTGGTGATTCTGGTTGACCAGATCCTGAAAGCTTACATGTTTGAGATTAGCAAACAGCTTTCGGTGTTCGTCGGCTTGATTATCACCAACTGTATCGTCATGGGGCGGGCCGAGGGTTTCGCGATGAAGAATTCCGTCGGTGCCAGCTTCTTGGATGGTCTCGGCAACGGATTGGGTTACAGCATGGTGCTGATGGTGGTCGCTTTCTTCCGAGAGCTTTTTGGCAGCGGATCATTATTCGGTTATCAATTGATGGAATTGGACCGCAATGGTGGTTGGTATGCCCCAGACAACTTGATGTTGCTGCCGCCAAGCGCTTTTTTCTTGATTGGCTTCATGATCTGGGCGATTCGTGCCGCCTATCCAGATCAAATCGAGGAAGCGTAGCACACTGGTTCTCACCCGCGTTGAATTCGGTTTCAGTATAATGAATGATCTATTAAGCATCTTTTTTAAAGCGGTTTTCGTCGAGAACCTCGCGCTCGCCTTCTTTTTGGGCATGTGTACCTTCTTGGCGGTTTCCAAGAACGTAAAAACAGCGCTCGGTTTGGGCGTCGCTGTGATTGTGATCTTGACGATCACCGTGCCTGCTAACAATCTGATTTTTCAGTATCTGTTAAAAGAAGGTGCGCTAGGTTGGACGTCCGCCATCAACCCCTCACTCGGTGCTCGGTTGGGTTCGCTCGACCTGAGCTTCCTGGGCTTTATCAGCTACATCGGCGTGATCGCGGCGATGGTGCAGATTCTGGAGATGGTGTTAGACCGGTTTTTCCCACCACTCTACAACGCTCTCGGAATTTTCTTGCCGTTGATCACGGTCAATTGCGCAATTCTGGGTGCCTCGCTGTTCATGGTCGAGCGGGACTATAACTTTGTTGAGAGCTGCGTGTTTGGTTTTGGTTGCGGCTTCGGCTGGGCGATCGCGATCGCCGCACTGGCTGGGATTCGCGAAAAAATGAAGTATTCCGACGTGCCGCCGCCGTTACGCGGTTTGGGAATCACCTTTATCACGGTTGGCTTAATGGCGTTGGCCTTTATGGCCTTCAGCGGTATCCAACTGTAAGCGTCGTCTCGACTCCATTTGTTTGATTTTCGTAATAGTTAACGGTTAGTTCTATGATAACTGTCCTGTTCGGCGTGTTAATGTTCACGCTGGTCATCATCGCCCTGGTGGCCTTCATCTTGGTCGCGAAGAAGCAATTGGTGGCTTCTGGTCCGGTCAAGATCATGATCAACGGCCAGAAAGAAATCAGCGTGCCAGCTGGTGGCAAGCTGCTGGGTGCTCTGGCCGATGCCGGTATCTTTGTTTCCAGTGCCTGCGGAGGTGGCGGTACCTGCGCCCAATGCCGCGTGAAGATCAAATCGGGTGGAGGTGAAATTCTTGCCACCGAGAGAGATCACATCACCAAGAAGGAGGCACGCGAGGGGGAACGACTGAGTTGCCAAGTGGCGGTTCGTCAAGATATGACGGTCGAAGTTCCCGAAGAAGCATTCGAGACCAAGAAATGGGAATGCACCGTTCGCAGCAACCAAAATGTGGCGACGTTCATTAAGGAGTTGGTGCTGGAATTGCCCAGCGGTGAAGAGGTTGACTTCCGCGCCGGGGGTTACATCCAAATCGAGTGCCCGCCCCACGTGGTCGCTTACAAGGATTTCTTGGTGGAAGATCGATTCCACGAGGACTGGGACAAGTTCAACGTTTGGCGATATGTGTCGAAGGTCGACGAGCCAGTCGTGCGTGCTTATTCGATGGCCAATTACCCCGGTGAGCAAGGCATTATCATGCTCAACGTGCGGGTCGCGACGCCACCGCCGCGTGGCCCCGAAGGGATCCCACCGGGCAAGATGTCGAGCTACATCTTTGGGCTCAAGCCTGGCGATAAAGTCACGATTAGTGGTCCTTACGGTGAGTTCTTCATTAAGGACTCGGAATCGGAAATGGTTTACATTGGTGGTGGGGCCGGGATGGCACCGTTGCGAAGTCATATCTTTGAATTGTTCAAACGACAAAAGACCGAACGCAAGGTGACCTACTGGTACGGCGGTCGAAGCTCACGGGAGTTGTTCTACGTGGAGCATTTCCGTGAAATTGAGAAGTCTTTCCCCAACTTCCAGTTCAATATCGCGTTGAGCGAGCCATTGCCGGAAGATAATTGGACAGGCTATCGTGGCTTCATCCACCAAGTGCTGCTTGATAACTACTTGAGCAAGCATCCAGCACCCGAAGACATCGAATACTACATTTGTGGACCTCCGATGATGAATGCTGCGGTCTTCAAGATGCTTGATGACCTTGGTGTGGAACCTGAGAATATTGCCTACGACGATTTCGGCGGCTAGCACCCTGGGTGCTCTCCGGGCGAATCAGGTAGTGAAACCAGTTATGAATTCAATCGTTTCATGTGAGCACCATCCGCGCTGCGGATGGTGCAATGCGGTTCGCTCCCTTCTTGGGCTGTTCGTCTTCACCTCACTGCTCGTTGCCGGCTGTGATTCCGGTCAGCAGTCGGCTGAGCCGGCCGCAACCAATAAGTCCGCGACCGCACCTCCCGACGGCGGAGCTGTGGCTGGGTCGAATCGGCCGATTGAGATTCTGCAGGCTTCTGGGGAAACGATGGGGACCTATTATCAGGTCACCATCGCCGATCCGCCTGCTGATCTACCCAATGACTGGGAACAGGAGCTCGATCTAACCCTCCGCAGGGTCAACGATCAAATGTCGACTTATTTGAAGTCGTCCGAGTTGAGTCGTTTCAATGCACTCAATTCGACGGAATGGTTCCCCGTCAGCGCCCCGGTCGTCAAAGTGGTCGACCAAGCACTGGCGATTTCTGCAGCCACCGATGGGGCCTTCGATATTACCGTCGGCCCGCTGGTCGATGCCTGGAGTTTTGGTCCGGGCAAACGGACGCTGGAGCCGCCGCCGGCAAACGTGATTGAGGAACTGCGCGCGTTGGTCAATTATCGTGCCGTAGAAACACGCGCCGAACCGCCGGCGCTGCGTAAATCGATTGAAAAGTTGCGGATCGATTTGTCCAGCATCGCGAAGGGTTACGCGGTAGATCGACTAGTAGAGCAGCTGAGCGACTTTGGTTGCGAGCATTGTTTCGTCGACATCGGTGGCGAGAGTCGTGCCATCGGACAGCGTGGAAACCGCAGTTGGCGAGTTGCGATCGAGGATCCCGTTGAGGGCGAGCGAACCTTTCATTTAGCTTTTGAGTTGAACAACCGAGCGATTGCGACCAGTGGTGATTATCGCAATTTCTTCGAATTTGAAGGTCAGCGTTTCTCCCACACGATCGACCCTAGGACCGGCATGCCGGTGAAGCACGACATGGCTGTCGTGTCGGTCTTTGCAGACAGCTGTATGCTTGCCGATGGCTGGGCTACCGCGTTGAATGTCGTCGGTCCCGAGCGGGCGCTCGAGATTGCGGCCGAGGAGCGACTAGCGGTGCGGATCGTACGTAAGTTAGCTGACGGCACACTGCTTGCGAGTGAAAGCGAGTTATTTCCCGACAACATTCCATTGCCCAAGCCTCCTGGTCGATAGAGCGTCGGCAGCCTGGAATTTTGGACTGCAATGGCAGACAAGTTAAGTTTTTTTGATCGCTATCCTTTTTAGCCTGCGGCGAATGTTATGACTTGGTCCACAATTGGTTTAATGGTCCTGATTTCTTTCGGAATCTTTTTCGTGGTCGCGGTCGGCATGGCGGTGGGTGTGATGTTTGGCCGGCGACCGATCAGCGGTTCCTGCGGGGGCTTGGGTAACAAAACCGACTCGGAGGGACGCACTTCATGCTCTTTGTGCGAAAATCCCTCAGATGCTTGCCGCGAGTTGAAAGCTCGCCAGCAAACCGGAGCGGGTTCTTTCAATGAAGAGCAAGTGACCGCCGGTCATCACTAGTGGTTTGTCAGAGTTCAGTTTTAGGGTTAGCCGTTTTGGCGCTAGCCACG
>CAZHTX010000257.1:0-3870 GCA_964535475.1 uncultured Pirellulaceae bacterium
AACGGTGCTTCGCCCCGCCGGACCGCGGTCAGCAGGCCTGTCTTGGAAGCGGTGGCAACTTCGGTGTTACCGCTATCGACGTAAGCTTCGCGAGTGACGTCACGTTGTCGGCCGTCAGCATAGAAAGCGATGACCCGCACCTGTTGATTCGCACCGGCTCGTTGCACGACGGGGTTTTCAGGCAAGATTTCGATGCGAGTCGCTTTTTGACTGCTGAAATCGACCTCGGCACCTTGGTCAATCCAATTTTGCAAGATTCCATGATAGGGCGAACCGGCATCAATCAGCGCGCCACCCTCGTGAGGCACTCTCCCGAGCGCTTTGAGCAGCATCAGGCTGTCGCCGGGGGAAGCCAAATTGACTCGCCGCGCAGCCAAATCGTCGGCTAAGGCGCGGAGGTCAAAGACTGGATCATAGCCTCGCAGCGAGAGGCGAAATCCGTTTTTACCTTTCTGAGCGCCATGGCAAGTGCCCTGGTTGCAACCGAGTCGCGACATTACCGGATTCACGTCACGAACGTAGTCAACAGGCGTTTGATTGGTTTGGAAAGCGGCTGTTTGCACCGGCAAGGTGGCGGCGTGTCCGGCCAGGGCGATTTCGATTTTGCCATCACCGCTCGCCAGCGGGCGGACAATGCCGTCGGTCGCCACCAGCAGGTTTTCGGATGGCTGGTAATCAACTAGCCGAGTTACATCGACGCGTGAGCCGTCGGCCAGGATGGCCGTGATCAACAGTTGCACGTACTCGAAAGGACTGTCGAACTGGATCGCTCCGGCCGGTGAAACCTCCAGCGACTCGATCTTCAGCGACTCGATATCGCCTTGCTGCGTGGGGCCAGGCTGCGTGGGGGCTGGTTGTGCGGCGATCGATTGTTGCCAGCGGGCTGGATCATAGACCGGCGGTTGTTCGCTTTGCTCGGCGGGGGCCAATGGAGCGATGGGGAATTCACGCAACAACTGGCCATCGAGACCGACGATGCGGACGATCCCATCCGCACCACCGACCGCCAGTTCACCGTTGTTGAGGAAGCTCAGCGCGTAGGCGGGGACATCCAGATTCAGGATCGCCAATTGCTCTACGGTGGGGCTGAAGAAAGCATCCGACTTTGCTCTTTCCTCGGGACTGCGATCGCTGGCCTGCTTCTTTTGGATGGCTTGAATGTCGGCGGGAATCTCATCGTCGGGGCGAGCGTTCCAGACGCGAGCTTCCGATTTTCCATCAATGGTTGCCACGGCGGCGAGACGTTTGGACGCGGCGTGGGCATCGACGGCAAAGATTCTTCCTGGCAACGTCGGCAAAGTCCGCAGGAGGTTGGCGTTGTCACCAATTTTGCGAGCCGATTGACGGTACACTTGATAGATTTGCGCGGTCCCATCGGCTCCGCCAACAAGGATTTCGTCGCGACCCGCTAAGGTCACGACGCTGGACAAACCACCCTTGAGCGCGCCGGGAGTGATCGATGTGATGTTGTCGATAAACCGTTCGGTGCTGGTCTCGGTCAGTTTACAAGTCATATCACGTGCGACCGAGACGATGTGCGTGCCGTCGCCCGTGAAGGTCGTACCCAACACCCAATCCTCGTGTGCTCCTTGGAACAGCTTCTGTTCGCCGCTCACCGCGTCGATCGCGCGGATCGCGTTGTCGGTCGCGCCGAAGGCCACCAGGGAACCGTCGGGTGACCAGCTGACACCGCGCAGCGTGTCAAACGTAAACGGAACGGAGAGCAACAATTCGCGTGCGGCCACGTCCCAAATCTGCACTTCACCGCCCCGCCCCGGTTGGCCACCAACAGCTGCCAAGCGGTCGCCGGAGGGGCTGAAGCGAATCGACTCGATCCGTTGGCTCATGCCGACCAGCCGGCCTTGGATCGAGCCATCTTGGCTGCTGAGCAACAACACTTCGTGGAACCCGGCAACGGCCAGCAGATCGTCTTTGGGGGAAGCGGCCAACGAGGTAATCGTGGGCAGTCGGCGATAGACGGGTGGATTGTCGGCTGTGTACATCGGCCCGCTTTCGGCAGCGAAGTCGTTTTCGGCTCCGCCCTCAATCCAGCGGCGGATGAGGTCGATTTCAGTCGCGTGCAGCGGCTCGGCGTCTTGCGGCATCTCGGCAACGCCATCAACCGGTGTGATCACGCTCAGCAAATGACTCGCCTCGGGCTGACCGGGCACGATGGCCGCTTCGCCGGTTTCGCCGCCGCCGAGCAGACTGTCAAACTGAGTCATCACGTACTCGCCGCGGGCCCGCGCCGGTTGATGACAGCCCAGGCAATTTTTGGCAAATATCGGTTGGATGTCTCGCTCGAAACTGATCTCCGCGACCGGCTCGTCCGATGCAGTTGCCGCGGTTTCGTTATCAGCGGGAGCATCAGCGGCCCCGGCGTTAGCAACCCACGCGGTCGGAACCGACAGGGTCGCAAACGCCAGCAGGCAGAACGACTGAAAGACCGAGTTCCAAGCGGATCTCGAACTGAAGAATTGGCCAAAAACAACGCTCATCGATAGCAGCTCCGGTGTCAAACTTGGCCCCTTTGCGAGACCGCCAAACTGGATGACACCGCCAATCCCCCCAATCACCCATAGAAGGTGGGAAGTGGGGTTTCGGGAGGTAGCTCGTTCAGATCGGTAAAAGTTATCTGAAGGTCGAGCGGGCGGGACCGTGGAACAACCGCCGCGGGCGGAACCCGCCCAGGGTAAGTTGTCGAACACGGCATTCTGTTCACGATAAGGTTGCGCAGCGCTCCTGTCAACGAAATCTCGGTCGCTTTCGCCTAGCGTCACAGGTTTTCTGCGGCAACCCAGTTGGCATCCGAATTGCACCTAATTGGTGATTGCTCAGGACTGGCCCGGACGCGTTGCCCGAGCGCTCATCGCTCACCCTTACTCTGTTTTCAAAGCGTCCACTCGTGGGCTCAGTGCCTGCCAGGTTAGCAGTAACCCTTTTTGAAGGAGGTATGCTTACGATGATCAAGTTACCATTGAAGGGAAAGCGAGTCGCATTTTTGGCGACTGACGGTTTCGAGCAGATTGAATTAACGATGCCCTGGCTGGCGGCAAAAGAATCGGGTGCCGAAGTCGATTTGATCGGTATCGAAGAAGGTGGCATTCAAGGAATGAATCACGACGAGAAGGCGGACGTGTTTCCCGTTGATAAAAAAATCAACGAGGTTTCAGCGAGTGATTACGATGCGCTGGTGCTGCCCGGCGGGGTGGCAAATCCCGACAAGCTGAGAACTTGCAAGCCTGCAGTCGAGTTCGTAAAAGAATTCTTCGCGCAGCAAAAACCAGTTGCCGCGATATGCCACGGTCCCTGGATGCTGGTCGAAGCGGACGTGGTCCGCGATCGCGAGTTGACCTCGTGGCCAAGTCTCAAAACTGACGTTGAGAACGCCGGTGGACGTTGGCTCGATCACGAGTGCGTTGTCGACCAAGGATTGGTCACCAGTCGTCAGCCCGAGGATTTGCCGTCGTTCTGCGACAAGATGGTGGAAGAGTTTGCCGCCGGCATACCGGCCGGGCAATCAAGTCGGTAGCCCAAGTTAGCCGCGATGGCGCTAGCCGCGGTTTCCGGTTTAGCCGCGATGGCGCTAGCCGCGGTTTCCGGTTAGCCGCGATGGCGCTAGCCGCGGTTTCCGGTTTAGCGATGGTAGCTGACAGTCGTTGATTCCGCCGGGACAAGCCCGAAGCGGAGATCGATTCTAATGAAAAAAACGAATAGCAATCTATGATAGCCGTGGTAGCTGTCAGTTGTCGCTCCGCCGGGACAAGCCCGGAGCGGAAGCGAGTATGGGCCGGTCTAGCAATGGTAGATACCAGGTGTCGCTCCGCCGGGGCGAGCCCGAAGCGGTAGCGGTAGCGGTAGCGGTAGCGG
>CAZHTX010000257.1:3970-8224 GCA_964535475.1 uncultured Pirellulaceae bacterium
AGCGGTAGCGGTAGCGGTAGCGGTAGCGGGTTGGTTGAGACGCGGGACCAAAACGGCTAACCCTTTTCGGAGCTGGTTGGGGATCGCTTGTTGCTCGTCATCACCATCGCGATCCCCATGCCCATCACGGCCAATTGGCTGAGGGCGAACAGCGTCAAGAGCATTAGCGCACCGCTGGTAAACCCATAGCTGTGCAGACCAATTCCCAGCTGGTTCGTGCCGAACCAGCTCCAGGCGGTGACAATGTTACCGCCGATAGCCAGGATCGCAAAGCCTCGTTCCCGGACCATTCCATCCCAGCGGGCGTGCAGCATCAGCGCGTTCCAAATGACAATTAACAGGGCCCCATTCTCTTTCGGGTCCCAACCCCAGAATCGTCCCCAACTGTCATCGGCCCACAGCCCGCCGAGCACCGTGCCGACAAAGCTGAAGAGAATCCCGAAACAGGTGGCGCTGTAGGCCATGCGGTAGATGTCGCGGAGCAGTGGCGTGGTGGTCTTGCCGGTAAACAGCAAGCTAAACAAGTAGGCGATGCCAAGCGCACCAGCGGCAAACGTGGCGGCGTATCCCAGCGTGACGGTAATCACGTGGGTGGCCAACCAAAACTGAGTGTCCAACACCGCTTGTAAGACTGGCATGGTGTCGCCATCGCTGAGCGCCCAGGCGACCATCAAGGTCAACATGCCGGTTGTGGAAGCAATGATGTTGCCTACCCCTTGCCGGAAAATACGTTCATACAGCAAACCAAACACGACCGTCGCCCAACCAATGAAGACGGCCGACGAGTAAAGGTTGATTACCGGAGCGCGACCCGTGATGTAGATCCGAGCCAGCAACACCATGGTGTGAACGACCAAGACGCAGGTCAATCCTCCCCAGACGCTGGACTTGAGCAGCGGAGAATTAACCGCCAAGGCGATGATCCCCAGCAGCAACATGATGCCATACAGCAGGCAAGCAATCACCGTGGGGTGCACCGCTTCGAGCCAGCGCTCGAGACCGACGCTCTGAGCGTGGTAGTCGCGCGGTGCCGCTTCGGCGATGATTTCCAAGTGAGCATTCACGGCGGTGTTAAACGCCGAGGCATCCTCATCCGCATACGCTTCGACAACGTTGCTGAAGGACTTGGCTCCCGGCGTTGGTTCTTCGCCGCGAATCGTGGCGATCACGTCATTAAACTTGACCGGTGCCAGCGGTTTCCAAGGAGGCGTGTCGATGCTGGCGGTCGTCGTCTCCGTGGTGGGAGGCACCACAGCCGCGACCGGCGCGGTCTCCAATCGCTCCATCTGCTGCTGCAGCACCATCAACTGAACCTGTTGACGCTGTTCGGCGGTCAAATCAGGGCGATCGAATTGAGGCGGGATCGCTGGCAACACTGCAAATGGATCGGTAAAAGCAATGCTTAATTGTTCGAAAGCATTGATTCGCGAAGCCAGCTTGAGGAACTTTCGCTCTTTAAATGTTTGTTCCAGGGCATCTTTTTCAGCCGCCTCCCGCACAATTGTGTCGAACTCTTGCAAGCCGGGAATCAACTCTTGGAGTGAATAGAGCTTGCTGGGACGGCGTTGCAATGAGAAATGAGCCAGCACCTCGTCGGCATCGATTCGGAACATTTGCAGATCGCGAACATCTTGGCTGCCGCTGGCGACTTCGAAAAGCCAATTTAGGGCGGGCAGTTTTTTGGCATCACCGGCTCGCTTAACCATCGCCAACGGGGCGGGTGGCACTTCGGCGTTGTCGGCCTTCAAAGGCAAGGATGTTTTGTTGCTGATCGCTCGCAAGGTGGTCGTGGCGTACGCGTCCAAAGGCATCACGCGACCACCGAAGCGTACCGGAATCTCACCAGCCCGGTAGGTATCCATGGTGGTCTCCCGGGTGTCGGGACGCATGGCCATCATCACCGTGGACCAGGGAATTAGGGCTAATAGCGAAAGCCCCACAGCCAGCGCCGGAAGCCAACCGACCGCCAGCAAATGCTTGAGGCCACCGCCTGATTTGCCAACCGATTCGGCGGGGGCACCCGCTTCCTCGGGCGTCGCAGCCACCACGTCGGCCCCGCGAGCCAGTTCGCGTTCTCGCCGACCCAAAAAGCGGTCCAGCGTGCCGGTGAAGTGCGCGATCATGCCCACGGCAACAATCATGCAAGCGATGTAGGGAATCATCCAACCGGCGTTGCGGACAACTTGAATCGAGGTGAATTCCTTGCCGCCGGGCAACTGTTGATAATCAGATTGATAGAAGGTTTCGCCCCGATAACGCAGCGGGTTGTTCATCCACACGCGAGCGTTTTCCACGTTGCCCGTGTCGGTATCGACCAGCTTGATGAATGACGAATAATCGCGAGGCGTTTGCGTGCCGCTGTAGTTGACGCGACGCACATCTTTGACCTGCACCCAGTACGGTTTGGGAACCCGCTCGAATCGCAACTGCACTTGGTAAGCTTGATCCCCCAGCAGCAATTCTTCCGGCATATCTTCTTTGCCGCCAATGCTCAGGAAAGCTCGTTCGTTGAGGATCTGCGAGACGAGGTGCACGCCCAACGATTCGCCATTCTCTTTGCTGAGAAATTCCACGTAGGCGGAGGCTAAATCGACTTCGCTGTTGGTCCCGCCCGCTTTGGGAATCTCCTTGGCGATGACTTCCAATCCGGTGCCCTTGGTGGCCAAGTTCTCTTCCGACGGCTTGGTCAAGTCACTGTTGTCGAAAAATGAAAGCACGCGCAGGTCGACGGGCAACCGATCATCCTTGAGCACTTGTTCTTGCTCAAAGGCGAGCTTCAGTTTGTTCTCGGGAATGACCGTGATGCGTTGCTTGCCATCCTCGAGCGTCTCGATGAAAGCCAACTCGACATGGTCCATGTTGACCAGTGTGTTGGTCGATTGGCCTTCGACGAGTGACAATCGTTGCTCGAGCTGCGTATCGCCGAAAATGAATTGACCTAACATCAACAAGGCGACGCCAAAGTGCAGCAAGAGATTGGCTCCCTGTGCGCCAAACATGATGCGGCTGCCGACGAGCAATACGGTGGCGACGATAGTCCCTTCGATTAACTGCCAAGTGATCCGCAGACTGCTGGCCGACATCGAAAAGATGCCCAGCAGTGAAGCCACACCAAGTCCACCAAAAGCGACAGCGATGGCAATCCAAATCAGTCGCCAGCCAAAGCGTTTGGCTTTGAATGCTTCGAACAGAGCGGTCAGCCAGAGGACCGCCATGCCAGCGACCAGGCCACTCCAGAGGGTCTTGTAGCTGATCGGTGGCTCGCCTTGAACGCCCTCGGAATTGCCCCAAGCGACGACACCGTAACACAGCAAAATACCAAAAGCGAAAATGCCGGCCCCCAAGGCCAAGCGGCCCGCGCTGGCGCGAACGTGAAAGCGAGTGACTTTGGCGGCGACCAAATTCACCATCAGCAACAAACCAATCAACGCACCCCCGGGAAACGGAATCTCACCCGGAATCGGATCGTGTCGCACGAAGGCTTGCGGGACAAAATCTTCCAGCCGCATCATGGCGATCCAGGAAGTAAAGTAGCGAGCTTTCACCTCTACCATGTTCAAGTCTTCTTGGGCCAGCGTGCCGATCAAGACCAGCACCATCGAGAGCGCGAATAGCGTCACGGTGACCTTCAGCGAGCCGCAAAGTTTGAGCACTTGCATGGTCGCCCGTTCGGCAGAACGGAGTGACGCTCGCTCACCGGCAGCATTATCCCAAGTGTTGACGTTTGCAGTTGCCATCACAAATTGATCTTTAAAGAGTTGAGAAACTGTTCGATGCTGGCGGCTTGCTGGGAAATCGTTTGCGAATCCCCGGTGGCCTTAATGAATAAATGAAAGCCCTCTTCGAGCGGCACGACGGTGCCGTCGATGCTTTGAGCCGGTTCGCCGTCACCCTGAATGATAAACCGCTGACTCTCGCGACCATCGACGACTAACTTTTGTGCCGCTGAGATAACCGTATCCACGTCCGCTGGATCCACAGCTTGTGAGCGAATTTGTCCAATCCATCGCTCCACGTTGCCCCGCACATCGCCGCCAGCGGGAATCACCGTAATCTCCGCTTTGCGATCCTCGGGCCCCATCTGAAACGCAGCCAACCGCATGGAGGAAACGCGGGCCGGCTGCCAATCGCTGGGCGCATCATAACTCAGCCGCTCGCTGGCCGCCGCCGCCGGAGGCCCGCCCCCAACTGGCACACCCCCAACTGGCACACCCCCAACTGGTCCACTCGCCGCTGGCCCACTCGCCGCTGGTC
>CAZHTX010000258.1:0-8167 GCA_964535475.1 uncultured Pirellulaceae bacterium
ATACAAATCATTGTCCGGACCAATAACGGCTTTCCATGGGCTGACGATGCCTCCGCTTCCAGCAGTGACGAATGGCGTCGAGGTTTGTGTGTCGAAGTCATATCGCAGAACTTCGTTTGTGAATCGGTCGGTAAGGAACAGGTCACCCGTGTACGGGCCGTTTTCCGCAAGCGTAATTCCGAGCGGTCCGTCGGTTCCGACATCCAGTGAATCAATATACGCACCAGTGCTCGCATCAAAGCGGAAAACTTTCGATCCGTCGAATGCGCTATTTGCGAAGAAATAGCCATCGCCAAAGGCGATATCCGCAGAATTCTCTAATTCGGGCACCCCGGTTATGAATGGTTCAAGGAATTCGCCGGTTGCCCCATCGTAAACGAGGATTTCATCCGTATCTGCACTGATGACATAGAGGTCCTCAACTGAATCATCGTTGCGGTCCGGCCCAAAAATGTTGGTCCTCGGCCGCATCAATCCACCACTCCCTTCGGAAACGAAAACGCCAAGGTTCTTCAGCGTTGCGTCGCCCTCGGTTACCGTCGCGTCACCAATCGTGATCTCCGATGGTCCCGACGGCGTACCGATGATTTCAACATTGTCGATAAACCAATAATCCGCACCGCCGCTCATATTGGCATCAAAGCGGACGTGCAAGGTGTCACCAACGTCGGGTACAGCTAGGTCGTAATTTCTATATTGTCCGTCATCGTCGCCATTAGAAAACGACAGAAGCGTTGTCCAGGTCGCACCGTCCCCACTTATCTTCACATCAGCTCGATCGGATCCCTCCAGAGAATACAACTTGGCGTCGAACTGCAGTCGAATATCACCGAATTCGGTCACATCGACGGTTCTTTGCAGATCCCCAGTACCCCGTCGCAACCTCGCGTGATTGCTGCCGGTCGCAGGCGATGTATCAGTGCGGACTCTTGCATCGCCGCTGACGTCCCAACTGCCGGAGGCCCATTGTTCACTTCCGCCAACGAAATTACCCGCCTCAAATCCATCCGCTGCCAGCACGGCTAGCAGTCGGCGGTCCTCCAGCGTTTCGACTCGAAGTCGACGACGGGCCTTCGTGCGCCTATGTTCTCGTTTTCGTTGGTCGCTTAATCGTGAAACAGGAGTCGGCATCTTTGAAGTCCTCAGTTGGAGCGTATCGATTGGGGATATTGATTGGTACACGCCAGCTACTTAGGAGGCGGTGGCAAGGTTTTGCGGTGACTTTTTTCTGCGGCGATGGCGGACAACGATCACGCCAGCTACGGCAGCGCAAACCGCGGCGGTGCCGGGTTCGGGCACGGCAGTCAGAGTCCGATTTCGGCCGATCGCAGCCAGCGGATCACCATCGGGAAGACCGGGATTTCCGAGGCCCGCGTCGAGATAGACTTCGAAATCATCGGGGCCGAAAAGAGTGTCCCCCGGGCTAAACGGAATCCCAGACACGTCGCCGTTAAATTCCAGGGGGTCAGTGCTGTAAAGCAAAACTTCATCGCCACCCAAGATCGCCGGTGTGCCTGCCATCTCCCACAACATTTGCAGGCCGGCAACTCTGGCAGATGTGATTTCGCCTTCGCCGTCGCGCTGGATGTCGTCCAACGAACCACCCACAAATTCAACTTCAGGAGTCAGCTCGAATGGTAAAAAAGCCGTGGGAGCCACTCCGGTCAACGTTCCTGTGACATTTGTAAACGCCATGGAGGTCGCTCCGGTCACTGAATCGTCGAGCGTAAACTCCAAGGACCCGATAGCACGAAAAAATAATATGTCGCCAACGTTGACACCATCGATTTCGCTGAGGGGGCCTTCGACTACTTCGAACTCAAAATCAGCCTGTAGCGCGGAACTGAACACTAACGCCGCGTGCGATGTACAAGCATTGCCATGGAACGACACAGCGAGCAGGAAAAAAGCTAGTGGAAGCGTTTTCATGGTGTTTATCTCTACATCGCGGAATGGTTTCGCTGACGACCGCATGGTGTTGACCTATTCAGCAGACGAGATGGGACCGACCAAGCGGTCGGTCAGCACTCAGATTCAACAAGACTTCGCGGAACAGGGCTCAGCGTGCTAAACTCGAACAGTCACCGGTCGCATGACGACTGTCCTCCGAAGGTAATTGACCGGCTAATGGATCCAGCCCATGATGGGTTGGCCACCTCTCTTTCACTGACCCGAAATCTCGATGCGAAGTGGGACAGGCGGGGAAAAAAATATTGGAAGAATTCGAGAATGAGAAGTATTTTGTTATTTTTCGCCAGTTTTCCACCAGCTGATGTCCCAATCATTGCACTGATTTCGGGTCAGTGAATAAGGGGATCGAATCCGTGACAGAAAACGCCGATGCATCCGAAATCGAGACGCTACTAGAACGAGTTGCGCATGGCGATAGGTCTGCGTTGGACAGACTGCTCGCAGCTCACAGGACATACTTGAGGCGTGTCATCGAACTTCGGATGGACAATGATCTGCGTTTACGCGTCGACCCGTCTGACATCATTCAGGAGACGTCGATGGCAGTTTGCAGGCGGATCGGCGAGTTTCTGGTTCAACCGCCGTCATCGTTTCGCGTGTGGCTTAGAAGCCAAGCTTTGGAGAGAATGGTCGATGCGCGGCGACACCACTTCGCAATGAAGCGAACCGTAAAGCGTGAAGATCGGATGGCGGATGAATCGTCCCTGTCGATCGCCCAACGGCTGCTTGCCGGTCCAAGCCAAATTCTTAGGAAGAAAGAGCAGGCGGAACAAGTTCGGAACATTATAAGCAAAATGCCCGAGACCGACCGCGAAATCTTGTTGCTCAGATATACGGAAGAGTTGACCAATCAGCAGGCTGCTGAGGTCTTGGGAATCGAGCCCGCTGCTGCCCGCAAGCGGCTAGGTCGAGCCATGCGTCGGCTGGTAGAAATGTTAGACGAGAACGATATCAGCTATCATTCTTGAAGTGAGATGATTATGACCGAAGCAGAGCATTCGAGCCCGTGCGAAGATGTCGACGTCTTGTTAGGCCAAGCCGTAGATGAATATTTGCAGGAGTTGGCAGACAGCAAACAGCCCGCGGTTGAAGCCTACGCGCTGAACTATCCCAGCATCGCTAACCTAATTCGACGTACTTTACCCGCGTTGGAAATGATTAACGCGGACGCTCCGGCGGCCCCAAGAATTGATGAATTCGATTTGTCGAGGAGCCAGCGGATCGGCGACTTTCGCTTGCTTCGTAAGCTTGGATCGGGCGGCATGGGCCTGGTTTACGAAGCCGAACAGCTTTCAATGGGCCGCCGGGTAGCGCTCAAGATATTGCCGATGGCCGGAACCTTGCAGCGCAAGGCCCTGGAACGCTTTCGAAATGAAGTCCGAGCTGCAGCCATGCTCGATCATCCAAACATCGTTTCGATCTATTCCGTCGGTGAAGAACGTGGCGTCCATCACTTTGCGATGCAACTAATCCGCGGACAATCATTAGCAGAAGCGATTCGGGAGCTAGCACGCTGTGACCGAGTAGGTAGTGTCACTGGGACCACAATGAGCAAGGTGCTCTCCACTTCTGGCGAGCACGAGCAAGCGGTCGATCTTCAAGGTCGGAAAGAGTCTGATTCCAATCCTCTCGATGGCGTGTGCAATAGGACAGAGACCGAGGTTGATGTTCAGGCACGTGTCACGACGCTCTCCGGAAGCGACACGAAAGCTGGGTATTATCGATCGGCGGCACAACTGGGCGTTCAGGCGGCGGAAGCATTGCAGCACGCGCACGTCCAAGGAGTATTCCATCGTGATATCAAGCCGGGCAACTTGATGCTGGACGCGAATGCCAATCTTTTCATTACCGATTTTGGTCTAGCTCGTATCGAGGCTGACGTAGGGATCACAAGAACCGGAGACTTGGTTGGGACGCTGCGCTACATGAGTCCCGAGCAAGCTATGGCCAAGCGGGCAATCAGCGATGCTCGGAGCGATATCTATTCGCTGGGGGTCACATTGTACGAACTCGTAAGCTTGCGGCCCCTCTTCGACTCGAACGATAGGCAACAGCTACTTCAACAAATCACTTTCGAGGAGCCCATTAAACTCCGCAAGCTCAATCGCTCTATTCCAGCCGAGTTGGAAACGATCATCCACAAAGCGATCGAGAAAGCCCCTGATGATCGCTATCATTCCGCCGCTGAACTGGCCGAGGATCTTTTGGCGTTTCTCGAAGACCGCACGATTCAGGCCAAGCCGCCGAGTATGACAGACAAACTCACCAAATGGTCCCGCCGCCATAAGCCGCTCGTATGGACGATGGCTCTTTCCACTTGCGCAATGGTCTTTACGGCCATGTTCGCGCTGACCGCCAGCAATTTAGTAATCGCTCAAGAACGTCGGGCCGCAGAACAGCAGGCTACGACCGCCAATGCCGTGATTGCCTTCATCACAGATGATCTCTTGGGAGCGGCCAACCCGTTGAACGAACCGAATCGCGACATTCGGTTAAGGACAGTAGTCGATCGAGCCGCTGCGCGCATCGATGAGAAGCTCGCCGACCAACCGCTCGTAGCCGCAGCAATTCGAACCACGCTTGGTGAAACCTACCGAGCACTTGGCGAATTCGCGTTGGCCGAAGAACAACTCAGCGCCGCATTGACAACCTACACGAAATTGTATGGTGCAGAGCACCCTACCACGCAAGGATTGAGGCGGAAGCTCGCTCTGGCATTTCTAGATCAAGGAAATGATGCGGAGGCTGAGAAACTGATTCGAGTAGTGCTGGATGACCGCTTAAAGAAATTCGGAGATCAGCACCTCGATACAGCTCAAAGTATGAGTGATTTGGGGGAAATCTCGCTCTATTGCGGGCTTTATAGCAACGCGCAACGATTGTTCGTTCATGTTGTTGACCTTCGGCTAAAACGCCTCGGACCAGAGGATCCGCTAACATTGGATGCGCAGCACCGACTTGCTGAAGCCCTCGACAAATTGAACAAACTGCAAGAGGCCGAGAAACGATTTCGACACGTTCTGTTGCATCGAGAGCAGATCCTTGGCCCTGAGCATCCCGGTACCCTGAAAACGCAACACTGTCTGGCCGTGCTGCTGGTGAAGCAGTCGAAGTTGGACGACGCCGAAACGCAATTTCGGAGGTTATTGGACTCGGCAAGCTCACTTCTGGGTGACGATCATCCATTCACGCTTGGTTGCCAAGCGAATCTCGCGAGCACTTTGACTCGCAAAGGTGATTTTGACGAATCGCGCGAATTGCACACAAGAGCGTTGGAGGAATCAGCGAGGAATCTTGGAACCGAGCACAGATTAACCCTCGAAACACAGATGGGTTTGGCTGCCAACTACGCCGCACAACATAAGCACGAGAACGCAGTCGAAGTCTACGAAGGAGCCTACAGAATACTACTCGACGAGTTTGGCGAGACTCATCCTTTGACAATTCTTGCCATTGAAGAACTAAGCGCGAGTTACGACGCATTGGGACTGCATGAAAAGGCAGGTGAACTCCGTAAAAATAACAATCCGCCTAACAATGTAAATGCGCAGCTCGCTCTGCCCCTAGTTTCGAGCCGACCGCTGAGCTTCCGTGCTAGAGAAGCATTGGAAATAGCCGATCTAAAGGCTAGGCAGGAGGCACTTGGAGCTAAACAGATCCCCAACGTGCTGAATGGGCTTGAAGCCACGATCCTCAATGGCACTCGAGTCATCCAGGGACGTCTCGGTCAGGCGCTCGCGTTTGATGGCCACGATGACCGGGCAAACATCCCTGACCTTCCCGAGTTGGCCTTTACCGGTTCGCTAACAATTCAATGCTGTCTTAAGATTGACTCGTTCCCTCTCCCCAAAGACGGACATGGAGTAATCGTTATGAGGAGCGATAACCGGAGTGGTCGAGATCCGTACTTCCTGAGTACTTTACCTTCCGGCGTAATTGAGTTTGGGGTGCACGGGATCGAGGGCGGCGCTTCGATTGTGGCGCAAGTAGAGCAAGGCAAGTTCTTGCATGTCGCAGCAACCTTGGACGATGCTACCGGGTTCATGAGGTTGTACATAAACGGTGAACAGGTCGCCAAACGCCAAACGACCTTCCGGCCTTTTGCGAAGCTTCTTGAATTCCGGGAGCCTGGCGTGGGAGTCGGAAACCACTTCGGTTCCAAAGAAATGTATAACTTTCCGTTTCATGGCATTATCGAGCAACTGACGATTGTCGACTCTGCTTTAACGTCAGCGGAAATCAAGAAGCTTGCAAAAAAGCGGCTCGAGCCATGATGAAAAATCCTTTCCAGCCGTTGGCTTGGGCTATGCAATCCGCTGTGTTCGGCGACGATTAGTTCTCCTCCTCGGCTGAGGCAACACGGAGGGAAAACTAATTATCGCTAGACAGGTTGTTGGCGTTGCCCCTCTGTGCCAATATGCTTGAGCCAAATTGCTCACGCTGTTGAGCGTGTTGGGATGCTCCGGGTCAAGCGGAGTCTTTGCAAGCTCCAGCGTTTGTTGATGAAGAGCTAACGTCTTGCCTAACTCTCCGGCGTTATAGGACGCACCGGCCAAATTGTGCATACTTAACAGCGTGCCACACGTGAGGAGTTCATAGAGGATCACGCCCAGCGCATAGATATCGGTGCGGGTGTCAATGTCCAAGTTGTCGAGACTTGCCTGCTCGGGGGGGCATGTACTTGAGCGTACCCAGAATCTGGCCAATTCCGGTAAAGAGCGACTGGTCGGTGAGCCGGTGAGTCGTTTCCATTGCCTTGGCCACGCCGAAGTCGATAATTTCAGGAACCGGTTTCCCGTCGTAGGTGTCGACGATAATGTTGCCCGGCTTGAGATCGCGGTGAATGATCCCTTTTTGGTGAGAATGCTGCACGCCGGAACAAACATCGAGAAACAGTTTGAGCCGCTCTTCGATACTAATCTTGTTTTTGTCGCAGCAACGCGTCAGCGTCTGACCTTTCAGCAACTCCATGACGAAGAACGGTCGCCCATCCGGCGTCGTCCCCACGTCGAGCACTTTGGCAATGTTTGGATGGTCCATCATCGACAGAGCTTAACGCTCAGCTTCGAAGCGGAGCAGGATCTGCTTGTTATCCATCCCACTCTTAATGAGCTTCAGCGCCACGCGTCGCCGCACCGGCTTCTCTTGCATGGCCATCCATACCTCACCCATCCCGCCTTCGCCAAGCCGCTGAAGCAGTTGATAGGGCCCGATGATGGTCGCTCGCGATGTCCCCCCGACCGCTAATTTATTATCAAAGTCAAACGTGTAATCCAGAGAAGCTACACCTGCATATTCACCGCCTTTCGGTTCGTCGCCTGTGGCCAACGTGTTTGCCGGAGGATCAGCATTTCAAGCAGCTGAAGCAGGAGCCAGCGTTTTTTTGCGGCCAGAACCAAATGACACATTTCGCTGAGGCTGGCAACGACATGCATTAGTTCTGCGGAGCGTAATTGCGATGCCGGCTGGGCACCGAAGGTCATGCCACAATCGGATCGCTTGCTTTCTTCGATATTAATGTCCGTTCCGAACACGCGAACGGCGGATGATACGGTGGGAAGCGTAGCTGGGCGACTTATGTCGCGGGTAAGTTAACGCAACTTTATCTTTCTGACCGCGCTGTTGATCAGGCGGTCGCAAGCTCCTGAGTTGATTTAAAGTCAACACTCAGTAGCATAACCTCAGTAAAGTCAAAGCTCGCACATGCCGGAGGAGTCAAAGTGGTTGTGATGCAACAGCCGTTGGTCGAGTCGATCGAAGGAGTAGCCGCTGTGCTGGAGGCGTTATCCGCCCAGCGCCTGTTTTTGGTTCTCGATCCACCGGCTTACCGAGCTTCAGGCGCGGATGTCATCCTTGAGCCGCTTTTTCGCAGGCATGCGACCGCGCGATTCACGGAGTTTGAGCTGAATCCCAAGCTGGAGGACGTAACGCGGGGAATTGAGTTGTACCGCGACTTCGAACCCGATGTCGTAATTGCTCTCGGGGGTGGCACGGCGATCGATTTGGCGAAATTAATCGGGGCGTTTGCCGAGCAAGCGGCCACCGCTCGGGATCTTGCCGCTGGCATGGCTTCGATCGAGGTGGTTGGCAAACCAATGCTGGCGATTCCAACGACAGCCGGAACCGGTAGTGAGGCAACGCATTTTGCGGTCGTTTATGTCGATGGAGAAAAGTATTCGGTGGCGCACCGGTCATT